>JAIWHF010000057.1:0-14322 GCA_048629905.1 Methanosarcinales archaeon
AATCTCGCCACAGTCGGCGCAATGCCAGGCTGGGATCCGGTGCCCCCACCAGAGCTGCCGGGAGATGCACCAATCGCGGATGTTATCCAACCAGTTGTAATAAACCTTTTCAAATCTCTCGGGGACGATCTGGATTTGCCCACTGCGCACGGCTTCCAGCGCCGGCGCGGCGAGCGATTCCATACGGACAAACCACTGCGTCGATACCATCGGTTCAACGACTTCGCCGCCGCGTTGGCTGCGCGGAATCTGCAGTGTGTACGGCTCGGTCTTCAAAGTGAGCCCTTGTGCTTCCATATCCGCCCAGAGCTTCTTGCGACACTCGAATCGATCCAGACCGGCATACGGGCCGGCCGCATCGTTCATCGTCGCATCCGCATTGAGGATGTTGATTACCGGCAGCTTATGCCGCTGACCGATCTCGTAGTCAGCCGGGTCATGACCGGGTGTGATTTTCAACGCACCTGTTCCAAACTCCAGGTCGACGTAATCATCGGCGATGACTGGGATTTGACGATCGAGAATGGGCACGAGACAGGTCTTTCCGATAAGGTGCTGATACCGTTTGTCCTCGGGATGAATCGCTACAGCTGTGTCGCCGAGTATCGTTTCAGGTCTGGTCGTTGCCACGGGGATATTTTCATCAGACCCTTCCACGCGGTAATTAAAGTAATACAGAAAACCCTGTTCTTCGTGATATTCCACCTCGAGATCGCTAACCGCAGTTTGGAGCCCTGGAGACCAAT
The DNA here is from genome assembly GCA_048629905.1 of Methanosarcinales archaeon. Taxonomy (GTDB): domain Bacteria; phylum Chloroflexota; class Anaerolineae; order Anaerolineales; family E44-bin32; genus E44-bin32. The sequence goes on from JAIWHF010000057.1 coordinate 747, forward strand.
TGATCAGATACGTCCCGCGGTAAATGTATCCTTTCTCATACAGCCGGACGAAGGCTTCCAGAACTGCCGCGGACAAACCCTCATCGCGCGTAAATCTTTCTCGCGTCCAATCGCAGGAAGCCCCGAGACGGCGCAGCTGCTGCGTGATGATTCCCCCATATTTTTCCTTCCATTCCCAGGTTTTCTGGACAAACGCCTCGCGTCCGATCTCTTCCCGCGTGACTTCATCCGTCCTTAGAAGATATTTTTCGACCTGAAGCTGGGTGGCAATACCGGCGTGATCCGTCCCCGGCAGCCATAGCGTCGGAACGCCGGTCATCCGGCTGTGACGTATCATCAGATCCTCGATGGCGACAAACATGGCGTGTCCGATATGCATCTCTCCGGTGACATTCGGAGGTGGCATGGAGATGACATAGGGTTTAACCCCCGGCTGTATCTCCGGCGTGAAATACCCGGATTCTTCCCACCACTGGTAAATCCGGCTTTCCACATCGTTAAAATCGTAGGTCTTGGCAAGCTTGAAATCAGACATCGTTCAATCTACCTCCTCGAGAGGATGGATTTTCATCCCTCGATCTCAATGGCCCATTAAGGGTCTATTAAACAGAAAAACCCCTTGTCCATGAGGACGAAGGGTTGAACCTCCGCGGTACCACCTCAGTTCGCCGTACATCCCTGTACGAGCGCTCTTATTGCCCTGGACCAGCATCCGGGCTTCGCTGTAACGGGCTCACCCGCGCCGCTCTACTCCTGTTGACCTACTAACAGTTTCTTCGGCGGGCGCATCGGGCGACGTTCAGCCGCTGCTGCTGCGGAGGGCTCTCAGTCTTTGGCCTCTCCTTCTCTGTCAGCGCGTTTCGGCTTACTCCTCCTGATGATGTACGCCTTTTATCTTCGGTTGTTGGGCAAGATTATAGCAGAGAATGAAGCGCAGCGTCAATTTTCCGCTCTTCGCTCACTCACTCCACTACAGCTTCTTCCGCCTCTTCCGGCTGGCGAATTGGGAACCAGATGGTAAATGTGCTGCCTTCACCAAGCTTGCTCTCGACTGCAACTCTCCCGCCGTGCTGTTGAACGATGGACTTGACGATCGCCAAGCCTAAACCCGAACCTTTAATGCTCAAAGTCTCACGCCCCCGCGCCCGATAGAACTTCTCAAACAGGCGTGCCTGATCCGTGGGAGCGATGCCCATTCCATTGTCCTTAACCTGTACAATCTGGAATTCCTCCTGCTGCTCAGCATGGATGGTAACATGACCGTCAGCCGGCGTGTATTTCAGGGCATTATCGACCAGATTCGCAATCGCCTGACGGATGAGCGTCGCATCGACTTCGACCGGCTCCATCTCCTCTTCAAGCTCTACGTCCAATGTGATCTGCTTGTTCACAGCCTGAGGTCGATATGTGTCCAAGACCGCATCAAGGATGGAGTCCAACGGAATAGTTTCCACTTCAAGACCGACACCAGCCTCTATCCTGCCTAGATCCAGCACATTCCCAATAAGTTCTCCCATTTGGTCTGCGCTTGTGAGAATCTTACTAATGAATTCCTTCTGCTGTTCATTCATCGCCCCGACCATACTGAGCATGGTGGCGTAACCGCGCATCAGCGTTAAGGGCGCACGCAAATCATGACTTACAGTTGAGACAAACTCCGACTTCAGTGTATCGAGCTTCTTGTAATGAGTGATGTCCCACAGGACGCAAACACGGCCTGAGGTGCCCTCATTCGGTGAGTGGATATCCGAAATCGAGGCGAACATGATTTGCCCTTTATCCAAATGGATTTCCACCGAACGTGACTCCGACTCTGGTTCGCCAAGCAAATCGAGCAGCTCTTGCGACTCGATACACTCTTCCACCAGCTCACCTAAAGATTCATCTGCGCTGCGCTTCAAGACGACTTCTGCCGCTGGATTAGCGAGCGAGATGCGATCATCCGTGTCAATCAAAATAACTGCATCCGGCGTTGTTTCAAGCACAGCAGTGAGCTGCAGACGTTCTTGCTCCGCCTGTTGATACAGCCGTGCATTCACTACGGCAACCGCAAGCTGCCCTGAGAGGATTGACAGGAGCCGCAGCGCATCTGGGGTAAAAACTTGAGGCTGCCGGTAACCCACCCATAGGACGCCGACAAAAGCATCTTCATTCTGAAGCGGAACAGCGGTCATGGCTTCCAGGGGAGTATCGAGGGATTGAATATCCAGCACCGCTTTCGCCCGTGTCGGGTTCTCGAGTGTGAATCTCCCCGAGGTCTCACAAAGTTCAAGAATTTGAGCATCGAGCGCAGCCCAGTTTCCGGGATCCTCGCCTGCAGTGTAAGTTTCCATGTGGAAGTTGATCGTGTCATCCGGGCTTAGCGCAAGGTGCACAAAATCCGAGCGAGTAAGATCCTTTATTCCTGCAAGGATCGGTGGCAGGGATTCGTCGAGGTTGAAAGAGCTCGCCACCTGCTGGCTCGCGGTGAGAAGCAAACCCATTTCATCCAGGCGAGCCTTAAGGCGCCGGCGCATGCGCTCGAAAGAAACAGCCAGGCGGCCTATTTCATCTTGACCTTCACCAACCACCGGCTGCTCCAGGTTTCCGCGTGCGATCGACTGGGCAACACTCGCCATCATTCTCAGGGGTTGCGTTAATCTCCGGCTGATTAGATAGATCGCGAGGAGCATAACAATGCCGACCGCAAGGACGACGACAAACAAATTAGCCGCGATCTGTAAAGCCAGCTTCTGGACCTCACTCTGGGCCACGGTTACAACAACTCGCCAAGGGTAACCGCTGACTTCATTCGTGTTGACTAAACGGCGAGTGCCGTCGGGAGCTGTCTCTAAAACCACCTGATTGATACCGGCCTCGCTGCTTTCAAATGTCAGCATTAAGCGGCGTGGATCGTTGTGAACAAGGATCGTGCCATCTGCATCGATAATGAAAGCCTGACCAGGAGCAAGTCCTTTAATAATGTCCATAACCGGCAGGAGGTAGGGATTGGTATCCAGATCCGTCACGCCCACAATCGCACCGATGGGTTCATTGTTTTCTGGGGAACGAACGGGTGTTACGAAAGCCAGCCGTGCAGATGCAGATTCCCTATCCGGTCGCAGGACCACCTCTTCCGAGACACCCAGGAGCGCAGCATCCAAAGCTGCTCCTAACTCGAAAGGGGTCCCTTCAGACAGAATACCCTCCGCGGGATACACAGCGAGTTGATTCTTGTCCTTATCGAAGACGGCAAGTGTGCGGAAGAAGGCGATTGTCCGCAGGAACGACTTCATTTGTTCTTCTGAGACGTTACTGACTTCAACTGCTGGACCAAGCTCCTCGGCTATGTGGGTTTCGATCGATCTTCCCGTTTGGATGAAATATGGGATAGTGCTCGACACTTGATCGGAGGTCTGAATCATCTGTTTTTCAATAAGGTCTTGTGCTGCTTGCTGTGCGAGGACCCAATCCCCGATTAGCAGCACGCTGCTTGAGATAACACCGACCACGACTAGAGTTGAAAGCAACCGCGCTGCAAGCGATCGGTTGTAAGGCCCTACCACAAGTCTCTGCGGTGTATACCAGGGTATGCGTTCTGAATTGCGCAGCCAAAGGCAAATCCCGCCGGCGATACCCATCTCAATTAAAGCCGCGAGATACGTGGGTTGGAGCAGAGAAAATGTAAAATCTAAGGCATCATAAAAACTGCCACCGCTGTATATGTAATGCTCCACACTGCGCAATGTACCCAGCGCAAGCCCACCGATTAAAGCGGCGATGAGCGGGTTGCGCCCTGCACGCCCCAACCACTCGCGATAATTCTGGCGCAACAACCAGGAAACCAGTGCAGCCACAAGAGCCATGTGCAGCGGGGTGAGGATGCTGTGCGTCTCCCAAGCGCTGCGCGCTAACCCACCCACGAAGGCGATTACAATCGCCGGTCCCCCTCCCAGAAAACCAGCCGCAAGCAGCCAGGGGAATGCTCCAAAAATCGAGAAGGCAGGTCCGTCTACGCCTTGTGGAACCCCGGGAATAACCAGCATCGATGGTGCTGGAAGCCGAATCATGAAGAGCTGAGCGGCGAGGGGCGCGGAGAGAAGCAGGAGCAAAAAAGATGGCTCTCGAATCCAACCGTTAACCTGACGGCGGGTCTTAGCCCAATCTTGTCGAATAAAAAGGAGCGCCAGCAGCAGCGCTATTTCCCCCAGGAGGAGGAAATAGCCGGATGGACGGAGCGGCATTCCAATCGAGGGGCTCCCCGAAAAGCCCCATAATTCAAGCGTCATCTAGGTGAGGTACCTTTGCTATTCATATAGAACAAGATTATATAGCAGCGTTGCACGCAATCAAAACCGAATTTTCGTCATTATTCTCGCTTTCTTGGATCGTGAGATTTCACCCTTTAGCCTGCACAGGACAGGGATCTGATTAAATCCTTAGCGAAATCTCAATAATGTTAGTTGAGATCCACCAGTTTCGTCTCAGGGATTTCTCGCTCCGCTCGAAATGACGGATCGGGAAGGGCTCCTCTACTTTGTCATTTCGACTGAGCCGCACAGCGGCGAGGGAGAAATCCCTATGATGTTTCTGATACTGATGGCTTCCATATTTACGCCTAGAGGGTACCTTATGGGTACTTTATCTTCTTGCAATATCCTTCACTGTTATGTTAAACTGCGATGACTAGCGAATCATCGATAAGGTGCTTTCCTGATGACCAATAAAGTACTAATCATAGATGATGATGTCGACACGTTAAAACTCGTTGGCTTGATGCTTGAACGCCAGGGTTACGAGATCTCCGTTGCCAGCAATGGGACAATTGGTCTCGCCAAAGCCGCGGAGGACAAGCCAGAGCTGATCCTCCTCGACGTGATGATGCCAGACCTCGACGGATATGAGGTCACGAAGCGTCTCCGCTCCAACCCTGCGCTCGCTCATATTCCCATAATCATGTTCACCGCAAAAACAATGGTAGACGATAAAGTAGCGGGCTTTGAAGCTGGGGTCGACGACTACCTGACGAAACCCACACACCCGGCTGAACTTACGGCTCATGTGAAAGCAGTGCTTGCTCGCTCTGCACAAGCCGTTGCAGCACCTGAGGCTAATGCTCAAATCGTCGCGTTCCTCGGATCTCGAAGCGGCATTGGAACGACAACGCTGGCCTTAAACTCCGGAGTCGCACTTCTCGATAAGGGCTATGATGTAATCATCGCCGAGATTAACCCGGGTCACGGCTCGATGGGTTTGGAACTGGACATCCAGGACCCCTCCGGTCTATCCAACGTACTCTCCAGATCTTTGAAGGACATCCATCTCCGATCTGTAGAGGCAGAGATCGTCAATCACTCGACTGGTGTCCGCTTGCTCCTTTCTTCTTTCCACCCTCGGGAGACAGAACTTGAACAAGCCGTCCCCCAAATTGAAGCGGTTGTATCCAACCTGGCGTCCATGTGCGACTTGCTCATTCTCGACCTAGGTGCAGGGTTGAAACCCTATACGAAGCCCCTTTTACAGCAATGCGCTCGCATCATCCTCATAGTGGAACCAATCTACCCCTCGGATGCCATGGGGCGTGCGTTACTGCAAGAACTAGAAACGAGCGGGATAAATACGAGTAAGGTTGGACTTGCGCTTATCAACCGTGTGGGAACAAGCCTACAAGTCCCCTGGAGACAGGTGGAAAGTGATCTTGGAATTGAATTAGCGGGGATCGTCTCCCCTGCCCCCGAGCAAGCCCATCAAGCTTCACAAGCGGGATCGCCACTTGTAGATTCGTACGCGGATTCTCTAGTGAGCGAACAAATCCGCAAACTCGCTGAATCTCTCCTTACGTACCTTCATCCTCCCAAAGGTTGATTGCGTTTGTGACTCACTCTCAACACGCTGAATCTATTGAGCAGAGCGCAGCGGTATTCCGCTCCGCCCGTCGGGTGGTTGCCCTTACAGGCGCGGGGGTCTCAACCCGATCCGGAATCCCCGACTTTCGCTCCCATGACTCCGGACTTTGGAAAAAGTATGACGCAATGACGGTGGCCTCTCTCACCTCTTTCCGCTACCAACCAGAAAACTTCTTCACGTGGGTTCGACCACTTGTTAAAACAATGATTGATGCTGATCCCAACCCGGCACACACCGCGCTCGCGGAATTAGAACAGGCTGGATTTTTACATGGCATCATCACCCAAAATATCGATGACCTCCATCGCAGGGCAGGATCGAAATGTATTTACGAGATACACGGTCATTTGCGGGAGGCAACTTGCACATTGTGTTATCAAAAGCACAACGCCGAAAGCCTGATCAATGATTTTGCCCACACCGGCGCTTTGCCATATTGCGATCATTGCGGCGGTTTGCTCAAACCAGACATCATCCTTTTTGGCGAGCAATTGCCGTCTTGCATCGTTAGTGAGGCGCAAGCCCTAATCGATGGTGCGGACCTAATCGTAGTCGCCGGTTCATCTTTGGAAGTCATGCCGGCAGCTTCGATGCCGATTCCTGCATTGAACGCTGGCGCTAAACTCATTATCATCAATAACGAACCAACATACCTTGACGTACGCGCGGATTTCGTCATCCACGACGATGTAGCTGTTGTACTGCCGATGATCCTTCAAGAGGTGCTGCGTGAGCCCCAAGAAACAGAACGACTTATCAACAACGAATAATCACAATAGCGTAGACGCGCTGCTAAAGCGATATGATCGCCTCTTGGAGATGACCTCGGATCTGGTGTCAACGCTAGAACTGAGTACGCTCCTGCAGATGATCGTTGACGCTGCTAAAGAGTTGACCGACTCCCAAGACGCCGCCCTACTCCTCTACAATTCACAAAGGAATCAGCTTTACTTCGAAGCTGCTACCGTACCGCTCCGCTCTGACGACACGCTAATCGCGATACCGCCTGAAAATAGCGTCGCCGGATGGATATTCACACATCGTGAACCCCTTCTTGTGGATGATGCTCCAGAAGATTCTCGCTTTTTCCGCGAGGTCGACTTGATAATATCGTCCCGCTCGAAATCGATCCTCGGTGTGCCTCTGAGAACGAAAGAAAAGACAATCGGCGTAATCGAAGCGGTGAATAAACTCGAAGGGACATTCACCGAGCACGATAAGCATGTCCTGGAGGCATTAGCCGCCCAGGCTGCAATCGCTATCGAGAACACCCGTCTATTCAAACAAAGCGACCTCGTAGCAGAGATGGTCCACGAACTGCGAACACCCTTATCTGCCTTATCAGCAGCCGTCCACCTCCTTCAGCGCCCAGAATTAAAAGATGAACAGCGCAGTAACATCCGGCAAACTCTTTTCAACGAGGTACAGCGCCTGAATGAACTGACGACTAACTTCTTGGAGCTCTCCCGGCTCGAATCAGGCAGAGTTCGGTTCGAACGCGAGCCCGTTCTCCTCGAAGGTCTTGTTCGGGAGTGCATCGAAATTATGCGACTACAAGCGGATTCTGTGGGGGTCAAGCTTGAAACCGACATCGATCGCACACTATCCCCGCTGATGGGTGATCGCAACCAATTAAAAAGGCTTCTACTAAACCTGATAACGAACGCTATTAAATACAACCAATCCGAAGGTTGGGTGCGGATCTCATTGCATCAGAAAGATGACGACGCACTGCTGATGGTTGCGGATAACGGTAGAGGAATCCCTGCCGAGAGTATTCCCAATCTATTTAACCGTTTCTACCGGGTACCTGATCGGGAAGGTCTCATTAGCGGTACGGGGTTGGGCTTGGCGATCGCCAAACGGATTGTGCTAAACCACGGCGGCACTATCGAAGTTGACAGCAAGGTCGGCGAGGGCACAACCTTTAAGGTCATGCTACCTTTCGGTCTGACTGGGGATATCGCCCTTCACTAACGGCGACCGAACTGCCTCTCCAATGCATCTACAGATAAATGGATCATCGTTGGCCGTCCATGAGGACATGTGCGCGGCATTGAACATGTCTCCAGATCCCTGAGCAGTTGCCGCTGCTCATCTACAGACAATACTTGACCAGCTTTTATGGCGATACGCTTGCATATGCGAGCTGCAAGCCGAGCTTCAAGCGCATCTGCCAACGGCTCTTCATTCTCCTCAAATTCCTCAACCACAGATCGCAGGGCGAATGCCGGATCCTTCCCCGTAACGAGGGATGGGATTGCACGCAGCCGGAAGGATCGTTCGCCGAAGGGTTCGATATCGAAGCCTAATTCTTTTAGCGCCTCCAGATTCTCCTGCAGCAGAATAGCTTCAGAGTGTGAAAACTCGATCGTCTGCGCTTCGAGCAGATTCTGCGATTCCAAGGCTCCAGCATCTCTGTCTGCCATCATTTTTTCAAAGAGGATTCGCTCGTGCGCAGCGTGCTGATCGACCAGATAGAGCCCATCTGGACCTTCAGCGACGAGATAGGCTGCCCCGATCTGGCCGACTGCACGAAGTAGAGGGATTGTGCCGGAGGGAAGCACCCCCTGAAGAGAACGGGGGTGGGATGCTGAAGAGTCAAAAGACGATTCCCCTGCGAATCCCCAGTCCGTGCTGATTGCACCAGAGCTGCTTGATCGATCATCCCGAGACCACGTTGAATGAAGATCTACGCCAGGCGCAGAAGTATGCCCCATCAGAGTTGCCCGGATCGCCCTTTGAAGCACGGAGAATACCCGGTCTGGCTCCCTGAAGCGGATTTCAGATTTCGTCGGGTGGACATTCACATCCACCTGCTCGGGAGGGACTTGTAGGAAGAGCACCGCGATGGGGTATCGTCCAACCATCAACAGCGTGTGATAGGCCTGTAGCACTGCCGCTGATAGGCTTGAGTCTTGAACCCACCGACCGTTCACGAAGAAGGTCAGTTCGCGGCGATTGCTGCGATTTAACTCGGGTGGGCTGACAAAACCGGAAACCGATAACTCAGCGCCCGGAGAAGGCTGAATGGCGATCATTTGACGTGCGGTTTCAAGGCCGAAGACTTCCGTGAGAACCTCACGCTGATTACCATTTCCCGATGTTTGGAGCAGAGTCCGTCCTTCTTGTTGCAGCTGGAAACGAACATCTGGATAGGCCAGAGCATAGCGGCTGACGAAGCGGGTGATCCAACGGCGCTCTGTATTTTCTGTTTTCAAGAATTTTCTGCGTGCTGGAACATTATAAAAAAGATCGCGAATGCGGATCACGGTTCCCGGTGGAGCTCCTATGGATGAGAGCGGTTTAATGTCTCCTCCATCGACGATTAATTTCGACCCGATTTCTTCGCCTTGCGCGCGGGTAACCATCTCCAAACGCGAGACAGCGGCGATTGAGGATAAGGCTTCCCCCCGAAAGCCTAAAGTGTCGATCGCGAAAAGATCCTGCGCTGTCTGCAGCTTTGAAGTCGCAAATCTCGCAACCGCAAGTAAAGCCTCTTCCTGTGCGATTCCACAGCCATCATCGACCACTTCGATAAGAAGCTTCCCCCCTTCTTCCGTGGCTATCTGGATGCTTTTTGCGCCTGCGTCGAGTGAGTTCTCCACCAACTCCTTCACGACAGATGCAGGTCTCTCGACAACTTCGCCGGCGGCGATGGCAGATGAGACTTTTTCCGGTAGTATCTTTATTGGCATGGCTTTGATTATACATGCCTCCCTATCCGGTTGACACTCAAGGATGCGGCGTTCTATACTGCCGCGGGTGAAATTGAAGTGGTGGACATTGCATCTATAGATGCAATGAAATGGGTCTGATAGTTCTCACACGACATCCTGGATGACATCGCTGTTGCCGTCAGGGAGACCCGCCTGTATGGGGGCGAAGGAAATGACACCTACCTTATGGAATACACTACACTCTTCCTGGACCTCGATGACACGCTTTACCCACACACAAGTGGCTTATGGGAGGCTGTCGGCGGTCGCATTCAAAGCTATATCGAGACGAAACTGAACCTCTGCACCGAGGAGGCATCCCTGCTACGCGCCCAATATCTCGCCCAATTTGGAACTACGCTGAACGGCTTGATGCGCAACCATCAGGTCGATCCAATGGAATACTTGGACTATGTCCACGATGTTCCAGTCGAGGACCTCATCCCACCAGATCCTGAACTTCAAACCATGTTGGCCTCAATCACCATTCCCCGGATAATCTTCACAAATGCTTACCTCGACTACGCCATGCGAGTCCTGAAGCAGCTTGGTATCTCAGATCTTATCGACCAGATCATCGACATTCTCGCCCTGGATTTCTCGAATAAACCGGACCCGAAGGCATATCATCGCGCCCTTGCGCTCGCGGGGAATCCTACATCTGCGACATGCCTGCTGGTCGATGACCGCTACCCAAATCTTGCGGCCGCTGCCGAATTCGGCATGACGACGATTCTCGTCGGTGATGGAGCCATTGAAGGAACCGTCGATTACACTATCGGACAGATACACGACCTGACCAAGGCTGTCCCCAGCTTGGTAAGAGAGTAGGAAAGCCTTCATGGAGATAAATGGTTGGACGATCGTCATTACTATTCTGGCCTTGGTCATTCTCATCAATGTCGGATTAGCGTTCGGCGCTATCCGCAAGATGAAAACGAAGCCAAAAGGTTTATTTCGAGATTCTCTTGGAGAGATGCTCAACCCCTGGAAAAAAGAAGATGAAGCGCTCGACGAATTACGTCAGCGAGTTGAAGACTTGAAGAGTAGAGATGGAGGTACGGAGTGAGCAATACCAAAAAAAGCAAACTTATCTCTCTCACCGAGGCAACAGCGATGGTCAAACCGAAAGGTTGTCGGCTTTCCCTCGGAGGTTTCACACTTTACCGTCGACCGATGGCGTTTTCGTTGGCTTTGTTGGATCGTTTTCGCAACGAGAACACACCCTCCGACATCACATTAATCAACTTCACATCAAGTGTGGAAAGCGACATACTGGTAGGCGAAGGTATGGTCTCAAAAATCCGTACCTGTTATTTTGGCCTGGAAGTTTTCGGCTTAGCTCCGCATTTCACCTCTGCTGCTGCTGATGGATCGATCCAGATTATTGAAGAGACAGAAGCCAGCCTGGCGTTCGGGATCCGGGCGGCAATGGCAGGAGTAGGCTTTATGCCCTCGATCGCCTGGCAAGGGACAGATTTATTACGTTTGCGTCCCGACGTGAAAACAATTGAAGACCCCTATTCAGGCGAGGTGCTTACCGCTTTCCCGGCAATAGACTGTGACGTCGCTGTGATCCACGCCCTGGAAGCCGATCATGACGGGAACGCCTGCATAGGAGCTAATCAAGGCGTAGATCGCGAGTTGTCTCTGGTCGCGGACAAGGTCATCATCACCGCCGAAAAAGTAGTCCCGCGTCTTGAGAAGGTAGACATCGTTGGGATTGTAGTTGACGCAGTCGTTGAAATCCCTGGTGGAGCGTGGCCTACCTCATGTTATCCCTCGTACGCCTTAGACGGTCTAGCCATTCTCGATTATGTGGAACAAGTCGGCAGCGAAAGCTATAACTCGCTGCTGGATGCGTGGCTGGCCCACCATAGTATTGCCTAACCTCCACGAAATCATTGCTACTCGTCCGCAATCATCCGAGTATGTTATCCTTTACCCCATCCTAATGAAATTGAGGGATTCGGCACTATGTCATCAAAAGTTAAATTCACGTTAATTGGCCTGTTCATAGGATCACTTTTGTCAGCAAGCATATTCGCAAGTGGTCTGGCGATAGGCGTAGTAATCGGCCAGATGATCGGTTACGAATTTCTGCCAGGTTGGCTGGAGGATCCTCTCCAAGAATCTTCACTGGTTGTGGAAACAAAGACTTACACTGCAGAACCACCGGAGGGCTCCGACGATTTATTCGCTCCGTTCTGGGAAGCGTGGGATATCGTACACGAGGAATTTGTTGACCAGCCGCTTGACGATGTCGCCCTCATGCGAGGGGCAATTTCCGGGACTTTAGACGCGCTTGGCGATCCCCACACATCCTACATGGACCCGATTACCTACCAGCAAGCGAATATCCCTCTCCATGGCTCTTACGAAGGGATCGGCGCTTGGGTGGACACGAATGCGGAATTCCTGACTATCGTATCGCCCATGCCCGGCTCCCCAGCAGAAGAAGCAGGGCTGGAGCCCGGGGATGAGGTGGTCGCCGTCGACGGTGAAGATGTAATCGGCATCGACGCAAACATCGTAATTCGCAGCGTCCTTGGTCCTGCGGGAACGACGGTTCACCTGACCGTCAGGCGTGAGGGAGAACCCGAACTCCTGGAGTTTGAGATTGTCAGAGCGGAGATTCAGGTTCCCAGCGTTGAGAGCGAGATACTCGAAGGAGACATCGGCTATATAAAGCTCTTCAATTTCTCCAACGACACTTCAAACGATCTACGGAACGCTATCCGTGATTTAAGCGAAACTGAATTGAATGGGTTAATTCTCGATTTGAGAGGCAATGGCGGTGGTTTCCTGCTCACTGCAATCGAAGTGGCTTCAGAGTTCATTGAAGATGGCGTAATCATGACAGAGAGATTCGGAGATGGAAGCGAAGAGATCTATGAAGCCCTGGGGGATGGTTTGGCGACCGATCTACCTCTCATCATTCTTGTGAACGGTGGATCCGCGTCCGCCTCGGAGATTGTAGCTGGCGCAATCCAGGATCATGAGCGCGGCCTGCTCGTGGGGGAGACGACATTCGGAAAAGGCTCCGTGCAGAATTGGATTGCCCTCACTGGAGAAGAAGGCGCTGTGCGTGTGACTGTCGCTCGTTGGTACACACCAAAAGGGAGACAGATCGCCGGGGAGGGATTAGAACCAGATTATGAGGTCTCTTACACAGAAGAGGACTTCGATGCCGGCATCGATCCCCAGCTCCAGAAGGCAATAGAGCTGCTTACAGAATAATTATAAACATCAAGAGGTTGATTAAATGTATTTCGATACAACCTATCTTTGCTTGATGGCTCCAGCGTTCCTGCTGATGATATTCGCTCAGTGGTGGGTTTCATCAACCTACAAGAAGTGGAGCCGGATAGAAAATAGCGCCCAAATTAGCGGCGCGGGAACCGCCAACCGCCTGATCCAATACGGCGGTTTAAACGACGTGCGTGTCGAACCCACTGGCGGTAAATTAACCGATCATTATGACCCTCGCAGCAAGACTTTGCACCTTTCCCGTGGTGTGTATGAGCCGGCTTCAGTCTCTGCTATGGCTATTGCCGCCCACGAACTGGGACATGCAATGCAGGACAAGGTGGACTATTTCCCCCTTAAACTGCGATCTGCACTCGTTCCCGTCGTTAATATCGGGTCTTCCCTTGGTTGGATCCTGATCATCGTCGGGTTGATGCTGCAAGTCGTAAATATCTCCTGGCTTGGTGTTGCTGCCTTTGCGACCAGTGCGCTCTTTGCCCTGGCCACGCTGCCCGTCGAGCTTAACGCCTCCTCACGAGCCAAAGCTCTCCTTGCAGAAACCGGGCTGATCCAAACCCAACAAGATCAGGATGGCGTTAATGCCGTTTTAAGAGCCGCGGCGTTTACGTACGTCGCCGCGCTGGCAACAGCACTCCTCGCCATGCTTTTCGCACTCGGCGTAGCGGAGATCTGGCACATCTACGTGATCATGTTCGTTCGAT
>JAIWHF010000058.1:0-14145 GCA_048629905.1 Methanosarcinales archaeon
CCAGTTGGTATAATAATAATCGATAACCAGCCCCGCTAGCAGAGGGCCGATTGCGAAGGGGACTGCGAAACTGAAGCCAAAGAAAGCCATATAGCGGCCGCGCATATCCTCTGGCGCAAGGCGGGCAACGATCGACTGTGAGATTGGCGCCCAGAGCATCTCCCCGACGGTAATGATGGCCATCGCCAGCAGGAAAAGCCCATAGGTGGCGACGAAGCCATAGAGCGCGAATCCGATTGCATTTAGAAGTGCCCCCACTGTAATTACTGCTAATTCAGGATACTTTGCATAGCGGCGGGTGATGTAAAACTGAAATAGGACAACCATGCCAGCATTTAAGCTCAGGATCGCGCCGAAACTTTGTAAGCTGACATTATGGACATCTCGGAGGTATACCGCGAGTGTGCCGTTCATCTGGATGTAGACCAATGTAGAAAGGGCAGATGCGAGCCAGAAGAACATGAAGAACTTATCGCGGAGTACGGTCCCATACCCCCCGAAGGTCTGACCCATACTCTCCTCTTCTTGAGATTTACGGGCGATCCGAGTTTCTGGCAGGACAATAAAGAGCAGAATTGCTACGAAAATGCTGATTGCTGCGTCTGTCAGGAATAACGATAAGTAGGATTGGGAGGCGAGGAAGCCACCAATCGCGGGTCCAATCGCCGCCGCTAGGTTCACGACTATACGGAAGAGCCCGAATCCTTGCGCGCGCTGCTCTTCCGGCAGAATGTCTGCGATCATTGCCTGCCGCGCTGGCCCGCCGATATTTGTAAATAGTCCAACAAAGATTGCGCCGGCGAAGAACAGGCTGAGTTCATTAACCAATCCCAGCCATAAGCTAGAGATCGCACTAACTACAAGGCCGAAAAGGATCAAGGGCTTGCGTCCCAATCGATCCGCCAGGGCGCCGCCTATTGTGCTGCCGACCATGCTCGTCACCGCGAAGGCCCCGAAGATCATGCCGACGGTTGTCATCCCCACGCCAAACTTCTGAGTGACGTAAAGCGTGAAGAAGGGGAATAGTATAAAGCCGCCTACGCTGTCGATGAAGGACGCAAAGAGCAGAGTCCAGAAATGGCGAGGATACTCGTTATAGATGGAACGCAGGCGCCAGTATTGTCGTTTGAGAATCAAAGTTTTCTACCTCACTTTTCACAGGTGCGGGGCTGCGGGCTATCTAGCTTTTTTTTCGTTGCTCAAGAGAGTGCAGTTCTCTGGACTTCAAGATCTGCGACTTCCGTATAATGAGATTTCAGGCGGCAGCCAAGTTGTTCTAACCAGGATCCAAATCTCACAAGCATTCGCTGGTGGATCGGCGTTTGATCCGATGCGTTCTCTTGAGCGATCCGGATGAGTAGCTCCTTCTCCGCCTGCTTCATCAGGTCTTCTCTTCGGTATGCAGCGGTGGTGATATCACGTTCTGTTGGGTGCATCGTCATATCCTCCTTTGAGAATATTAAAGGTTGCTAAAATTCATAACCTTTCACTGAACAATAATTCAAGCGCGCGCAGGGTATCCTTGAGCCTTTCTGGATTTAGGGTGTAACACTTACCCGCTTCAGTTCTGCGCTCCCTCAGGAAACCAGAGGCGGATAGCTGCCTGAGGTGTCTGGAGACTGATGATTGACTCATTTGCAGGATGTCGATCAGCTCCTGTGAACAAATCTGTTCGCGCTCATTGGTAATGGCGAGGATGCTCAGGCGCGTTTCGTCTGCAAGTGCTGTGAGGCGGACAAGTAATTCGGAACGGCTGAGTACAGATGTGCTTCCAGGCAATCCCTCCGGAAGGCGTGCGCTGAACAAGATCCATATGATGTCTTCGGAAATGAAGTGATAGGAATAAGGCCCGCTGTGGGTTGTAGGAACGAAGATCAATTGTTTGCTTTGCTCGATTAACCAGCCCACCTTGTCATCGGCATGGCCGGTGATGAAGCGCACAGCTTCTTTCTTCGTCATCTGGCTTAAGTCCACTTTTTGAAAAGCAACCGCAGACTCTTCGATGAGTGGGTATGTTCTTTCCCATTCAGCCTCGAGAACCTCGGTCCACATCGTGCGGAAGTGAGAGACGATGTATGATCGCATTTTCTTGGGGTTTAAAAGAAGGCGGTAGGCTTCTTCCTCGATGGCTTCGTTCACGTGTTCTTCCCCGAATTTCGACTGCAAGTAGGCGATGAACGTAGCGAGGTCTGAAAGAAGCTCATCCTTGGAGATTGGATCGACCTCAGTCGCAGCATCCTTCTTACACGGGAGTTCGGTATACGTATCGAGTACACGATCGCGAAGCGCCAACGGATCTGTGGCTTCTAGGTGGTCAACAAAGGACATGAAGGAGGGCCAACTCTTGTCAGGCTCCCAGGCGTAAAAAAGTCCCTGCATTACGACAAGGTTTGCCTGCAGTAATTCCTGATCCAGGGATTCGGATGTCTGCACAATCCAGGGATCGAGTCCGGAGTAGTCGTCAACCCGGCTCAGGAAGATAAGACTGCCCAGCGCGTTCACCGCTGGTTCGATCGCGACTCGGATTTGGGTCTTCTCTGGGGTAAGAATGAGTTCGCTTTCAAGAGTGGGCATTTCCTTCTCCGCTATGCAAATAATTAGTTATTGCGATAACCCGCATTATCGGGTAATAAGCATAATATAGCATCCTGTTTGGTTGATGTCAAGAGGGAAGTGTCGACTGTTTTCTTATGAAGCCCTCTTCTAGTTACTTAAAACCGATAGATATTTCATCTTGGTTTGGCTGGATTAGAATTGGCACTCGGGTTATCATACGGGTTGTTATACTTACGCAGAGCGTCAGTAACGGATAGTTGCTCGCGCTCCGACTATCTGTTTTTCATGGATGATGAATATAGGCTGTGCGTATATTGAACCCCACATAATTAAGATCGATGGGGACCAGGCAAAATCGTAGCCTAATAACAACTTATTGAGGGTGTGACATGCGAAAACCAATTATTGCAGGGAACTGGAAGATGAATTTGGGCCGTGTAGAGGAGGCGTTGGAGTTCGTGCGCGAAATTCGCTCGCCCCTTTATGAGATCGACAACGTGGATCGCGTTATCTGTCCGCCTTTCACCGTTCTGGCTGCACTGGCGGAGGTGATCCAGGCCAACAAGATCGGCCTCGGAGCACAGAATATCCATTGGGAGGAATCGGGCGCGCATACGGGGGATATCTCCGGACCCATGATCGCCGCATTGTGCCAGTATGTAATCATCGGGCACTCCGAACGGCGGGCGATGGGCGGGGCGGGGGAGAGCGACGAAGCGATCCATAAGAAGGTTCAAGCGGCACTCAACCATGGTTTGACGCCGATCATCTGTGTCGGTGAAAACCTGACCCAGAAAGAGGCGGGTGAGACGCAGACATTTGTGAGCGGACAGGTCAGAGCTGCACTCACTGGGCTTGACCAGGATCAGATCTCGACGTGTGTACTTGCCTACGAGCCGATCTGGGCCATCGGGACGGGGCAGGCGGCGACCGCGGTCGATGCAAACAGCATCATCGGTCTTACGATTCGTGGGACGATCGCCGAGACCTTCGGGGAAAGTGCAGCCCAGCAAGTGAGAGTGCAGTACGGGGGCAGCGTCAACACGGGGAATATCGCAGAGTATATGTCCATGCCGGAGATCGACGGGGCCTTGGTGGGCGGCGCGAGTTTGAAACCCGAATTCGTGGAACTCGTGAAACAGGCCTCGCTCACTTCTTGAAGCGCCTCAAATCCGTACAGGTATCTTCACAGGGATTTCTGACCGGCCTCCCCGGGTGGATATGACAGCAAGGCCTTTGCGATTAGTCGCCAACGGAATCCCTCAATAAGAATATGAAAGCCCTCGATCCGTGGACCGAGAATTTGATTCAATCTCGAGTATCCAAACTCAAGTGAGGTCTAAAATCCCCAATTCGGAGCATGAAGAGATGAGAGCACCGTTCCAGGTTCTGGTCATCCCTTTTCGTCGGACGGCGTCGACGCTGCAGTTCGCAGTGTTGAAGCGAAGCGATGCCGACTACTGGCAATTCGTAGCCGGTGGCGGCGAATTTGGCGAAACACCTATTCAGGCGGCGCAACGGGAAACCAAGGAAGAAATCGGAATCACAGGCGACTTCACGCAGCTCGATTCACTTTCAACCGTGCCCAAGGATTACTTTGCCGCCGCCGACTCATGGGGTGAGAACGTGTATGTCATCCCCGAATACTGTTTTGCCGTTCATGCTAGCAACGTAGACATCTGTCTGTCAGCAGAGCATATTGAGTTTCAATGGGTTTCCTATGAACAGGCGTATAGCCTGCTCAAGTGGGACAGCAATCGCAATTCACTTTGGGAGTTGAATCAACGGTTAATGAAGGAGAGAAGCTCCGAACAAGGGGTAGGAGACTGACTGTGCCTTCGATATAGCAGCTCAACTCTGCCTTAGGCTGCTATGGACACCTCATCCACAATGCCGACGATTACGGCTCGAATGGCGCCGGGGTCGAGGCCAAGGACCTGTCTGGCGCCGTTCCCCTCATCGATCACCAATACTGTGTCGCCCGGACCAGCCTGGACGACATCGACGGCGATATCGTAGTACCCTGTCTCATCCCCTTTGAGATCCAGCATATCCACGAGCAAGAGCTTGCGCTTATCGAGGTGATCGATCTTGATTGTGGCGACGACTGTGCCGATGACTTTTCCGATGTACATCGACTACTCTCCCTCGTCTGCGCTGTACCAGTGTGCGGTCGGCTCGTTCCGGCGGGGACCGGTTTCCATTTCGACTTCATCGACAATGCCCGTGATCGCAAGATCTATGGGCACGAACCACTTTGGTAGTGCTTGCGAGCCCTCGCGGCTGGCGACCATGAATACGAGTTCGCCAGGACCAGCTTGCTCGGTGGCATCTGCAGCGATTTCGAATTTCCCTGTGGGTTGCTGGTTCTCATCCAAGACGTGGACAACCAGGAATTTCACCCCCTCCAGATCGTCGTATTTCCTCGTGGCGACAACCGTTCCGACGACGCGTCCAAATTTCATAGTTTGTCTATCACCCGAGTGCGAAAGCGAGTCGCATCTCCAAGGTTGTTCCACATCTCTTCATGCAGCTGTGGGATCACGATTTCCCACACGAGCAAGTCGCGGTTTTCAAGAGCGCCCACGCCGATTTCGATTGCTGCTTCAACATCGGCAACGAGGCCGGAGAAAAGCACGATCCCTTTCCCCCCCAGACCATCGGCGAGGCGAACCTCGAGCAATCGAACTTCAGCGCCCTTGATGCCTGCATCGGCGGCATGGATCGCAGCTGCAACGGTCTTTGTCTCGATCACGCCGAGCGCATCCGTCTTCTCGGGCACCCGTCCCCCGCCAATCGAGCTCACAACCTCGCGGTGGACCTGGGGCAGGTAGACGAAATCAATGATATGCGCTCTGCCCAGGTCGCGGCCCTCGGCGAGAGATTCCTCAACATCAGCGACTTCGCCCCCGATCAAGACGAGGTACTTTCCCGGCTGGACGGTTCCAGTTTTGATGAGATAAATAGGGGCGCGTTTGATCATGGCGTCCGCAGCATGGATGCCGGCGGCGATGCTGTCGAACTCAATCAGCGCGAGCGCCGGTTCGAGTAAATTTCCAAATGTAACTTTCTTCTTAGCCATAATGGTCTACACAATTCGGAATGAATCTTTCAACACGCATCTGCGAACGCGGCTGAAGCTGATTGGATTGGTGATCCCCTCTCCGGTGGGGCTGGCGATCGTATAGGAACAAAAACCCTCACCGCCGAAACCTACACCCGCAAAGGAGGGGCCGTTCTTCACGAAGATGCTGCAATCCATCTCCCGGGCCATGCGGCTGAGGTTATCGAGGTTTTTCGAATGCATGGTGGCCGTGTGCCGGAAACCATGTTCGTAATGTTTCGCCAGGTCGATGCCCTCATTGGCATCACCCACGCGCACGATGGGCATGATGGGCATCATCTGCTCTGAGGGTACGAGCGGGTGGTCGTGTGGTACTTCCACGATGATCAAGCGGATTTCATCTCCGACTTCGACCCCGATCTCTTGCAGTAGAACGTTGGCATTCTTGCCGATGAAAGCCTTGTTCATCATCCCATGCTTTCCCGCGGGGGGAATTTCTGTGAAGATCGATTTCATCAATTTGTCCAGCTGCTGCAAGTCGATCTCATAGGCGCCATTGGAGCACATCGCCTGCTTCAATGCATCGGCGACAGAGTGGACGACGAAGACTTCTTTCTCGTCCGTGCAGATGATATTGTTGTCGAAGGATGCGCCGCGCACGATATCTCTGCCAGCACCCTCGATGTCGGCGGTTTCATCCACGACCGCGGGAGGATTTCCGGGTCCAGCACAGATCGCCCGTTTCCCACTCTGCAAAGCCTCGCGCACAACACCAATCCCGCCGGTCACGGTGAGCAGGTTCACATCTTCGTGCTTCATGATTTGCTGTGCGGTTTCTATGGTTGGTTCTGCAAGGGCGCAAACCAGATTTGACGGACCTCCAGCTTCAACGATGGCTTCATTGATAAGCTGCACAGCGTGATTGGAGCATGCTCTCGCGCCGGGGTGTGCGTTAAAAACAATGGCGTTTCCGGCTGCGACCATACTAATCGCGTTGCAAATCACGCTTGAAGTCGGGTTGGTGCTGGGAATGATGGCGCCGATCAAGCCGTAGGGAGCATATTCGACGAGTGTAAGTCCCCCGTCACCGCTCCAGGCTGTCGGGTCGAGGATCTCGGTGCCAGGCGCTTTGTTCGCATTCACCAGGTTTTTATCGATCTTGTCCTCATAGCGCCCCATGCCTGTTTCTTGCCACGCTTCGTAGGCGAGGAGCTGAGCATTTTCGCGCATCACGCGGCGGATGTGTTGAATCATCTGCTCGCGGATGGAGAGGGGCAGCTCGTTTAACTGCTTATACGCCAATCGTGCAGCGGCGACAGCGCTATCAACATCCGCGAAAAGGTTGTCGCCATGGCGTAGGGCGGGCGCCGGTGGGGGCGGCTGCACAGGATCTTTTGGCTCCGGCAGCGGTCCATGCCGCACGCGCTCCCCTTGCTGAAGTTCGTCCATAACCTGTTGGACGATGGCGTCAATTCGTGTGTCGTCCAACATCATCCAGCCCCTGATTTGTCATACTTCACCACACCATCGACTTCGAGAACATCAACGATGGCCATGATTACGCCGTCGCAAGGTCGTTCGCGGGTGAACTTCGTTTGCCGGGCGGCGCTGCCAGTGGCGTACAGCACGACTTCGCCTAAACCCGCGCCAACGGCATCCGCAGCCACACGATAGCCGCCAGTCTCCTTGCCCTCGATGTCGAGCTGCTTGAGCACAAGAAACTTGAGACTCTCGAGACTTTCCTCTTTTCGAGTGGCGACAAGCGTGCCAACAACTTTACCTAGTAGCATAGGGCACTCCATTTCGATGACCGCTGGGTTCGGGCGAAACGATGCTGCTGACGGGGAAGCAAGCCGTTTTGAAGGTGCGGTCCTGTCCTGCTCCGCTTCCTCGAGGAACACGTTCTCGATTCCCCGTCGTGATATTTCGAATCGCCCTCAGTACACGATCACCAATGTCGTCGGTCAGTGCAGCGTGAGTTTAGCTCTCCGCTGGTCCCCGACCGAGTGGCAGTGTGACGTCCACGTTTGCATGCGGGCGCGGGATTACATGAATGGCGGCAACTTCGCCGACCTTCTCCGCTCCGCGTGCGCCGGCTTCAACAGCAGCTTTAACCGCTGCGACGTCGCCTCGCACGACGGCGGTGACAAAACCTCCGCCGGTCTTCTCGTACGAAACCAATTCGACTTTGGCGGCCTTAACCATCGCGTCCGCGGCTTCGACCATCGCCGGATAGCTTTTGCATTCGACCATGCCGAGTGCTTCCGTCATTCCGTATTCTTCTGCCATGTGATCCTCCTGAGTAGCAAGATTTACTTTCTTTGATAGATATTCCCGGCTCAATATTTGGGCAATCTGGTTTCACCTGACGTGAATTGAAATTCTTTCACGTCTTCTTTGGATAGCCTTCGAACTCACTCTTTGCGTTTCGATGCCACTTCACGACCGCTTACACCTTCGATCGAGGCCACCGCCGCGCTGTATCCTGCCATGATGTCACGCTCTTCGCCGCCGAGGTATACCCGACCGAAGCTTCCGAAGGCGCGCACATCGAGGATGTTTATATTGGCGGCTTTCTCCGCTTCATTAGCGGCGAGAGCTGCATAGCCGGCGGGCTCCACTTCCAAAACATACAAGGTTTGCCCGGCTAACAGCATATGCCCGTAGCGCATGCGGTTGATCAGCTGGACTTGGTGGGCGTCGATATTGCGGATGATCTGGCTGGAAACGACGCGCGGTTTTATACGGTCCGATTCTTCCAGGCCAAGCGCTTCGAGAATTGCTGCACCCGCTGCGCGCACCTCTGCTTGGTCACTGTGGTGCACCTCGAGCAGCCCGAATAAGCGCTCCACAATCTGCATGCCCGGACGCACTCGCGTGGCTTTAAGGGCAATATCAGTTATGCGATTAATTTCAATGCCAGGGGATATTTCCACCCATAGAGATGTATCGTTAGGGAGGGGGAGAAATCCCTTGACAACCGTGCCTAAGTAGCCGGCATGCTGCAGCTGCAGATTATCGAGAAAAACGTATGTGCGTAGATCAACGGTCATAGATGATCCTCCTTACTGATTTCCGTTCGTGGATCCCTGGGCAATCTTGACGCTGGCGCTTGCGCCGATGCGAGAGGCGCCGGCAGCGATCATCTTCTGGGCATCTTCGAATGTGCTGATCCCGCCTGCCGCCTTAACGCCGATTGAAGGCCCAACGACACGGCGCATAAGGGCGACGTCTTCAGGCGTCGCGCCGCCTGGTCCGAATCCGGTTGATGTTTTTACGAAGTCCGCCCCGGCGACTTTGGAGAGCTGCGAGGCAATAACTTTCTCTTCATCCGTCAGCAATGCAGCCTCGATAATGACTTTTAGAATCGCATTCCCTGCGTGGCACACTCGGGCGATGGAGGCGATGTCGCGCTCGACGAGTTCGTAGTCGCGGGATTTCAGTGCGCCGACGTTGATGACCATGTCGACCTCGGTCGCCCCGTCGCGGATGGCTTGTTGAGTCTCGAAGACCTTGACCTCCGTCGGTGTCGCCCCGAGCGGAAAACCCACAACTGTGCATACAGGCACCCCGCTTCCCTCGAGAAGCTCTGCACAGAGTTTTACATTCGTCGGGTTGATGCATACCGATGCAAACTGATATTTCCGTGCTTCGTAGCAAAGCTGGGCGATCTGATCATGCGTCGCCTCCGCTTTCAGCAATGTGTGGTCGATGAAATGGGCGACGCTCGTGTCCGTCGGCGCGATGCCAAGCGTGCTGGCGACGCGGTCAGCGCCTGCGGTGACGACGGGATGGACGTGGTCCATATAAGTGTCGGGGCAGATGTCTGGTGCGCGTGATCCTCCGTTTTTGGCGGAGGGCATCGCCTGGTCGTCCTGGATCAGGATCAGGACCTGGCGTGTGATTTGCTCGATGATGCATTCGATCGTCGCGTCATCCAGCTCTCTCGTCTTTTTTACCTGTAAATTCATTTCCATTACCAATCTAGCTCCTAGAATTAAGGTTGATTACTTTGTGAATCGCCGTTCGATCTGCATGATCTTATCCACGCGGTGGGCGTGTCTTCCGCCGCCAAATGCAGTCTCCAGCCAAGTCTTCACAATCTGTTTTGATAAATTGGCGCCCAAAAGCCCTGCGCCGAGCGTTAAGACATTTGCGTTGTTGTGCTCCCGGCTATTTGCGGCCGTCGCCTGGTCATAGCACATGGACGCCCGCACGCCGGGCACCTTATTCGCCGTCATGCATGAGCCAATACCCGCTCCGTCGATGATGATTCCGCGCCAGGCGCGATCATCAGCCACGAGTTGGGCCACAGCGAAAGCGAAATCAGGGTAGTCGACTGATTCCGCGCTGTTGGTTCCACAGTCGATGACCCCGTAGCCGAGCTCTCCCAGAACTATTTTCAAGCTCTCTTTCAGCGCATATCCACCATGATCCGCCCCGATTGCGACCTTTTTGTCACTGCCGCTTCCTGGAGTGGGGTTGGGGACCTCAACCTTCGAAGGAGATGCAGTTAGTTGTCCTTTGAGCATGGTTATTCGACGTTCCATAGCGGCTTGCCGGGCGAGAGGTGTGACTAAGAATCCCGACGGAATTTTGAATTCGCTGCCGTGCGGCAAATCCTTAATGTCCAGCTCCGTCACGAGTTGCTCTGTCGATCGCTGCGAGGGTTGGAAGTGATGGCCGATAGTTTCGATTCGTTCCTCGGTCACACCTGTAGTGGGGACGATGGAGAGGGCTTGTGAGCCAGTAGAATCGCCCTCACGGATCGTGATGTGGCGATCCATCGCCACTTGTCGAGCCAGTGGTGTGACTAATGCGCCCTGAGGGACAGTGATGGATCCGCCAAAAGGAAGATCTTTGAAGTCCTGTTCGGTGACCAACTGGTCTGCCGTTCGTTGTGGTAGGTTGAAATGTCTCCCTGTCGTCTCAATCTTCTCTGTGCTGACCTTTGAGTCTGGAACGATCGATAATGCTTGTGAGTCGGGTTCACTATCTCTAAGGATTGATATGTGGCGATCCATCGCCACTTGACGTGCAAGCGGGGTGACTATTGAGTCTTTTGAAACTATGATTTCTCCCCCATAGGGGAGGTCATTCATATCGAGTTCTGTGACCAAGCCGCGTCGCGTGCTCTTTGAAAGCGTAGGGACAGGGTTCGATTTTCCCAACGTCCTGTAAACAACTCGACTCACGAGATTTCGGATTTTTTTCTCGTTACTCACGAATGCTTTCTCCTAAACACTGATCGCCATGTGCGCGGGGCAGGGTGCCTCGATCACATCGCCCTCAGATCAGGAACTCCTCTTCTTGCTTGATGCCCATGGCCTCGCGCAGCTTTCCTTGGCCTTGAAAGCGCAGGATCTCAACTTCAAAGCGTGACCGGTCTCCCCGGAACAAGGCATGGAAGTATTCAATGGGCGTGCCATCCTCTAAATAGCTGATGCTCTCGATGCGGATTAGGGGTGATCCAAGCTCGATTTCCAGAAGGTTTGATTGCTGCTCGTTAGCCCCGACAGCATCGATCAACCGCCGACCACGCACGATTCTCAGGTCGTATTCCTTCTCCAGATATGCGTAGAGTGACTCTTCGGTGAGGTCTGCGGAAACCAACTTGCGGCAAGGTTCATAGGGTAAGAAGGAAGCTACGAGAACCACCGGTTCTTCTTCGACATATCGCAAGCGGTTTATCTTGATCACCGGTGTGAGGTCTTCCAATTGAAGATTGGTGGCTACTTTTTGAGAGGCGGGCAAGATCGATTGTTCGAGGATTTTGTCCGCCATTTTTAATCCCCGCTCGGTCATATCTTGATGGAAGCCGACGAGTGAGTGCACAAGGCTCGTGCTGCTGATCTTCGGCTCGGCGACGAAAGTGCCCTTGCCTTTTTCGCGCAAGACCATGCCCTCGTATGCCATTTCTTTTAGCGCCTGGCGAACGACTGTCCGGCTAACTCCGAAGTGCTGGCAAAGTTCCGGTTCGCTAGGGAGCTGATCGCCGGGTTGCCAGTGTCCGCTCTCAATTTGCTCGATCAGGACATTTTTAAGCTGGAGATAATAGGGAAGAGGGGAATTCCGATCGATGGACATTCCCTGTTTTACCGGCTTTGAACTTCTCGGTGTCATCTGTGCTCTGTCCCTATCCTGTAACTACATGTAATACCATTACTCACTACTTGTAATCTTGTTATTACAAGTTAAGTAATTCTATAGGGTTTGCGGATTAATGTCAAGTAGTTGGTTTGGATTAGTAATTATGTAAAGCTTACGCGGCGCGATATGAATGGGGATGAAGGGAGCGTGGTCCTCGAGCTGGAAAGACAAGGGTAATGAAAAAGGGAGGTCGCGAGCGACCTCCCTGGCTTTACGACCAAGTGATTTTTAGAAGATGCCCAATAAACTATCTAGGCTCCAGACGGCGCCAGCATCTAGCATAATTATGATTACCTGCGCTGCGATCATCATCAAGTTCTGACCTTGCTCACATTGATATGCCGGATTGACAGATCTATCCTTAGGTTTGACGCCTGCAAGCGCAAGGTAGTTAAGGTTCATGAAGATGCCGACGAGCGCCGAAATTGGTGTCAGAAATCCGAGTGTCAGCCCGATCCCCGTTGCCGTCTCGCCAGCGATCACGAGGTAGGGGAACCAGCTGCGGTTTTTGCTGACCATGGACTTGATCAAAGAAGCGAAGGCCGGCACGGGATGGTTATCCGCCAGGGAAATCGTCCAGTCGACCATGCCTCCATCGATGAATTTGCGGAGCGGTTTGTGCAGCACACTCTTGATCCACCACAAACCGACAGCAATGCGTAAGATCGCCAACCAATGGCTAGCACTGAGAAAACCGAAAATATCTTGCATGACTCCTCCGTTCTTTTTGCTCTACGAATCTTGCCTGGTCCCTATTCGCTCACCAACCCATTTGGGCTGATTTTTTATGTGGCAGGGAGCAGGTTGTGAGTGACTTTCTACACATATAGATAGGTCTGTCCAGCTGTTTTCTTACGTCGCAAATTTAAGGCCAATTGCAGCCTGGTTTTTATATTGATCGCGTATTACTGTACATGATTGGAAGCTTTGGTCCGCGTGGTGTGCGCTATCAGCGGATCGTAATGCAGGAGTACGGAAGCAAGTGCCAATATCAGCGAGGATAAAATTTCCGGTCGATCAGAATCTCGAGTATACTTTTTGCTGTTATCGCGATCCAAAAAACAATCCAGCAAAATGATGGATTGCTTCGAAAAAAATAGGATTAAGTAGTGGAACGCACCAACGAGCAGTGGATTTCCGATCTGCGTTCACCAGGGAGTGCACAAGATGAAGCCCTGGAGGATTTGCGTGTCAAGATACGGAAGGGACTGCCGTATTCACTCTCAAAATGGCTGACCCCATCAGACCCGAATTTCGACGCACTGGCCGACGAAGTTGTTCAGGAGACCCTGCTGCGAGTATTAGATCACCTCGAGTCTTTCGAGGGGCGCAGCAAATTCACGACCTGGGCGCATAAGATCGCGGTTCGGATAGCGCTCACGGAGTTAAGACGCAAACGCTGGGAAGATGTCTCTCTCGATGAATTGGTGCAAGGAGATGATGGAGTATCGGGGTTTGACCGAATCGCGGGGATGACTCCCGATCCAGATCTCTCCGCCGAGCAAGTTGATATCATGGGGCGAATCCAACAAGTTATCCAGGATGAACTGTCTGAGAAGCAGAGAACGGCACTGCTCGCCATCGGTGTACACGGTATGCCGATTGAAGAAGTGGCGCGCAGGATGAATATGAAGCGCAACGCACTATACAAACTCTTGCACGATGCCCGTCTGCGGCTAAAGAAAAGTATGGCAGCTGAGGGATTGAACCCTGAGGAGATCCTTGCCGCGTTTGAGCAGGGGTAAGAAATCACCTCGCTGCATTGTCAAAGGAAAAGATAGAATTTTGATGAAGGACACTGGAAGGATGCTCAAGAAATTACTCGGGATGGTCGAGAAGACCGATGAGCAGGAAATGGACTGCGCAGAGGTCTTCGAAGTGCTGGACATCTACGCTGAGGCGATGGTGCGCGGCGAAGATACGTCCGAGATGCTCCCAAAGGTAAAACACCATATCGAGATGTGCCGTGATTGCTTCGAGGAGTACGAAGCGCTAGTGCGCATCCTTGAAAGCCCTGATCTATAATCAACCCGTTTCCTGAGCCACGACAAATAATGGGGCTGTCCATAAAGTAGCTTAGGACAGCCTCCTACATTAATGCATCGCAGGGACCGATCCATATGTAGGTCCATTGTCGATCCGTAGTCATGACCTGTAGGAGCAAGGCACTGCCGTGCCCCTACGCATAAGCTAGCCCACGGTGAATTTCATAAGGAACTGGAGTCGGAATCTAGTTGTTGTTACACCAGCTTAGATCGGTTCGATGTTCTCCTCAACCCAGGAGTTGTACCTCCGCGTTATTTCCAGTGTGAACGGTCCTGGCCTTCCCTCCCCGATAACGTGGTTGTCAATTTTCACGATGGGGACCACGCCTC
>JAIWHF010000059.1:0-13697 GCA_048629905.1 Methanosarcinales archaeon
GGAACCGTGAGCCTGATTTATTGGACATATCGGAGCAACCCAGCAGACCGAAGCGCTTCTGAGCCATCACAAAAGATGGGGGGGGGCGTTGAAGTGCCTCTTCTTTTTCGATAATTTGGGGAAGACAAAAAAGACTTTCTCTTACGGGATCAGGTAGATTCCAACTCCCGCCACAAGTACCAATGCCCCTTGTGGTCTCCGGCGTCCTTAGGCGCCCGGTCGTAGTAGATATCGAACACACGCCCCCCGCGGGTGCGCACGCGGAAGTAAAAGCGGCCCACCCCGCGTGATCCCCGCCGTTGCGCTTTCTTCAGATTCTCCGGTCTCATATTCAGCGCCATCCTGCCCTTGCGCGAATAATCAAACCAGGATGAGATCACACTCTCAACCTTGAAATTCTGCCCCTTCCAGAGGATGCTGTCCGGCGCCGTGGGTTTCTTAATTAATTGCGGGGATCTTTCGTGCTCAACTTCGATTTTTTCGCTTATGAAGCGGAGGGGCGACCACTCATCCTGCATCTGGTAATTCGGATTCCCGGACCCAGGCACGGGTTGCGGGCGCGGCGAGGCAAGCGAGATTACAGAGCGCTAAGAGCGTCGCCGGTCCAAAAAACATCAAGGAAAAGACGTTGATTAAAATCGCGGCTCCATACCCCCATTGTCTATGCAGCCAGACTCCCCAAATCGCCCCCGACAAACCAGCACCGAGAACAATGGCTGGCCACGCCAGGGCTTCTGGCTTGATGATAATCCATTGATCAAAGCCTTTGGAGAATATTTGGCATGGATCCAACCAGGAGGCCCCGGGAAGCGCAACAATGGGGTTCCAACCGAACAGGCGAACAGCAAGACCGTTGGTGACGAGGTAGATGCCGAGCAGGAAGCTAAAGAGAGTCAGAAGGCGCAACGTGATTGGAGGCTTACGATCGTCCATAGGGTTCGACATAAAATGAAGGGGCCGGGTTGCTCCCGGCCCCTTTTTACCTCATATTCCGATCAGTCTTCTTCCTCTTGACCAATCTCCCTCTTGCGCGCGGCGATGAGTTCCTCTGCCACGTGTGAAGGGACAACCTGATAGTGGCTCAATGACATCGAGAACACGCCACGCCCACCTGTCATCGACCGAATGTCGGTCGTGTAACGTTGTATCTCAGCAAGTGGAACTTGCGCGGTAACCACACTCCGCCCTCGTTCGGTCTCCATCCCCTGGACACGTGCCCGGCGGGTGTTGAGATCCCCGAGGACATCACCCATGTTCGCTTCTGGAACGGTGATGCGAATATCCATGATCGGCTCGAGCATGACCGGGGCTGCGGCGTTCATTGCTTCTTTGAATGCCTCCCTGCCGGCGACCTCAAAAGCGACCGCCTTTGAGTCGACCGGATGTTCCTTGCCGTCAACGATGAGGACCCTGACTTTCTCGACCGGGTAACCTGCTATTACACCCTGCTTCATCACACCCTTCACGCCCTTCTCGATAGCGGGCATGAAGCCTTGTGAGATTGAGCCGCCGAAGACCTTATTTACGAATTCGAACTGTCCTTCTTCTAGAGGCTCGATATCCATGTGAACTTCGGCAAACTGCCCTGCGCCACCTGTCTGCTTCTTATGGCGGTATTCGGCATGTCCGGATTTTGTGATCGTCTCCCGGTAGGGAACCCGGGGCACTTCTGTGTTGAGGCCAACCTGGAACTTGGCTTCCGCCTTACGTATGGCGACGTCGATATGCTGATCACCCATCCCCTGCAAAATGGTTTGGTTTGTGCTCGGTTCCTGGTGCCAGGAAAGCGTGGGGTCTTCTTCACAGAGACGTGTCAATGTGGGGCTGATTTTCGTCGAGTCCGCTTGCGTCTTCGGTGATACCGAAACGGAGAAAAGCGCGTTGGGGTATTCGGGCTTCGCGATTGTAAGCGGGTGCCCTTTATCGCCGAGCATATCGCCAGTTGCCGTCTCACCAAGTTTGGCGACTGCACCCAGGTCCCCAGCGTGGAGATTCTTGATTCCGATCTGCTCTTTGCCCCGCAAGATAAACAAATTACCTAATCGTTCCTCGTTTTTCTTGGTGTGGTTCCACACCCGGGTGTCCGCGGCGAGCGTTCCGGAGAGCACGCGCATATAAGTGAGCTTTCCTACAAATGGGTCAGCCGTAGTCTTCCAAACACGGACGGCCAGGGGGCCGGAATCGGAAGCTTCTAAGACCTCTTCTCCCGATGCTCCTTGTGCCTTCACCGGTTCAGCGTCGGCAGGGGAGGGGAAGATCTCAATCATCGCCTCCATAAGCGGCACAACGCCTGTCGTTTTACCAGCTGCGCTCACGAAAACCGGTATAAACCGGCCAGCGCGGACAACCGATTTGAATCCTTTGGTAATTTCGGCGGCGGTCAGATCTTCGCCTTCGAGGTATTTCTCAAGCAGGGCGTCATCCCCCTCCGCGGCCGCTTCAACCAGAGCGATTCGTGCCTCTTCCGCCTGCTCTTGATATTCGGCGGGAATATCCTCCATCACTTCCCCTTCAGCCGGACGTGCCTTCATATTAAAGAGATCAATGACCCCCTTGAATTCACTCTTCTCACCCCAGGGAAGCTGGACGGGGATAAAGGTTGCATCCGGGGAGAGTTCGCTCGCCGCAGAGAGAGCCGTCTTGAAATTGGCATTGTCGCGATCCATCTTGCTGATGACGACAAACCGCGGCAGCTTGAATGTTTCACAATAGTCCCAGACGATTTCCGTGCCCACCTCGACTCCGGCGACAGAATCCACCAGAACAACTGCCGCATCGGCCACGCTTATTGTAGAAATAACTTCGCCAACGAAATCCGTGTAGCCAGGAGTGTCCAGGATATTTAGCTTATGCTCTTTGAACTCAATCGGGAGGAGCGTGGTGGAGAGTGAGAGAGTGCGACGGATCTCCTCATCTTCAAAGTCGGAGACCGTATTTCCATCTTCGACCCTCCCCATACGAGTGATCGCACCTGTGCTGAAAAGCATGGCTTCTCCCAGGATAGTCTTTCCACCACCGCCATGGGACACGAGAGCGATATTGCGAATGAACTCTGTTGCGTATTCCTTCATGGGTTTGGGATCCTTCTCAAAGGTATTTTTAGGTCAACGAATTCTAAAGGATGAGCTGGGTCTTGTAAAGACAAAACATCAAAAGATGGGGTTTTGATAGCTTTTCAGCCCGTTTTGGACATCTTCTCGTAATGACGGGAATAAAGGCTCTCTTCCCTGGCCTCCCCCAGATCCCAAATCTGCGCGAGGTTTAATCGCTAATCTCTGGACGCAGCGGGTTGATGTTACAATCCGGCTGGCACCGTGGAGGGTACCATGCAGCTAATCAATCAATATTCTTTCCCTTTCCTCGCCGGGGTTATCATCCTCATCATCGCCGGCATTCTCCTGCGTAAAGGGGGAACCGACGGATTGCTCGTTCCGCTGGCAGCAGCGATCATGGGATTCCTTTTCGCATTCTGGCTCTTCAGCCCGGGGGCGAGCGCCGAAACAACCGAGGCAGCCAGGGTCGAGGGTGTGATCGGGTCAGGGAAGGCTGTTCTACTCGAATTCCAGAGCCCCTATTGACTGGCGTGCATGGCCGCCAAACCCATCGTGGATGGGATCGAGAAGCAGCATGCAGACGACCTGAACGTAATCCGTGTAAATGTCCAAGACGAGGCCATGCAACCCCTGTTGGAAACCTATGCTTTCCAATTCACGCCGACCTTCATTCTGTTTGACCCGGCGGGAGAGGAAATCCTCCGCGCCGTCGGCGCAATTGACCCGGAAGTGATCGATAAAGCTCTGTCATCCACCCCATGATTCGTCGTCTCTTATTCGAACTGCGTTACCTGCGGGAAAAAACACCGTGGGATACGGGGATCTCCCCGCCTGAACTCTTGAAGTACCTGGCGGAGAGCTCTCCCGGTCACGCGCTGGACCTCGGCTGCGGGACAGGCACGAACGCCATAACCATAACTCAACATGGTTGGCAGGTCGTCGGGGTGGATCTCTCGGCGCTGGCGATTCGAAAAGCCCGTCGCAACGCTCATCAAGCCGGACTTGAAATTGACTTCAGGCAGGAAGACGTGACGCGCCTCGCCTCTATCAAGGGGCCATTCGATTTCGCCCTCGACATCGGCTGCTTCCACTCTCTAAGCGGCGCGGGGCAGCAAAATTACATACAAAACCTCACTCGCGTAATCAAACCTGGCGGGACTTATTTGACCTACACCTGGCTCGCTGGTGAAGGTGATTCGTCGTCTATAAGATTAACCGAAAGCGACATGTCAACTCTGTTCGAGCCCAGCTTTGAAATTCACTCCTTCATACGAGGTACCGAAGGGCACCGTACTTCAGCCTGGTATCAGATGATACGAAAACCAGAATGAGCCGCATCCTTCTCCTCTTCATGGACGGCATAGGGCTTGGTGCAGATGACCCCACCTGTAATCCGTTCGCCGCTTGCGAGATGCCTGCACTCGAAGCCCTTCTCGGCAGTCGAAAACTCGTATTGAAAACAGCGCCCTTTAAGGGCGATGAGGCGACGCTGCTTGCAGTTGACCCCACACTTGGCCTGCCCGGTACACCGCAATCAGCCTCCGGACAAGCTGCTTTGCTCACGGGCCGCAATGTTCCGCAGGAGATTGGCGAACATTATGGTCCGAAGCCAAACCCACCTATCCAACAAATCCTGCGCGAGGGCAATATCTTCTCCACCGTTACGCAGCTCGGCGGGAAAGCCGCACTGCTCAACGCATACCCTCCCCAATACTTCGAGGCCATCGAAAGAGGGCACCGTCTCTATTCTGCCATCCCCCTCGCGGTGACGGCCGCCGGACTACCGCTGATGACCACCGAGGATATACAAGCCGGTCGAGCGCTCTCGGTCGATTTCACGGGTGAAGGTTGGGCTGCCAGGCCTGAATTTCCACCAGTCCCGATATATTCACCCTTCGACGCGGGTGTGAAACTCGCACAATTAGCAGCCCGGTACGACCTCACCTGGTTCGATTTCTGGCCCAGCGATTACGCAGGTCACCGCCAGGACATGAACTCCGCGATCGCTCTCCTGGAGACATTTGACGTCGTTCTCTCCGGATTGCTGCAAGCACAGAGTGGAGACCAGGACCTGGTCGTCCTGACTTCTGACCATGGCAACATGGAGGACCTCAGCCAACGTGGGCATACGCGTAACCCGGTGCCCGCACTTCTTATCGGCTCCGAAGAGCTTCGCGAACGCTTTGCGGAAGGACTTGAAAACCTCGCCCACTTCGTCCCTGCAATACGTAGAACGCTCTTCTCCTCATAACTCCGGACCTCGACCCGTCCCTGCTGAACACATCCGCACCGCATTAAACCTTTATATATGCCGACCTACGTATTCGCCGGTACCCAATCGCGAATCATCCTTGCTATACTTAGAGCAGTATTTTAAAGACATACTATGAGGATATCCGTATGGAAGCACCGTTGAGTGAACGAGAGCAGCAAATCCTTCTCGATCTTGCTCACCAATCCATCGTGGCCGCGGTTGCCCAAAATCGCGCCCCTCGCGTCGAGCTTGACTCGCTGCCGGACCGCTTACAGCAACCCGGGGCATCCTTCGTCACGTTGACCCGCGGCGGCCTGCTGCGCGGCTGCATCGGCACACTCAAGCACGAATTCCCACTTGCCCAGGATGTCGTGCTGCGGGCGGAAGCCGCTGCGACCGATGACCCCCGCTTCCCCCCACTCCAAGCTGGCGAGATCGAGGATACGGAGATCGAAATCTCGGTATTAACAACGCCGCAGCCTCTGGAATACAAGGCACCAGATGAAATCCCCAACCTGCTTGTCCCTGGACGGGACGGCGTCACAATCATCCATGGTCTTAAAAGAGCGACCTTCCTGCCCCAGGTTTGGGAAAAAGTTGAGGGTCCCGAGCACTTTCTAACAATGCTCTGTCAAAAAGCGCGTCTTCCAGCCGAGGCGTGGAAGCGTGGTGAGCTGGAGATTTCAACCTATCGAGTGGAGAGTTTTCACCGCGCCCAAACCAAACCCACGCAAGGATGAAACACCATGCCTGAATTCCCGACCCTGCAGACCGAGCGGCTTATCCTGCGTGCTTTTCAGATGGATGACGCACCCGCTGTAAACAAGTATGTATCGGAAAAAGCAATCGCTGCTACCACACTGAACATCCCTCACCCTTACACTCTGGAAATGGCCGATGAGTGGATCGGGACGCATAAAGAAGCCTTTGAAAACGGCCAAGCTGTTCGCTTTGCGATCACGTTAGGAGAAAGCGGGAATCTGCTCGGCGCGATCGGACTCGAGATCACAGCAGCGCATGAGCGGGCCGAGATAGGCTACTGGATTGGAAAACCCCATTGGGGCAAAGGGTACTGCACCGAAGCGGCATTAGCCGTGCTTCAATATGGGCTCGATTCCCTTGGGCTCGAGCGGATATTCGCCACGCATTTTCGCAAGAATTCCGCCTCTGGTCGGGTCATGCAGAAAGCGGGTATGAAACACGAAGGCCGATTAAGACACCATATTAAGAAATGGGGGGAATTCGAGGATCTTGAAATGTATGCAATCTTGAGATCCAATGTGAAGCGTAACCGCTAAGCGCAATATTGACTCAAGTGGGCAATCTCACCTGCATATTCCCCATTCTTCAGATGATCTACAAAGTTGATTTTCGCTTCACCTAATGATGAAATTAGCTGTCGGGTTTGATGGATTTAAAGGAGGCATCCGTTCATGAAAGCACTTGTCATCTACGACTCGCAGTTCGGAAATACTAAGAAAATCGCTCAGGCGATCGCGGAGGGGCTTAGCTCGGAAGGAGAAGTCGAAGCTCGTCATATTGGAGATATTCAAGCGGACGAACTTCGTGGACTGGGTGTGCTCATCCTCGGATCACCGACCCAACGATTTCGTCCCACGGAGGGGACGAAGGATTTCGTCAAGGCAATTGAACGTGATATTCTAAGTAACACAAGGGTAGCGGCTTTCGATACCCGCCTCACTAAGGAAGAAATTGAGAAGACAGGCATTCTCGCATTCTTCGTTCGGATATTTGGCTATGCGGCCAAACCTATCAGTGACCACTTGGTGAAGAAAGGTGGGGAATTGATCCTTCCGCCAGAAGGGTTTTACGTGGACGGCATAGAAGGCCCTTTGCTGGAAGGTGAGCTCGATCGGGCAAGATCCTGGGGTGAAGAGATCAACCATGCGGTGCAGGGATAGTGTACCGATTGGACGGCAACATCTAGAGCTGCACACCCCCTTCGTCAACCCCCGGCACCCTCCGCTGAGCCTGTCTCCTCCATCGCCGGATCCTGCTCCAGGTCAAGAACCTGTTCAACGATTTGAGCTTCGGAATCTTGAAGGACCGCTTCCTGGCCATCAGGGAACGTCACCCGCGTCTCGCCTTGTTCACATTGCACAACCAGCCCCCGCCAACGCAGCGTCACAGGCCATGGATAAGGGTTGCCCGGTTTGATCCATACCTTGCAGGGAGAAATTAATCGAACGCCCAAAGTCTGTAGGAATAGGCTGAGCGGTGCCACGCCTTCGATATGCCCGCGCCCGCCAACGCCTCCCTTTTGATCCGGGTTATAACGTGCACGAAAGGCCTTGTCTTCCTTTAAAGTACCGACGATGTTCTCCATCAACCGGGTGACAAGGTCAGCGGCCTCCTCCCGGAAGCCATAATTCACCAGACCCTCTCCAAGCAGCAGATTCCAGAACATCCACACTGCGCCTGCGCCTTCCTGGTTGTCCGGCGCGTAGGACGGGTCCTTAGCAGAGCAGACCGGAATGCCATAAGGGCGCCAGAACTGGTCGGGGTCGGTCAGCGTTTTTGAGACGAGCTTATCGGCGCGCTCCGGCTCCGGGATCCCCGCCCAGAGAGGGAGAAGCAGGGATTGATCTATACGATTAGTATCTGGCAAGCAGATCTCGGAGCTGATCTCTTTGCCCAATCCCAGCACTTCGATCCGCTCGATTGTGGTGTTGAGTTTTTCGCTCGTGAACACCCCTGTATTCCAGAACCATTGAAACTTGCGGTAGGATATCCGTTCGACACGGGAGCGCCCACGACGTCCACGACTATGGATGAGTATCTTGAGCTTGCGGGCATCTTTCTCCGAACCATGGATGCGGACAAGGACGCGCACCGGCGGGTCGAAGGAGCGCTTCACTTCAACCGAGTATTCTCCACGCCCTTTACCCAGACGTTTTCCCGTGAAGGATGTGTCCAGGTCCCGATCCCGCTGCCTATAGACACTTCGCTGCGCCGACCAGGTCGACTCAACTGCTTCTTTGAGAATCGCCAACCGCGGTTCAATACCTTCAATCGCACGCTCTCGCCCGATTTCGCGAGCGATAAGGCTCAAAGACTGGATCTCACGATAAAGGTAGGAGGCCAGATCGACCGTCTCTACCATCGAGATATCCAGCCCCTGACTCCAGCGATGCCAAGGTGCAAACGCGGGCCAATCGTCAAAACCAGAATGAGCTGCGTGGTCCCATTCCGGCCATCCATCCTGATCCCGGTCGTGGCGTTGGGTAAACCACGCTTCCACGAAGCGCCTGAGCGGTGTGAATATCTGCCGCAGCCAGTCGGTATCCTCGGTATGCTGATAGTCCATCCAGGCTAACGTCGCCAGGAGCGGGATGCTGTGAAGCCCACTGCCCTTGCGGCTTAGATTGGGAAGCCACTCTATCTCACCTTCAGCATCCTGCGTTTTTAAATAATTATCGATAAGTCCCCTGGAGAGGGACGGCGCCGCAGGAAGAATCTGCGAGATCGCCAGGAACGCATCCTCTGCTGTATACCCGGACCCTTGCGGACTGAAGCCTTCTCCGTCTTCACTCGGGGAGAAACCATCGTCCACCCCTCTGCGCTTAACTAAGATAGAACCGGGCTGGAATTTTGCGGGTCCGACGAAGTTCCCTAAGATCTCTTTTTGAGTCAGCCAGAAAGCGCTATCCCAATCGGGATCTCCTGTTTCGATCTCCAATAACCCGCTGTTCTCCATCTCCACCCGGGCGCGCTCCTTGTCCCAATTAACTTGAATCCGATTTCGTGCTTCGATGAAAGATTGATTGGTCGTACTCTCGGCTGCCTGCGCCCAAACCCAGGTGCCAACCTCTCCCGGCAAGAGACGCCCATGCACGCCCAGAGTTGGGTAGGGTGCCGGTTCAACTCGGGCACCGCCGGATAGAAAAATAACAGGGTGAAGCCCGGCAGTTCGACCGGACAACACGCTGACCCCTTGAAAGGTGCTCTCACCGAGAGCCTGGGGATCCTCTCCGGGTTGAAGCAGACCATATAATCGAAGGTGAATATCTTGGGGTTCGTCTCTGCGGTTCGAGATCGTGAACCTGCCCAAAACAACGTGCGATGCGGGGATCCAATATTCAGCAACAACGCCCACGTGGTTGAAGGGACTGAAGTCGAGCCTTACGTAGTCAGGCAGAATTGACCGTATCACCGGCATAACGTGGAAACGCCCTGGGTCCGTGATGAAACGATCCCCCAAGCCGAACCCTGGGAAAATGCGCATCGCTCGAGCTCGTAACCCATACGTCGTATGTAGGGAGAGAGAGGGGGGTTCCTCAGATTCAATCTTAAGTTCCCAGATATGGTCATCGGCGATATCGATGTCTGAGAAGCGAGCGTCACAGGCTAAACGTACGGCAACCGGCCCATTAAGTGGAAGTGACCAAAGTTTCATGCATAGATTGTATGAAGCTAACATGAAATCGTCAAAGGTATCCATGAATAATCACACCCTTGCACTGTCGAATTACCCCATCACCGGACATCTGTCTGTCATACTCACTTGCGCGCGTCTCATGCTAGAATAGCGTCACTTCCTTCTGGAGAGGTGCTCAATGCCCATGAAACATTCAAATCAAGGTATGTTTTTCGAGGAGTTCGAAGTGGGGCAGCAAATCACCAGCCCCGGTCGGACGATCACCGAAGCTGATGTGGTTACATTCGCGGGGTTATCCGGCGATAGCAATGCGATTCACACCGATGCTGAGTTCGCAAAGGGAACCGCCTTCGGTCAGCGTGTTGCCCACGGTCTTCTAGGCGTTTCAATCGTCTCCGGTCTAGCCATGCGAACCGGCATCATGGAGGGGACGGTGATCGCCTTCCGCGAGATCAAAGACTGGAAATTCAGCCTACCGGTCTTTATCGGGGACACCATTCACGTCATCCTGGAGGTAAAGGAAAAGAAAGCGATGCCCCGGTTGGGCGGCGGCTCAATACTTCTCTCACTCGACGTCCACAACCAGGATGATCAAACGGTTATGAAGGGAATCTGGACGGTCCTCGTTCGAAGCCAGGCGACCGAGTCCTAGTATAAATTGTAAGGGAAAAGCCTTCCTGACTCATTATCCCGGCCCTACAGAATTCATCTTCCCTTCACCTGCTGCATGCTATAATCACGAGCCATGAGCGATCCATCGGACGATCTCTCCAAGGAAACGGGTCCTGTTTCCTCCGAGCCCGAAAACGAGCGGCCTCTGGAAACGGATGCCCGTCCATCCCCTAATCAAGATAGTATCGACAGCCCTCAGGCGCGGTTTAGGCGCCTGCTGGAGGGCGAGATCACTTCCGAAGAGCCCTCGTCTTTGCCTGGCACATCCCACATGGATGACCCGGAACACAAGGGCGATGGTACGGTTCAAGACTCCCCCGACCTCTCCGAGACCGAACCCTTCGAACATGATCTGACCGAGAACGATCAGGCCCAAGCGGCGAATCCACGAGAGCCCTCTGGCGGGCCCAGCCAAGAGCTGGATTCAAGATCGGATGCCGAGGTTCTACCTCAACGTGTGCCGGAAACGGATATGGGCGCCACACAGGTCGGCCCCTCCGCCTACATCCCTCCCACCCAACCTGAAGAACGGAGCGGCAGGGATTGGAAGCGCTGGGATACCTGCGGTGGGTGCGCTTTGCGAATGGCCATTTTCGGAGCATTTGTTTTCATCGCCATTGTGATCGGAATCATCTCTTTCGGGGTTTACCAGTACTACTCGCTGGCCGCCAGCCTCCCCTCCGTTGAAGATCTGCACGAACATGCCGCTCAGTTTGAAACGACACGCATCCTCGATCGTGAAGGTAATCTGCTGTATGAAATCCTCGATCCCCAAGCAGGCCGTAGGACATACGTCCCGCTGGAAGAGATTTCCCCCTACATGGTCGCGGGAATTATCGCCACGGAAGATTCCCAGTTTTACAGCCACCCAGGATTTGATATCTGGGCAATTTTCAGGGCTTTCTGGCAGAATTACACACAGGGAAGTGTCGTCTCTGGTGCTTCCACCATCACCCAGCAGGTCGCGCGCAACCTGCTGTTCTCACCGGAAGAGCGAACCAGGGTAACAGCGCGCCGCAAGTTGCGCGAGGTCTTACTCGCAGCCGAGATCACACGCCGTTACTCTAAAGAGGAGATACTCGAGCTTTATCTCAACCAGCATTACTTCGGAAACCTCTCCTACGGTGTGGAAGCGGCAGCGGAGACATATTTCAACACCACTGCCGACAAATTGACGCTCGCACAGGCATCTTTCCTGGCAGGGCTCGTTCAAGCGC
Source organism: Methanosarcinales archaeon (assembly GCA_048629905.1). Lineage (GTDB taxonomy): Bacteria > Chloroflexota > Anaerolineae > Anaerolineales > E44-bin32 > E44-bin32. Next base: position 11,596 of record JAIWHF010000059.1, read on the forward strand.
CTTCAGTTTACGATATCTACACAAACCGCGATGCCACCCTGAATCGTCACCGCCAGGTCCTCACCCTGATGGTGGATACCAGCGTTGAGGATGGATGCATCTTTGTGAGCAACTCGCAGCAGCCAATCTGTATATCACCTGAAGATGCAGGCAGCGCTGCAGCCATAATCATCAATTACGAATTCCAGCAGCCCGATATCCAGATCAAATATCCACATTGGGTGACTTACGTGCGCGGTGAACTTGAGGAATTGTATGACCCGCAGACGATCTACCGCTCGGGCTTCACCGTCTACACGACCTTAGACCCGGTGCTGCAATCTGAAGCACAGGAGATTGTGAGCGCGCAGGTCGAAGCCCTGGCGGACAATCGCGCCACGAACGGCGCTCTGGTGACCATCCGCCCCGACACGGGCGAAATCCTGACCATGATTGGTTCAGCAGACTATGAAGCCAACGATGGTCAGATTAATATGGCTGTACGCCCCCGTCAACCAGGATCCTCGATCAAACCGCTTACCTACACCGCCGCATTTGAGATGGGGTGGACCCCGGCTACGCTCATCTGGGACGTCCCTTCTGAGTTCCCGCCTTCGGGGAATCCGAATGATCCCCGCCCCCCCTATGAGCCCGTAAATTACGACGGGCGCTTCCACGGCCCGGTTACAGCCCGCTCGGCATTGGCGAACTCTTACAACGTACCTGCCGTCAAAACGCTTGATTTTGTTGGAATATATGACAACCCTGAGACGCCCACAGAAGACGGGTTCCTTGCCTTCGCTCGCCGCATGGGAATCACAACACTTGACCGCGACGACTACGGGCTCTCCCTTACGCTGGGTGGTGGAGATGTCACCTTGCTCGAGTTGACTTCAACCTATGCAACTCTGGCGAACAGCGGGAATCGCATCCCTCCTACAAGCATTTTGCGAATTGAAGACCGGGAGGGCGCCGTCGTCTATCAGTACGAAACTCCCACAGACAACCAGGTCCTCCGCCCCGAGCACGCCTACCTCATCACTGACATCCTCAGCGACAACGTCGCTCGAACTCCCGCGTTTGGTGCCAACTCACTGCTTAATTTACCCTTCAAGGCAGCCGCGAAGACGGGTACGACGAACGATTTCCGGGACAACTGGACGTTGGGCTACACCCCGGACATCGCCGTCGGTGTTTGGGTCGGCAACGCCGATTACACCCCGATGGAGAACACCTCTGGCTTGACGGGTGCTGCTCCTATCTGGAACGAATTCATGCAATATGCACAAAATCGCCTGACTGGCGGCCAACCGACCGCGGTGATCCGTCCCAGCGGCATCGTCGATCGCATCGTCTGTGCCGTTTCCGGTACAGAACCCTCTGAATGGTGTCCCTCTCAGAAGAGTGAGATTTTTGCCCACGACCAACCCCCGCTTCCGAAAGAGCAAGATTTATGGCGGGAGGTGTGGGTGGACACCTTCGCTCTAGAGCTGGCTTCCCCTGAGTGCGCTACATACGTAGATGAGAAGTTAGGGTTGAACGTGGACGATCCCTGGGCGCGTGACTGGCTGAATGATACTTCTGAAGGGAAAAAATGGGCTGAGGCTATGGGGTTTAAAGATGATCCGCTCTTCTTCATCCCTGATGCAATATGTTCCAGCGACAGCCCCCAACCCATCCTGGCCTTCACCCATCCATCCGCAGGGACCACGATCTCAACGAGTCCACTGGAGATATTCGGGCGAGCGGCAGCGACGAATGACTTCAGAGATTGGATCCTAGAATACGGTCTCGGCAACAATCCCTCCTATTGGCCTGATATCGCTCACAGCGACACGCAGATTAAGGAGCCAGAAAGACTGATCAATTGGGATATTTCAAAATTACCGAACGGTCCGGTGACACTCCGTCTTGCGGTTCGGAGCAAGCGCGGCGGCGTCGCCTTTACTGAACTGCATCTGAATATCCTGATGCCGACTCCGACCCCCACGCCAACGCCCACACCGACGGCAACCTTTACGCCTACACCCACGCCGACCGTGACCACCACACCCACTCCCTCCGATACGCCTACGCCGACCAATACCCCCATTCCCTAGATCGTTAAACATCCTGCACGTTTA
>JAIWHF010000060.1:0-13388 GCA_048629905.1 Methanosarcinales archaeon
GGAGGGGATGTTGGTGAAAAGGACTCTGACACACCAAGAAACCGCCGACATTGTCGGCACCGAGCGAGAGGTCGTCACTCGCTCTCTGAGCGATTTGCAAAAGAAGGGGATCATTGATATGAAAGAAGGTAAGCAGATCCTGATCCGGGACGAGGGAAAATTGCATAATAAGTAGATTTAGCATCTCATTTGTGACTTGAGTCACTGACAAGGGCCACCTGAAGAGCATAATAGAGGTGGCTCTTTTTTTTGGGGCAGAGAAAAATCCACAAACTGAAGAGAAGCATTGGAAATACCAGAGAGTAATCCAAACGAGAGAGAGGTAAGGGCATGGCGAACCCAATCAATAAAATCTTGTCGAATGGAGGTGCTGCGCTGGAGATGACCCTGGCCACAGCGACAGAATTGGTCAATGACCTGGTGAAAAAGGGTGAAGTCAAACAAGAGGATGCCCAAGTGTTAATTGATCAACTTGTAACCAGGGGCAGAGAAGCGCGTGCTGCCCTGCGCGAGGCCCTGAGTGCGCAAGTAACGGCGCTTAGTGTTTTACTGAAGGCAATACAACACGACCTATCCACCGGCACAAAGGAATCAATTGAGAAAGCTCGCCAGGAGTTAAATACATTAGGTGAACAAATCACCAATGTACGTTCTCGAGTTGGTGAGGCCGAGGTGTGGGCCGAAGAGAGCGCCCGTCATACACTGATGAAAGCCCAGAAACAATTGGCGACGGCTCAAGCTTACCTGGTTCCCGCACTTGAAAAAATCCGCACTGGGGCTATCGCGGAGGCACAACGCGATATAAAGGTTCTGGGTAAGCTATTGTACAAAGTAGATAATGCTCTGGATAGATTTCTCCGAGGAACAACGTATTAATGGATCCCAGGGGACCCTCTACCGCTTAAATGTAGGCACGATGCTGTTGCGCGCTCTTGCCCACAGCACGGCCCTTTCCAATTGTTCCTTGTGCCTGGAAGACCGTTAACTCTTCATCATAACCAGATCGTCGTATTCTCAGCAGGAAGCACATCTTTCGTCCTCACTACTGGGGTATTGGTCCTAAAACCGCCAAGAACGGCTAGACCGGTTTCGATTCGCGGACATCGACAACTCGCTCGACAACCGGCTCAATAGCCTCGCTCAAAACCCGGCGATCAACACCCTCTACTTTGAGCGTGACCTCTCGATTCTCGGTACTCTCTCCCATGAACGTCCCCAAAGAGACGATGTTTCCACCAAGTTCCAGGATCGTATTCGTCAACTTGGCCAACTCTCCAGATTTGTTTGCTACAAGGACAGAGAGCCGAACACCGGCTTCTCGCGCGCCAAGGAGTTCGAGAAACACTTTAAAAAGGTCCGTCTCTGTGATGATCCCTACCAATTCGCTGTCCCTGACCACAGGCAAGCCACCAATTTTGCTGTCCGCCATGATCAGAGCAGCCTCTTCAATAGGTGTATCTTCGTTGATTGTGATCACCTCAGTAGTCATGATCCCTTCCACAGTAACTTTACTTAGAAGATAGTTCACTTCCCATACGCTCAAACTCGTGGCGTCAGACGGAGAGGCGTGAAGCAGGTCTTTTTCGGAGACGATGCCAATGAGATGACCCTTTTTATCGACTACCGGCAGTCGACGGACGCTCTCCTTGTGCATTAGATTAAGAGCATCATGTATAGGCATTTCGGGATGGGTGGTGATAACTGGGTATGACATGCGGTCCTTAACAAACATCGTATATGCTCCTTCGCTTAGTTAAATCGGTAGCACAATCTTCACGTCATGATTTCATCAGTCGAATTACGCCTGTCGTGATCGGACGAGTAACAAAGGACGGTCCACCCGCTGCAAAACCCCAGCCGCGACACTGCCGTAGAAGACGCGCGAAACACCACCGCGGCCATGACTCGCCATGGCAATTAAATCGGTTTTTTCTCGTTCTGCCACATTGATAATAGTCGCCACGACGGGACCATTTTCAAGCCGCGTTCGTGCTGAAATTCCCTTCTCACGAAATTCTCCCTGCCATGAGGCAAGATACATTTCAGCCTCCTTCTTTCGTTTGCTGACCACTTCCTCACTTACGTCAACCTGGTAACCATCCGGACCAACGATTCCAAGCTTAGGCTCCAAAACATAGAGGAAGATTACTTTTGCATCATACCGATGCGCTAAATCCTCAACATGAGGCAAGATCCTCTCGGCTCTCCGAGACATATCTAGAGGGACTAGAATAACCTGATACATGATCGTTTCTCCTTGGATGCCTTGCATCAAACACTTTTGGAATGTTTCTGGTTTAAGTCGATGAGAAATGTAGTTTCATGGTAGCTGGTGGCTCTCCTTCGCACCTCACCTTAATCAAGTATAACAATGGCAAAGCCAATCGCGACCTCCTGCGCTTTTCGGTCTTATCAACCCGACGCATCGCGAGATCACGCTCTTGACGAGCCTTACTATTTTACCTCGATGTTGCTCTTGATTTGGTTGATTTGGCTGCAAAAAGCTCACTCGGAGTTCTTACTAACGGGAATCTGCGTTTGCCTGCTCCTTCTTGACCCTGGTCTTAAAAGCATCCTGAGTGGTATTAACTTCCGCATTAGATGCATCGACAAGTGTTTATTCTTTCTCGTTTGGTTCAACCTGGTCGGCATTAGCATTCTTCTCCGGGTCTGCGACCTGGGCAGCAATTTCATTGAGCCCTACCATAAGCAGCACCCAGAATGAGACCGAAGGCAAAAGAAATGCCTACGATAGTCCAATAGTTTGCCTAACCAGTGGTGACAAACAGGATCGTCGCAATCCCGGCCCCGACAAAGATGCCGAAAAACATGCCCGGTGCTGTATGGCGATACTTTCGCTCTTTCATTTCCTGACATCCAGATTACCGTTTTTTTTAGTTTTATCCTTCACGCAATCGGATTGCTTCCATATGAGCTTTTATTCAGCCTCAAACTGCTTCAGCGCCTCGAGCGCCTGTGAGCCGTATACCACAGCAGGTCCACCACCCATAAGAATAGCAACCCCGATGGCTTCTACGATCTCTTCATGGGTGGCGCCTGCTTCGACCGCATCATGGACATGGAAAGCGATGCACCCGTCGCAGCGGACTGTGATGGCGATGCTCAATGCTATGAGCTCCTTCATCTTCGCGCTCAAGGCGCCATCGGTTGAGTTGGCCTTGTGCATCTGCATAAAACCAGACATCGTATCAGGGCTCTCCTTCCCATACTGACCCATCAACTTTTGAACTTCCTTGTGGAACGCTGGGTAGTTGTTTACCATTTCATTTTTCCTCCGTTGATTGAAATACAAACGACTGTATGTTGTTCTTTAAAGATGTGACACTACAGCCGTTGAGATTGTCCCACTCCGGCCGCATCATCTGCGCGTAGGGTTATTCAGGCCGGGAGAAGTGGTTGGCAGGCGGCTAGAGCGTACGCAACCGGTCACCAGCGGGCGTGATGTTCCTCGGCAAATCCAATCAGGTCTTTAACCTGTATCTTTTCGCCATCGTCTGCTATGACCGTGCCGTCATAGCGTCCAAACATCTGGTGAACTTCACTGAAGATGATGCCCAGGTTGGTCTGAGCTGTGCGATCCTTGAAGGGCGTGAAAGTTAGATCCAAGCGATCTTCGGTGTCGGTGAAATGCCAGGGCTGCATGTAATCGCCGGAGACATAGTCGAATTTAACCTGTTCCAGCTTGTGGATGCGGTTATTCAGGATGAGGGCATTCTCTCCAGCCTTGGAAAGATCTCCAAAGCCGCAGCCCAGATTGAGCCCCAGGGACCGCCCATCCGATAGGAAACCGGATGCCGAAGCCCAGTTCCAGGAAGATTGGTACTCCCAGACGCCGCGTCCCCAGTCCAAGGAGCCCGTGCATATGGCGGGGTCGAGCGTCTCGGTGATGTCGCCGTATTTAATACTTCCACTAGCGGGCAGACAGTTAATCTTGCGGTTGTAGTAGAAGCGTTTTTCGCCGATGGGGATGACGATGTTCATCGACTCTTGCCCCGGCGGGGTTTGTAAAGAAATATCGGCATGTATGCCACGACCTTCGTGGAAACCGGGCCATGAGATATCCAAATGCCGGTGATCAGGATGCAGTTTGAAAGCCAGACGAGCTTTCGAATTTTCAAAGTAGCTGTCACCCTCAGTGCTGTTGCGCGGGAGAGTAATGCCCGCCCCCATCGGAATGACCAATCCTTCTTCATGCAGGTCGCCTGTCTCAAAGTCCAACGTGTAAACAAAGATGTTCCCTGCGTAACCCAGATCAGCGATGGTGGCAGAGAAGAAACGACGCGGGGTAAAAATAGCGTAGTAATCCCAACGTTTAATGCGGAAGCGCTGCAGGGGGCGCAGGGCATAGAAGCGGGCTGACGCGAGGTTGCAATCCAGCACGGGCTGGCGAGCCCAACCGACCTGGGCTAGTTGGCCATCCGGCTGAAGCAGGGGTCCGGGTTGGGTTAGTTCGGTTTGCATAGTAATTCCTCTCCGGTATTTACCTAAACAGTCATTTGCGAGTAGCCGTGGCTGCCGTAAAGATGATATGAGATGGAATTGAGTAATTATATATTAAAGATTCAACTGCCAAGTGCGATGCAAGTCGTGAAAAGAAGTCAAAATCTGGTAATTCGATAATTCTTCTTCTGGGAAGTCTCAACACAAGGTACTACCTTGCGGGTTCGAATCCCGCCGTCGCCTCTCAATCAGGAGACCGCTCGCGACGCAGAATCCCAGGTTTAATAGGCGACTCTTCGTCGCCTTTTTTATTCCGCAGCCTTAGGGTCATTTTCCCCTTATTACAACGTGCTCTATTCGTCGGGATGCAAAATCACCTACCCGGTACATCTCGAGAGAAAGCGCGAACAGGTCCCCACCCTATTCGCATCTCCCACATCCTCGCGCGACAAATTCCTGCCGATGTCTGTATACAGAAGTCAATGGACCTTACAGTCACTTTTCAAAGCAACCACAACCGCAAGATTTCCGCTACCGTAGAGTGCATCAAACAAGGTAAATCTCGTCAAAACAAGCGCAGGTGCCGTCAAACCCTGTAAAACCGTGCCAAACCGATGGACTCGCGTCAGGCTTAGTGCGGGCACCACTCCTGCATCACCACTTCTCCAGAGTGGAGTAGAGATGGAATACGATAGCAATCAACTTCTGAACGCAAGGCAAGCCGCAGAATACCTGGGTATCAGTTTATCCACCCTTCGCCGCGTCGAGCGAGAGGGTAATCTGATCCCCTTCCGAACTCCGGGAGGACACCGCAGATACCGCATAAACATGCTTGACGAATATCTAGAACTCAGCCGGGGCATATGCAAATCCACAAAATCCTTATCCAACGCTCAGATTTATTGAGAATAGATGATGATCCACGCGGAAGGAAAGCAGCCCGTTGAGTTTTGCTCTACCAGGTGAGACGTTCACATCCAATATCGAGGCTTAGGCTCATGGAACCAAACTTATTAGAACAACATCTCAAGAAACTTCAACTAAAAAGCAGCCAAGTTCCAGACCTTGAGAGCTGGCAGGAGTTTCTTCAGGAAATCGAGCGAACATACTCGGATACTGAAAATGAACTCGCTCTTTTAGAACGATCGAGCACGAGCTCCTCAAAAGAGATGCAGGAGCTATATGATGAGCTGAAGCAAACTTCGGAGATGCAATATCGTCTCATCTTTGAGGGTGTACAGGACGCGATCCTTGTCCTTGCTTCAGATGGGATGATCCTCGACTGTAATTCGCGCTCAAATGAGCTGTTCGGCTGGGACAAGGAGGCCTTACCAGGCAAAAACTTGACATCCCTCGTCTCCCCTGAATATGCCGATGTTGTGATGGAGGAGCTTCGAGCGAGGGATCTAACTGATTCGCCTTACGAAGCACTTGGTATTCGCTCAGACGGAGAGCAATTTCCTGTCGAAATTACAGCTCGTCATCAAACACTAAACGACATATATGTCATCCTGGTTGTGGTAAGAGACATCTCTGAACGCAAGCATGGGGAGGAGGCTCTCCGCGAGTCAGAGGCGAAATTCCGCGACCTGGCTGAAAAGTCGCCGAGCATGATCTTCATTAATAAGGATGGGCGGGTCGTCTACGCCAACGAAGCTTGCGTTGAGATAATGGGCTATTCGCGAGAGGATCTCTATCACGAAGATTTCAATTTCCTTCAACTGATCGCGCCAGAAGATCAAGAAAACATTCTCGAGCACTTTCGTGCTCACCTGGCCAGCGAAGAAGTTCCACAATACGAGTCACAGCTCGTCACAAAAGACGGCCGGCGGCTTAGCTCTATCCACGCTACTCGATTGATTCCCTATGGCGGGGAAACTGCCATTCTCGGCGTTGTTACCGACGTGAGCGAACGCATACTTGCCGAGGAAACGCTGAGGCAACGCGCTACCGAGATGGAACTGTTAAATGAAATTGGGGGGGAGATCGCATCTGTCCTCAATCTTGACGACGTTTTAGAACGAAGCGTCAAACTCATTCAAGAGCGATTTAATTATGATCATGTTGGTCTCTTCCTGCACGATGTGGAACCAGGCTTCCTCGTATTGAAAGCTCGCGCTGGACAATACGCTCCTTTGTTCCCAGATGAACACCGTTTACCAATAGGACAGGGCATGGTGGGTTGGGCTGCGGAATCATTCGAGACTGTCCTCTCAAACAATGTTGAAACAGAACCCCATTATATAAATATCTTCCCGGACTTAATCCGGACCCAATCAGAGCTAAGCATCCCAATCACCGCTGGCGAGGCCTTGCTCGGCGTCTTGGATATTCAGAGCGAGAACTTAAACTCGTTTGAAGATCACGATCGCATTGTGATGGAAACGCTCGTCGACCAAATGGCTGCGGCGATTGAAAACGCACGTCTCTATGAGGCTGCTCAGAGAGAACTCAAAGAACGCAAACGCGCCGAGGGACAAATTCTTCTTCAAGCCACAGCCCTAGAATCTGCTGCGAATGCGATTGTGCTCACCGACTGTGATGGAAAAATCCTCTGGATTAACCGCGCTTTTGAATTGCTCACCGGTTTCCCCGCCGAGGAAGTGGCGGGGAAAGACATGCGCATTTTGAATTCGGGCACCCAGGATGCGGCGTTCTTCAAAGAGATGTGGGAGACAATCCTTGCCGGCCGAACTTGGCATGGGAAGATGGTGAACGCCCGCAAGGGTGGAGAAAAGTACATCGAGGAGCAGACGATCACCCCTGTGCGGGACGAATCTGGTGAGATCACTCACTTCATCGCCATCAAGCAAGATATCACCGACCGAAGAGAAGCTGAAGAAAGGATAGAACAACAGGCCGAAGATCTTCAATTGCTCAGCGCACTCAATGAGCGGATTAACCGCGGCGACAGCGTACACGATATGGTTGAATTCTTGTCGAAAGAGTCAAGAGACATCTTCGACAGCCTGGGTGTGACAATTTATCTCCTTAGTGAAGATGAAATATTCCTTGAAGCCCAAAACCTCAGCCTGCCCACCTCTTTGATTAAACGCATCGAAAAGAATACTAAAGTTAATATAACTAACCATCGCTTAAAAATAAAACCTGACAGTGAGATCGGGAAAATGCTCGATTCTCAAACCCCCTTGCTCGTGAACGGTTCTGATGGGATAAATAAAATCTTTGCTGAGTTCGCTGATCTCATCGATTTGCCCATCGCGAATCTGGCGTCTCTAAGCAAGAAGGTTTTTCCACCGATCCTGAATTTGATTAAAGTGCAATCAATTATCCTGATTCCTCTTATTGCCGAAGGCAGGTCGATCGGGCTGTTAATAATGGGGCGGACGAAAGACTTTTCAGAAAACGATCAGGCACGCATCGTCTCTGTTGCCAATCAGGTTACGAGGTCGATCGACCGCAAACGCACTGAGGAGGCACTGCAGCAATCTGAGTCTAATTATCGGAATGTCTTTGAAGGCGTTCAAGACGCGATATTCGTCCAGAGCATGGACGGAAAGATTCTGGACATCAATACTCGTACCTGCGAAATGTACGAACGTACACGCGAAGAACTACTCATGATGACTGTAGAAGACCTGGTCCCCAAGAGTCATCCCGCCGTGCTCCCCAGCGAGATGGTCGAGCGCGGGCTTTCCGACCAGATGCTCAGCACAATGAATGTCCGTGCTTCAGGCGAGATATTTCCGGTTGAGATCTCCGTCAAACTGCAGAAATGGGGCGACCAAGATGTCATGCTGGTCGTCGTCCGTGATGTCACGGAAGCTCAACTAGCGCAGAAGCGAGCCCTTCTGCAGGACCGTCTCGCCGCTGTCGGGCAACTCGCAGCGGGGATTGCCCATGACTTTAACAACATTCTTGGTACGATCATGCTTTACAGCGAATTGTTACTGAACGATCCGTCGATTTCCTCACAAGGCAAGGAACGAATTGACACAATCTTTAACCAGGCAAAGCGAGGCTCGACACTCACAACCCAGGTACTCGACTTCAGCCGCCGCTCGATCATGGAGAAACACGCTTTCGATCTTGTGCCGTTCTTTACCGATCTTGAAAAGCTCCTCTCACGCACACTGCCCGAGAATGTCAAGATCAACATGGATTTCAACGGCGAATCAGGCTACTTCATCAACGCCGACCCAGCACGAATGCAGCAAGCGATTATGAATCTAGCATTAAACGCGAGGGATGCGATGCCGAAGGGCGGCGAACTGAGCTTTGCGCTTGATCAAAACGAGGTTCAGGCTGAGCAACCTCCCTATCCAGGGATGAAGACGGGAAGTTGGGTCAGTATTCGCGTCTCCGACAGCGGTACGGGGATCGATCCCGATGTGATGCTGCACATGTACGAACCCTTCTTTACAACGAAACCTCAAGGCAAGGGCACAGGGCTTGGTCTCTCCCAGGTTTACGGTATCGTCAAACAGCATAATGGTTTTATTGATGCTGAAAGCACCCCCGGGGAAGGCACAACCTTTGTTATTTACCTCCCGGCTATCGATGAACAAACGGAGCCCGATAGCATTAAGGGAGATTTCCAAGCGCAGTCTGGTCGCGGAGAGACGATCCTCGTCGTGGAAGATGACACTGCAACGCGCAATGCGATAAGCGAGATCCTCGAATCTCAAGGGTACACTGTCTTCTGCGCCGAGGATGGTGCTATTGCACTTTCAGAGCTAGAAGCACGGAGCGGCGCCGTCGAGTTGATCATCAGTGACTTAGTGATGCCGAATATGGGTGGAAGGGATCTATACGATGAAGTATCAGACCGCTACCCGCACATCAAGATGGTCTTGATCACCGGATACCCGCTCGGTGGTCACACACGAGAGTTGCTTGATCACCAGCGTGTAACCTGGCTTCAAAAACCTCTCACCTCGGAAACACTGGCCCAAACGGTCCAATTTATGTTGAAAACGGAAAGTCTGACCGTCTAACAACTTCACACGATACCTTCAATTTGCGTCCCCTGAAGGCATGACACCAACAGCATATTCCATTCGGGGCAACACTAGTTGCTTTCCAAATGGAGTCCAAGGACCTGGCCTGCGGTCGGAGACATCGCTTTCGGACTCCACAATATTCATTTAACCATAAGCTGATCATAAAAACCGGCATCGAGATAGACCGGGGGATGCCCGAAACACAACCTCAGATAGCCTCTTCAATTTCCAGGAAAATAGCCGCCGTTAGAGCGGTTTCAGGTGCGTTGGCTCGATTAAAGCCTTGCGGACAAAAGAGTGGATCGGTGAACTACGCCGCTTAACCATCATGACAGTTACTTCGGCGCCGCGCGCCACCCGTTCGGGGAGTGTGCCTACCAGGAAGTTTGTGAACACCGGTTCTTCCGTTGCGCCGATCACGATCAAGTCATAGCCCTTGGCTGATGCTAGGATTGACTCCACCGGATCGTCACCCTCTACATACATCGTCTCAATCAGCACACCATCAACACCGTGCATGCTCTCGGCGACGGCTCGTTCAGCGCGGATTCGACCGACTTCATCAACACCTGGGGGCAGGACGTGGAGGATGGTCACCGTCGCGGGTTCCGGTTTCTCAGCGCTAGCCATGTTCACCGCAATACGAACCGCTCGACGCGAATTGCGCCCTCCCGTGACGGGAACAATAACGCGGTTCAAAGGACGCCACCGCCTGTGGCGCACGACAATGACGTCGGTCGGTGGATTATCAACGATTGGATCAGCGACGGACCCAAACAGCTTCCCTGAAGATTTCGTGAATCCCGGCCAACCCAGAACGATGATATCTGAGGCATTCTCAATCGCCGTCTGACGGATCGCATGGGACACATTTCGCCCTAGACGGATAATCGTATGTACGGGAACATCACACTTCTTTGATTGCCGGATGACGTCATCTAGATACTGGCGACCATCTTTGAGGAACAACCTGCCCTCTGATAGGTTAAGTTGCACGGGAACCTGCACCACATGCAGGGCGAGCACTTCCCCACCCTTGTTACAAGCCAGAAGCGCTCCTATCTTACCCAGGATGCGAGCCTGCTCTCGATTGGCGACAGGGATGAGGACGGAGTAATCCCGGCTTACTAACACCTCTTCTAGCAGAATCTCTTTAGGTTTCTCCATCTCCTCGATCCGGGAGAAATAGAAGGAATACGCCAGAAGCCCAATGGCAATCCAGACTACAGCGAAAACCCAGGCGATCGGGCTGAAGCGGAAGACATTTACCGCCAGGAAGGCATTTGAGAGTATTGCCAGAACCGGAAGGATCGGGAATAGTGGCACACGAAAACCGCGTTCAAGTTCCGGTCTCTGCAGCCGTAGGAAAAGCACTGCAAAATTCACGAGCATGAATAGCAGCAGGAACATAATGCTGGCTGATGCGGCGACGTCCTCGATAGGAAGCGTCCACGCCATGAGTGTCATCAGCACTCCTGTCGCTACAACCGCCAAATACGGTGTGTGACGTTTAGGATGGATCCGAGCAAAAAATTCTGGCAGGTTGTGGTCCCTCCCCATGGCAAAAGAGACACGAGAGGAGGCGTAGGTCGTCGCGTTTAGGGCCGATGTTGTTGAGGCGAGTCCGCTCAGTAACAGGATCATCCCGCCGATACCCCACGGGAAAACCTGCTGCGCTACTTCAATAATCGCGATTTCCCCTTTTTCGCCCAGGTACTCGTATGCAGCGAGATCACCTGGCGGCGTGATCGCGCCAACGGCCACGATGCCCACCAGGATATAAACCACAACTGCTACGGATATTGAGATAAAAATCGCTTTCGGGATATTTCGAATCGGGTCGAGAACTTCTTCACCCGATTGAGCGATGATCTCATAACCTTCAAAAGCGATAAACGTGAAACCCATGGCGATGAAAACACCGACAAGCCCGTTGGGTAAGAATCCCGTAGTAAAGCGGCTTTGCCAGCCATCCATGCGCGACATCGCTAATGCACCGAAGATAACCAATAACCCGAGAATAACAATCTTGATCACGGTAAGTGTGTTTCCGACGCTCGCCGTCTCCGAAGAACCTATGTAATTAATGCTGGTGAAGGTGATGATAATGAGCGTCATAAATAAAAGCGAAATCTGGTTGATCGTCAGGCCAAAAGTCGATATCCCGGCAACATGGATCAATTCAGCGGCAAAGCGACCAAATGCTAATGCGTACAAGCTCCCTGCCACAGCCTGCGCAAACCAACTCATCCACCCGGAGATAAAACCAAGGGTTCCGCCGAGGGCTTCCTTGATCCACTGGTATCCGCCCCCCGCCCCTGGAAGAGCTGAGCCCAATTCCGCGTAGGACATTGCCGTGAGGGAGGTAACCAACCCGTTGAGCAAAAATGCCAGAATCAAAGCCGGACCGGCGATCCCCGCGGCGATGCCGGTGAGGACAAATATCCCCGCGCCGATCATCCCGCCGATTCCGATCATCGTTACGGTAAATAAGCTGAGCTCACGACTAAGCGTGACTTCTCCGGAGTCTGATGACTCTTTGTGTATCGTCTCCGCCATATCCAGATCAATCCTTGAAAGGAATTCGCATAAGTTTACACTGATTCGTCAGTTTAGTGAGAGATTTCGTACATTAGATAATCCTGACGCCTATGGACCGTTTGGATACCTTTCATTGGCGCTTGTTGTATACTCCCTCAATCATCAGGGTTAATGAGCAGAAAGTATTGACTCCAAACATGTTATCGTCATCGCCCATGAAAAAGAACGGATTTCAAACTCTACTCATCCTAACCCTGGGGGTATGGTCAGTCGCCAGCCTTCTGCGCATCATTCAATTCACCTTCTCCCCCGCAGGCGCGAATGACCTCTACGTCTACTGGTATGCCGGCCACTTCGTGCGCGAAGCCCAGGATCCATATGATGCCTTTCTCACAGACCAGAAGCCATCTCTGCCGATACATTATCTAGATAAAACGGTGACGGATCTTCGAGATGTGGTGGTTCCAGGTTGGGTTCCAGCACCAGCGCTCACTTTCCCATTAATTGCCATCCTCTCGTGTTTTTCCTTTCTATCCTGGCCTCTCGCTAAGCTGGTGTGGTTGGGTTTCAATCTGCTCTTTATCTTTATGATCCCACCGCTCATTTTGCGTATCTTCGCTCCCGAAGAGCGATGGGGTAAATGGATAACTGCGGTCTTCATTCTGGTTTTCGTCGGGCTAACCTCCACTCGCTATGCCGGCAGCAGCGGGCAAGTGACCTTTCTAGTGCTTCTTCTCGCGCTCGGCTCGATCTATTTTTCAAAGAGCCGCCCTTACACAGCCGGCATCCTTCTCGGCATCGCCCTCTCAAAATACTCCCTATCTATCGGCTTCTTCCTTTACTTGCTCATCTTTGAGCGAAATTACAGGACCACGTTTACAGCTCTCGCAGTTCAAACCCTGGGACTATTGGGGTTATCCTTAATGAGTGGAACCGGGATGGTTGAAATCGTCCGCGGGTACTTCTTCATGCTCGTTCACCACTCACAACTGGAAGGAATCCACCTGGCCTCCCTCATTCCATCACAACCGTGGGAATTACATATCGCGATCCTTCTCACCCTGGTTGTTACCATACCCCTCCTAATTTGGTACAAACGAAACAAAGAGCACATTATCAACAAGCAACTTTCCCCAACACACCGCCAACATCTTCTAACCGCGCTCTCCTTATGGGCGCTTCTTGTAGGTTATCACCGCGCCTATGATGTTGTACTTTATATTCTCTTCATCTCGCTCGGTCTCCAATTGTATCGATCACCGGAAATCTGGAGCCTCACAAGGCGGACCCGAAAGATTGTGCTCGTCTTTGTGGGCATCACAACCTTTTTCTTCATTCTCCCTGCTGGCAGTATTATCAGCGACATCCTTCCAGGCGAAATCGGCCGCGCATGGATCCTCTTTTCCGTCCGTATGACCACGC
>JAIWHF010000061.1:0-13357 GCA_048629905.1 Methanosarcinales archaeon
CAGCTAAAAGGTGCGTATTACATTTACGCACTTATATTTTTGGTGTTCGACATCGAAGCCGTCTTCATGTTCCCCTGGGCTGTGGCTTACGACAAGTTACAGCTTTATATGGTCATGGAGGGCGTTCTCTTTATTCTCATCCTCGCCGCCGGCCTGGCCTATGCCTGGCGCAAGGGCGTTCTTGAGTGGGTATAACGCGGAGATTTAGATCGATCTAGCTGATGTGGATTTCATCAGCCATTTGTTTTTAACTTGTCGGTGCCTCTCCCATCAGACTACGGTGGAAAACAAACACCGAATGAACGCCTATCGATAATCATCCAGATAGGTTGGACGGGGCATTAGGGAGCAACGAGTGGTCGCATTTCTAAACGATCCATTTACTTGGACAGGCAGCCTGCTGCGCGGCTGGCTGGAAGGCCTGGGGCTGACGCCTGATCTTGTAACTTTTCTGCTGCAGGTGGTCGGGGCGTTCGTTCTCGGCACGGCGCTGCTGATGCTGACCTTTATCCTTATCTGGGCTGAGCGAAAAATCGTCGCCCGAATCCAGGATCGACTGGGCCCAAACCGTGTAGGACCTTTTGGCGTGTTTCAGACGGTCGCCGATCTCCTTAAGCTGGTCACAAAGGAACTCATAACGCCCACCGGGGCAGATATCGTTCCGTATAACCTGGCGCCGCTGCTGGCAGTGATGGCAGTTGTCGGTATTTGGGCTGTGATCCCACTCGCGCCGACGCTCATCGGTGCACATATCAACATCGGTGTCTTGTACATCGTCGCCGTTGGTGCGATCGGAACACTCGGGATTATGGTCGCAGGAATGTCCTCGAACAATAAATATGCTCTATTGGGTGCTTTCCGCACGGTAGCAATGATGGTTTCATACGCAGTACCGATGATGATAGCCTTGCTCATCCCCGTTCTCTTGAGCGGCTCGATGGACATGGAGATCATCGTTGAAGCGCAAAGCCCAATCGCTTTCATTATTCTGGCGCCGATCGCAGCGCTGATATTCTTTACAAGCTCACTTGCAGAAGTAGGCCGAGCGCCATTCGATTTACTCGAAGCGGAGTCCGAAATCGTTGCTGGTTTCCATATCGAATACTCAGGGTTGAAATTCGGGATGTTCTTCGTGGCGGAATTCCTCCATGCTTTCACGATTTCAGCTCTGACAGCCACGCTCTTCCTCGGCGGTTGGAGAGGTCCCTGGGCAGAGCTGTACCCATTGCTTGGGCTGTTCTACTTCTTAATTAAAACATCCATCGTATACTTCGTCGTTATCTGGATCCGTGGTTCATTTCCGCGTATTCGTATCGACCATATGAATAACCTCAATTGGAAATTTATTACACCTTTAGCGATGGCGAGCTTGATTTTTACCGCGATTGCCGAGAAGGTGGCAGCGGAGTATGGAATCAACCGGCTCGGAATTCACGTGGGCGCTAACGCTTTCTTGTTTATCATCACGCTGGCGGCGATTCGCCTTAATGCCCGCGCGGCACGTTCACGAGGCAAAGCAAGCAGTGTGAATGAGACGGTCGCGGCCTCCAGCGGGTCGTCACCGGGAAGTTAATTCGATGAGAGTGTGTGCATGCTGACGCTGACTCAAATTGTATTTCTCGTCGCTGCCGCTATTACGTTGCTCGCAGCCGTCATGGTGGTCACCTGCCGTTCCATGGTGCATGCCGCACTGTGGTTGATTATGGCATTAGCTGGAGTTGCGGTGTTCTTCGTCCTGCTGAACGCAGGTTTCCTGGCGGTTGTGCAGGTCGCAGTTTATATCGACGCTATTGCGATCATGATCATCGTCGTAGTTATGCTCACTCGTCACTCAATGGGGATTCAAGACCGACAGAAAAATAAAACATGGTGGGCGGCTGTGATTGCCGCTGTTCTGTTGTTTGGTAGTTTGGTTTTAATGTTCACACAAGCCCCGCTGCTGGGCGCGGAAGCACCAGCTCTCACAATGGGATCGGAGGCGATGCTCGAGGAGCTTGGGCTGGCGCTGGTTGATGTAGACCGCTACATCGTTCCCTTTGAGGTCGCTTCGGTGCTTTTGCTGGCAGCGTTGGTTGGTTCGATCATCGTCGCCTGGCCTGGGCGGAAGAGCCAGGAACAGGAGGATGAGTCGTGATCCCCTTGTCCTGGTACATCATTTTGGGCGCGGCGCTCTTTAGCATCGGTATCTACGGTGCGCTAGCGCGACGGAATGCTTTGGCGATCCTGATGGCGATCGAGCTCCTGCTGAACGCTGTTAATCTGAACCTGGTTGCTTTCTGGCGCTACCTGACCCCGAATGTGGTTGCCGGCAAGGTGTTCGCGCTGGTGGTCTTTACAGTGGCAGCCGCTGAGGCGGCTGTTGGTTTGGCTTTGATTATCTCGATCTATCGGCGCCGTCACACGATCGCCGTCGAAGAGATCGATATGATGAAGTGGTAGGCGAGGTGTTATGCAAATCGAGACCCTAATCTGGCTCATCCCTCTCCCGCCGATTCTGGCGTTTTTCACGATCGTGCTGGGGACGAATCGCAACAACCGTTTGAGCCACATCATAGCAATAGGCTCAATGGTTGTCTCGTGGGGCCTGGCGATGGTGGTGTTCTTCAACGCGGTCACGGCCGAAGGTCTCGGACACCATCCTTTCCATTCATCGATTGCGTGGCTGCCGACCGGCGATACCGCACTGCGAATTGGGGTACTTATCGACCCTCTTGGTGCGCTGGCTCTTTTCTTCGTTGCCTGGACGTGTCTGGCGATCTTCCTCTACAGCGTCGGTTATAACAATTACGGCAAACCGCGCGACCCTGAGGATCGTGCCGGTCTTCCCCCTCGCGCCGGCGGAATTGAGCCGATGTACGCTCGCTTCTTCGCCTTCATCTCGCTTTTCGCATTCGGAATGCTGACCCTGGTCATCTCTGATAACCTGCTCCTGCTGTTCGTCGGTTGGGAGATCATGGGCTTGTGCTCCTACCTGCTGATTGGTTTCTGGTACGGAAAACCATCGGCGCGCGATGCAATGATCAAAGCCTTTATGACGACGCGCGTCGGCGATGTCTTCATGCTGTTGGGTCTGGTTTACCTCTACTCGGCTACCGGCACACTCAGCTACCGGGAGATCTTATACAACGAGCATGTGCTCGGGATGCTGACAAATACTCCTTCGGTGATCCCGGCCCTCTCGACTGCCGGATTGATCGGCCTGCTGCTCTTTATTGGAACGATTGGAAAATCAGCGCAATGGCCGCTTCACGTTTGGCTTCCGGACGCGATGGAAGGACCAACTCCGGTCTCGGCCATGATCCACGCGGCGACGATGGTTTCCGCCGGTGTCTATCTCATTTTGCGCTTCTTCCCGCTGATCACCGCCGGCTGGCACGAGGGCGGCCCGCTGACGCCGACGATGCTCGTGATATCGTTCATCGGCGCGTTTACGGCGCTCTTCGCGGCGACGATCGCGGTAGCGCAGGACGACATTAAACGCGTGCTGGCTTACTCCACAATCTCTCAATTGGGATTCATGGTCGCAGCAGTAGGGATCGGAGCTTACGTCGCCGCCGCAGCTCATCTGATCACCCACTCTTTCTTCAAGGCGCTCCTGTTCCTGGGATCGGGCTCCGTCATTCACGGTGTGGAGCATGGTGTTCAACATACAAATGAACACATAGACGCCCAGGATATGTTCAATATGGGCGGTCTGCGCAAGAAGATGCCGGTCACATTCATCACATTCCTGATTGGCGGCTTTGCGCTCTCCGGTTTCCCGTTGTTCACGGCTGGTTTCTGGTCGAAGGATGAGATCCTGTCCGACGCGTTCGTTCACGGGCACATGGCAGTGTTCATCACGCTCGCGCTGGCTGCCTTCCTGACCGCCTTCTATACCATGCGTCAGATCACGCTGACTTTCCTCGGTGAACCGCGAACAAAGGCAGCAGAGCACGCTCACGAATCAGTCTGGACGATGACTCTGCCGCTGGTCGTACTTTCCTTCTTCGCCATCGCTGCGGGTTGGGTGGACATCCCGGAGGGGTTCCCTGCGATCGGCGGGGTCATTCCTAATTGGTTCCACGATTTCATCTCCGGAACGCTGCTCGAGCACCCACAGGCGATCACTTTCAATCCTGTGCCACTAATCGTGTCGGTCGGTGTAGCCCTGGGCGGCTTGTTGATCGGCTGGCTGGTCTATCGGCGCGTGCCAGCCGGCGGGGAAGATCCGGTGAAAAAACTGCTCGGTCCGATCTACCCGGTCCTGCGCAATAAATACTATTTCGACGAACTGTATTCCGCCGTCATCATTCGTCCGGCTTACTGGTTTGCGGAAACGTTCGTCTATCGTTGGATTGACCGGGGCGTGATCGACGGTTTCCTGCATTGGGTCGCTCGCACGTCGCTGCGCATCGGCGACTTCTTTCGCAATTCCATCGACCTGCCCATCGTGAATGGCGGCGCCGACTTCATCGGCGAGGGTGTGAAGAAAAGCGGCAAAACCTTCCGCGTCATTCAAACCGGGCGCGTGCAGGAGTATTTGATCATCGGCATGGTATTCGTTGGGATCGTGCTGTCGTACATCCTGGTCCTGCGACCATAGGATATAGATCGGAAGCTTAGACGGAGACACGTCTGTGGCATTTTTGCAAGCGCATCTGCTAACACTCATCCTTTTCTCGCCGCTAGCTGGCGCGGTATTGCTGCTGTTGATCCCGCGTGAACGCCTGCAAGCCATCCGCTGGGTTGCGCTGCTCGCAAGCCTGATCCCGTTCGGTCTCGCGTTGTTCCTGTGGTTTGCTTATCAACCCGGCGTTCAAGGCTACCAATTCGTAGAGCAGGCGATCTGGTATGAGGCGATTGGCTCGAGTTACCACCTCGGTGTAGATGGCATATCCGTGCCGATGGTGATGCTCACTACTTTGCTCACCCCGCTGGCGATCCTGATTTCATGGAACATTGAAGATAACGTTCGCTCCTATATGGCGCTCTTCCTGCTTCTGGAAACAGGGATGCTCGGCGTTTTCATGTCGCTAGATTTGCTGATTTTCTTCGTATTCTGGGAAATTGGATTGATCCCCATGTATTTCCTGATTAACCAGTGGGGAAGTGGAAATCGTGATTACGCCTCTTTTAAGTTCCTGATCTACACCATTGCCGGGTCACTTGGTTTGCTGCTGGCGATTCAGATGATTGGCGTCGCCTCGGGGACTTTTGACCTTATCGTGATCACCGAGAAATGGCCTACGCTGAACCAATCTCTAACCTTATTTGGGCTGCCGATCACGCTTGCGATCGGCACGGTGAAGAAGATTGCCTTCTGGGCGTTCGTGGTCGCTTTCGCGATCAAAGTCCCCATATGGCCGTTCCACACCTGGCTTCCAGATGCTCACACGGAGGCTCCCACTGCGGGGTCGATGATCCTGGCCGGGGTGCTGCTCAAGCTGGGTGCTTATGGTTTCCTGCGTCTGGTGCTGCCGCTCTATCCGGTCGAGGCGAAATACTTCGCCGGCGCACTGGGGTTGCTTGCCGTACTGGCCATTGTTCTGGGGGCGTTTGCCTCCTGGGGGCAGGACGATTTCAAGCGCCTGGTGGCATATTCCTCTGTGAATCACATGGGATTCGTAGTTCTGGGTATCGCCGCCGCGGCGTTTGCCCAGGGGACGATGCAGGCGGATGATGCCGTGCTCGCAATCAACGGCGCAGTGCTGCAGATGTTCAACCATGGGTTGTCTGCAGCGGGGATGTTCCTGCTTGTGGGTGTGATCTACGATCGTGCGCACACTCGTGATCTAAACAAGCTTGGTGGTCTATTCCCCTTAGCGCCGATCTACGGCGGCATCCTGATCTTCACTGCCATGGCTTCACTCGGGCTCCCGGGCTTGAATGGGTTTGTATCGGAGTTCCTCATCGTTCGGGGCTCATGGCCGATCTTCACACTCTACACTGCACTCTCGATGATAGGTCTCCTGATTACAGGTGCTTACGTCTTGAAGGGTATTGCCAAGGTGCTGCATGGCCCGCTGAACGAGAAGTGGCTTGGCCATAATATGGAGATTAATCGCCGTGAGATCATCGCTATTGCACCGCTTATGTTTCTGATGCTGCTGATCGGCGTTTGGCCTGCCTGGATATTGAATGTCATCAACCAGACTGTGAAATTTCTGTTCGGTTGATCGAGGTCTTGAGAGTATTTATGGAAGTACCAATTCTTAGCATCGTCGTCTTCACACCGATCGTGTTCGGGGTCGTGCTGTTCTTCTTTCCCGCGGAACGACACCGCGAGATTCGCATCTTCGCGCTGACCGGTGCGTCGATAGCGCTTGCTCTCTCACTTTGGGCTTATTTCACGTACGATCTAGCCCTCGGTGGATATCAGCTAGTCGAACACTACCCCTGGGTTCCTAGGCTCGGGATCTCCTACCACGTCGGTATAGACGGGATGAACGCCCCGCTGGTGTTGCTGACGGGTATTGTCATGTTCACGGGGGTTTTAGTCTCCTGGGGGATCGACGACCGCCCGCGTGAGTTCTTCGGGTTCTTGTTCATCCTTGCTACGGGTGTTTTCGGAGTCTTCGTTTCACTGGATTTGTTTCAGCTTTTCTTCTTTTACGAGATAGCAGTCTTCCCGATGTACTTGCTCATCGCCATCTGGGGATGGAAGGTCACACGCGAATACGCGGCGATGAAGCTCACGCTTTATCTCTTCATCGGCTCTGTTATCGCTATTGTCGGTGGTTTGGCAATGTATTTCGCCAGCGGGACTCACTCCTTCAGTCTCTTAGTCCTCGAGCAGGCGGGTTTCTCAGTGGACTTTCAGCGCTTCTGGTTCCCGTTTGTGTTCTTCGGTTTCGCCGTGCTCGGCGGTATTTTCCCGGTACACAACTGGTCGCCAGACGGTCACGTGGCTGCACCAACGGCGGTATCGATGTTTCACGCTGGGGTGCTGATGAAGGTCGGCGCCTTCGCAGCGCTGCGGGTTGGAATTATGCTCCTTCCCGAGGGGGCGAAGTTCTGGGCGCCGCTGATTCTGGGGTTGGCTACGGTCAACGTCGTATACGGCGCTTTCATCGCCTCAATCCAGACTGACTTTAAGTACGTCATCGGCTTCTCGTCGGTCTCGCATATGGGCCTTGTGATTCTGGGTTTCGCTACATTGAACTTGACTGGCATAACGGGTGCGGGGATCCAGATGTTCTCGCATGGTGTAATGACGGCGCTCATGTTCGCTGTCGTTGGATTGGTTTATGATCGCGCGCATACCCGCGAAATCCCCAAACTGGGGGGCTTTATTAAAGTCATGCCCTTAGCCGGGATCGCTTTCATCATCGCCGGACTTGTGTCGATGGGTATGCCTGGTTTCTCCGGTTTCATCGCTGAATTCCCGATCTTCATGGGCTTGTGGCAGAGCCAACCGATCGTCGCCATCATCGCCGCGATCTCAATTGTGATCACCGCGGGCTATATCATGCGCGTCATCGGACGGGTCTTCTTCGGTGAGATGCCTGAAGAATTCAAAGGACACATAACGCCGATCAACAACTTCGATAAAATCGCACTCGTCATCCTATCTGGAATATTAATTCTCGTCGGTGTCTATCCCTCAATTATCGCCCCGCTGGTCGAATCGGGAGCACAGGCAGTTATGGCATTGGTCGGAGGTGCCTAAGTGAGTATCGCCAGCTTCGAACCTTCAACCTTGCTTATCGTACTTCCTGAAATCCTGCTTCTGGTACTTGCGGGGGTCATCCTGGTTGTGGGTCTCTCCTCACAGCGAAGCAGCGGCCTGCTGCTGTCATGGTTGACTGCCCTCGGTCTCACAGGGATCCTCATCATCACACTTCTATTCGGCCGACCCGGTGAGAGTGAGGTGTTGATCTTCGGCGGAATGCTGCGCCACGACTGGCTGGCTTTCAGCTTCAAAGTGCTCTTTCTCTTCGCCGCGGCGATGACCGCGCTGTTATCGGCCGATGTGGAAGGGGTAGAGGATCGCGGTGAGTACTATGCTCTGCTGGTTATTGCAACTCTAGGCATGAGCCTGATGGCTTCCTCAGCCGACATGATCATGCTGTTTTTAGCGATCGAGACGACTTCGATTCCACTCTACATCCTCGCCGGTTTCAAGAAAGGTGACGATAAATCAACCGAGGCGGGTTTGAAGTACTTCCTCTTTGGTGCTTTGACATCAGCGGTGATGTTATATGGCTTCAGTCTGCTGTATGGTTTCTCCGGCGATACGAATATTTATCGCTTGTCGGAAGCAATGCACGCCGGAGCAGTTTCCCCCTGGTTGATCGGGGGGATGGCAGTCCTGGTCCTGGTGGGTTTCAGTTTTAAAATCTCCGCGGTCCCGTTTCAATTCTGGGCGCCGGATGTCTATGAGGGCGCGCCAACACCGATTACTGCATTCATATCAACGGCATCAAAGGCAGCAGGGTTTGCGGTTCTCCTGCGATTCATGCTCGCCGTCTTTCCGGCAATTGAAGCAGAGTGGGTCACACTTGTAGCTATTATTGCTACGGTAACGATGACCGTTGGCAACCTGCTCGCTCTGCCGCAGACCAATATCAAGAGGCTGCTTGCGTACTCATCCATCGCCCATGCTGGATATGCCCTGATCGGTCTGGTTGCCCTCAGTTCCTTTGGGACGGCCAGCGTGATTTTCTATCTGATCGGCTACGTGGTGACGAATATCGCCGCTTTCGCCGTTGTGATCCTATTTGCCCGTTCGGCGGGTTCAGATGAGATCGCGGATTACGCCGGTTTGAGCCGCCGCTCGCCCGGGCTGGCGTTGGTTCTCCTCATAGCGTTGCTTTCACTGGGGGGTATGCCGCCGCTTGCGGGTTTCGTGGCGAAGTTTTATATCTTCGCTGCTGCCGTCGAGAGTGGGTGGATTTGGCTTGCATTCGTGGGTGTGTTAAACGCCATAATCGGTTTGTATTACTACTTGTCGGTCTTGAAGGTTGTCTATTTATACCGCTCGGAGGATGAAGACAAACCCATCGAAATACCACATTCATACGCCCTGGTGCTCGTGATTTGTGTCATCGCTATCCTGGCGATTGGTACGCTCAGCGCACCCTGGCTCGACTGGTCGATAAATTCGGCATTAAGTCTGTTCTAACCGCCTTATTAAGGGAGTTTGATTGACCCTCAGAATCGCTTGTGCTACAATTCCCGAACCATGAGCCAGGATGGTACTACGCCCGACAAGGACCGTGCGCTACGTGGGCTGCAGATGGCCCTTCTAGGCGTGATTGGACAGGTTGGCTGCCTGACACTTGTGATCATCTTGGTCGCATTGGCCGCCGGGCTGTGGCTGGATAACCAGTTTCAGACCCGGCCGCTGTTTACCATAATCCTGGTCATTGTCAGTATGCCAATAACGATTTTCTTGATGTTCCGCGTGGTCTTAACGTTTGCCCCTCGGATTCAGAATCTGACTAGCAAAACGATTGGACCAAGTGAAGAGGAGGAAGCGCAAGGTGGAGAACACCGAAAAGATTCCTCATAAACGCAGAAGGGGCTTCTACCGCTGGCTGATCTTGTTGATCATCGCTGGCAACGTCCTTGCCGCGCGAGCCTTCGCTCCGGTTATGCCCCATGTGCAGGTCCCGGCCGAGAATATCCTCGGACCTTTCAGTTACAATCTTCGGCGATTTGTATTTGACAAACACGATTATCGCCATGCTCATCGCCGATGTACTCCTGATCCTGATGGCGCTGAGCGTTCGCCGGGCGACGCGCAGTGGCGATCTGGTCCTGAAGGGTTTTCCCAGCGCGATTGAGGCCGTGGTTGAGGGATTATATAGTCTCGTTGAATCAACAGCGGGCAAATGGGCCCGGCGGATATTCCCCTGGATGGCGACCATAGTCCTGCTTGTCCTGGTGATTAACTGGATGGGGCTAATCCCCGGGATTGACAGTATCGGCAAGCTCCATGAGCCGCATCACGGTGCTCCGGTCTATGAAACGCAGGAGCTGTTTTCCATCGCTGGCATACCCGTAACCACGATTACGCGAGAGGTGGAGGAGAAGGACCTCGTGGAAGGGGAGCATAGCTTAGCCCACACCGAGGTGGCCGGATTTACGCCCTACGTGCGTGTGACATCGTCCGACTTGAATTTCACGATTGCACTTGCCCTTATCTCAGTGGTGATGACCCAGGTCATCGGTGTTCAGGCTTTAGGACCAGGTTATTTCTCAAAGTTCTTTGCCTTTAAGAATTTCGGTCGAATGTGGACGAAAGAGCGACTGGGACCTTTTGACGTCATGATGCCGTTCCTGGATATCTTCGTTGGTTTATTGGAATTGGTGGCGGAGTTTGCGAAGATTATCTCGTTTTCCTTCCGACTATTTGGAAATATCTTCGCTGGAGCGGTTCTGCTATTTGTTATCGGTACGTTGGTTCCTGTATTAGTTCAATCCGTCTTCTTACTTCTAGAGTTTATGGTTGGCATGATTCAGGCGCTCGTATTCGGCATGCTCACACTTGTCTTCATGTCGATGGCAACCCATTCACATGACGATCATGATGAGGAGCTTGCTGAAGCACATTAGTTAGGTTAGAGAGAAATATTACGAAATCATCCGCAAAGGTGAGATTCACGGAGGAAAATTTGAAATGGATGAAGCAGCTGCATTGGCAATCGCGCAAGGACTGAAATATTTAGGCGCAGGCCTGGCAATGGTAGGGACTTTGGGCGCGGGTCTAGGTATCGGCATCTTGGGCAGCGGGGCAGTACAGGGGATCGCCCGCAACCCGGACGCTGCCGGCGCAATCCAGATCAATATGATCCTGGCGATCGCATTCGCTGAAGCGGTGGCAATTTATGCCCTCGTCGTGGCGATGCTGATCTTATTCGTCGGCGGGTAATCCGGTCGATCGAGAGGAGGAATTACTTTGGAAGGTCTAGGTATCAACCTCGGCTACCTCTTGGTCCAGGTTTTTAACTTCCTGATTGTATTTGTTATCCTGGCCGCCTGGATGTACAAACCGTTGCTCAATATGATGCAACAGCGTCGCGAAACAATTGCCAGGGGCCTTGAGGATGCGCGCATAGCATCTGAAGCTCGGGAGAACGCCGAGAAAGAAGCGGAAGAGATCCTTGCCAAGGCGCAGCAAGAATCAGGCAAGATCGTGCGCGAGGCGACAGAACGGGGTGAACAGGTTCGGGTGGAAATAAAAGAGGCGGCTGAAACTGAGATTGTGAAGTTGCGCGAAGAAGCAACTGCTGATGCGCAGCAGGAAAAAGAGAAAATCCTGGGTGATTTGCGCGGGCAGGTTGCCGCTTTATCCATCGCCGCCGCACAGAAAGTGATCGGCGAATCGCTGGACGAGAAACGTCAACGTGCGCTCATCGATGACTTCTTCAGTGGGGTAAAAACCGGAAAAGTTGTCTTGCTTGAGGGTAAAAGCATTACCGGGACAAGCGCTGAAGTTACGAGCGCCTTGCCCCTGACGAAGAAAGAACAGGAAACCGTCAGCAAGGATGTGATTGGCAAACTCGGTGAAAGCGCAACGATTAGCTTTCGTGTCGATCCCAACATCCTCGGCGGATTGGTCATACGCATAGGAGATAAAATCCTCGACGGCTCCGTTGCTGGAAAACTCGAGAGCTTGAGCCGCAGCTTACAGTAGGTCCTGCATTTCTCAAGTAAAGAGAGGAGTTGATCGTCTGGAACGTATCTAGGCGAACAATTGTACATGCAACTCTCGAGGCTTATTGATAATCTAACAGATGCAGAACACGGCGGTCTGCCGGAAATGGATATTACGGCATTGACCGCCGATTCGCGCCAGGTGATCCCTGGCGCGCTTTTTATCGCTGTGCGCGGGGAGAACTATGACGGTCACGACTATATTGCCGACGCCGTGAAGCAGGGTGCAAGGGCCGTCGTATGTGAAATCGTTCCTGAGCAGGTTAATATTGGGTTTATCCGTGTAGCGGATACGCGCGTGGCACTGGCGGAGCTTGCCGCGGCATGGAACGGTTTCCCCTCCCGTTCGCTCACGTTGATAGGCGTCACGGGCACGGATGGGAAGTCAACGACCTGCAACTTGCTTTTTGAGATCTTGAGTGAAGCTGGGATAAAGACCGGCATGATCACGACGGTGAACGCAGTGATCGGCGATCGTGTGCTGGATACCGGCCTTCATGTGACTACTCCTGACGCGCTCGAAGTGCAGGGCTACCTGAAAGATATGGTCGAGGCAGGTCTTACACATTGCATCCTGGAGGCGACATCACATGGGCTCGCACAACATCGAATATCTGCCTGTGAGTTCGATGTTGCCGTCGTGACGAATATCACGCATGAACACCTGGATTACCATGGTTCATACGAGGCATACTTCGATGCCAAGGCTAGCTTGTTCCGTAGTTTAGATTGTGAAGAGGAAAAGACAGACGGTCCCGCGAAGACGGCTGTACTTAATATGGATGATCGCTCGTACGATCTCCTTCAACGCGAGGTAAATGCGCGCCAGGTTACATATGGTCACAACACTCGCGCGGATTTCGTCGCTCAGGAAGTATCAAGCAGCCAGGATGGGTTGGTCTTCAAGATCTCAAGCGCTCGAGGCGAGGTCTCAGTCCACAGTCCCTTAATCGGTGAATACAATGTGATGAATTGCCTCGCCGCGTTCACGGCGGCTGTCGAAGGGCTCAGCATAGAACCTCAGACTGCCGCTGATGGACTTGCGCGGCTGAGTACCATGCCAGGCCGGATGGAGGTCATCAATCTGGGTCAAACCTTTACCGCCATCGTCGACTTCGCCCACACCCCCAACGCGCTCGAAAGAGCGCTTGAATCCGCGCGTGGCCTTACGTCGGGTGAGGTGATCGTGGTTTTTGGCTCCGCCGGTCTGCGCGATCGAGAAAAGCGGCGCATGATGGCGCAGGTCTCCGCCCGAGGTGCAGATAAGACCATCCTTACCGCCGAGGACCCGCGCACAGAGTCATTGGCTGTGATTCTGGATGAAATGGCACAGGGCGCTCTTGGTGAAGGGGGAATCGAGGGGGAGACCTTCTGGCGGGTTCCGGACCGCGGTGAGGCGCTCAGGTTTGCGGTTCGAATGGCGAAACCGGGGGACCTGGTGATCTCTTGCGGTAAAGGACACGAGCAGTCGATGTGTTTTGGCGAGATCGAATACCCGTGGGATGACAGGGTGGCAATGCGTGCCGCGCTGAGCGAGCTGCTCGGCGTTGACGGGCCGCAGATGCCTCCCCTGCCCACGTCTCCTACGGATAACTCCAGGTAATAACGGTAACCTTTTAATGTCATTGCGAGCCGCAGGCGAAGCAATCTCGTTCTTTGAAAAGAAGGGTTCTTATTGTCATGAACGAGATTCTTCGTCGCTCTGCTCCTCAGA
>JAIWHF010000062.1:0-12976 GCA_048629905.1 Methanosarcinales archaeon
TTGCTGCAGAATTCTCCATAAAATGATAGAGCGGCACTTCTGGGTATTCAATGGACTTCGGGACATCTGATTCATAGTGTTTAAACCAGGGTCGCTCTTTCATGTCTGCATTCTCCTTTTGGATTGGTTGGGCGAAGAAATCTACCTTCTTTTATACAATGGAATATGCGCTATGCAAAGCGAGGGTGATATAATTCACCATCGTCGTCACCTCTGAACGGCGAAGAAAATGTACATAACCCACCGTATAATGATGGCTATGCGCAGCAATATACAGCGCACATCATTTCAAGTTCCAGATTCTTTTCAGGAGGCATTGCGTCAATGAAAGCGCAGAACATACCCGGCACGAAGGCGAAGAAACTCTTAGAACGAGACCTAAAAGTAATATCCCCATCCTACCCAAGAGCCTACCCATTTGTAATGGACCATGGAAAGGGGTCCGAAATCTGGGACGTTGATGGCAACCGTTTCATCGACTTCGCCTCTGGAATCGCTGTATGCTCAACCGGTCATAGTCATCCGAAAGTCGTTGAAGCAATCAAAAACCAGGTAGATGATTTCATCCATATCTCCTCCGATTTCTATCACCCGATCTGGGTAGAGTTCTCTGAAAAAATAGCATCTACCGCTCCTTTTAAGGAACCCGCCAAAGTTTTTCTGGGAAATTCTGGCACGGAAGCTGTCGAGGCGGCAATAAAACTCGCCCGATCTCATACAGGCCGACATCACTTCATAGGTTTTTTCGGCGCGTTTCACGGGCGGACAATGGGCTCACTAGCTTTCACGTCAAGCAAGACAAAATACCGGGAAAGCTTTAGCCCGATGATGAGCGGTGTAACCCACGTACCTTATCCGGACGCCTATCGACCGCTCCTCGTTCAATCCAAAGACGAAGACTATGGCGAAGCTGTCGTGCGCTACATAGAGGAGGTCGTGTTCGCCCGAACAGTTCCACCCCAAGAGACGGCTGCAATTATGATCGAGCCCATCCTTGGTGAAGGCGGGTACGTTGTTCCTCCCGCGGGATTCTTCCCTGCCCTGAGGAAATTGTGCGACAAGTATGGCATACTCCTCATCGCCGATGAAGTCCAATCGGGTATCGGCCGAACCGGGAAGTGGTGGGCAATCGAACATTGGGGCGTAGAGCCCGACATCGTTTGCTTCGCGAAAGGAATTGCATCCGGTATGCCTCTCGGTGGCATCCTCGCCCGGGCCAGCGTAATGGATTGGCCGATGGGCGCGCACGGGAATACCTACGGCGGCAATCCTGTCTCCTGTAGTGCTGGTTTGGCGACGCTAGAGTTGATTGAAGGCGGCTTCATGGAGAACGCGGCAGAGGTGGGAGAATACACCTTGGATGCGCTTGCTGAAATCATGACTCGCCACACCTCCATCGGTCAGGTGCGCGGTAAAGGATTGATGCTCGGAATCGAATTTGTTAAGGACCGTGAGAGCAAGATACCCGCGCCTGGACTTCGAGATCGTATTGTTGATAAGGCCTTCTATAACGGGTTGGTCACGCTGGGCAGTGGTGAAAACTGTGTTCGTATCGCCCCTCCTTTGAATATCTCACAGGAGCTTATCAACGAAGGACTGCAGATGCTCGAAGACGCAATCACTTCCGCTGAAGCTGAAGCGTAAGAGCGGCGAATGCTTCCTGATTTCCGGGTCCGACAGCGCGATTATTTACTCAGAATCAACCGAGCGATCACTGAAGAGCTCGATCTGGATCGCGTCCTCGCTGAAATCGTCCGTTTCTCAGCCGAGATACTAGGTGGAAGTGCAGGTCTCATCGCCTTGCGAGATACGGAAGGCGCATGGCGGATCGCCTCAACCTTCGGAATCAACCCGGATTTCGTGCGCTATCTCGAGCCGCTGCTTACGGATATCCCCGACCATGGCGATCCCACTCGCTTTGAACTTCCTGAGGTCAACCGACGCCTGCAACGGATAACACAGGCAGCCTCTATGGGTCTGCTCACCGGCGTAGGATTGCCTATGAATGTCAAGGGGGAGACCGTCGGGGTTATCTTCGTCTTCAGGTCTTACCGCGGCCAGTTCTCTGCCGATGATCGTAAACTCCTGAGCGCCTTCGCCTCGCAAGCGGCTATAGCTGTTCACAATGCGACGCTCTTCACAGAAATTGCTCAGCAGCACCATCATCTGGATGCCATATTGGAGTCTGCCGCTGATGGTATTTTCATCCTCGACCCATCCTACCGTTTCACACGCTTCAATCGGGCATGTTCGAGTTTAATGTGCTATAAGGCCGACAGCGTGATCGGTAAACAGCATAATGAGATCATCCGTTGGCTCAGCCAAGGATCAGGAACATCCCTTGAAGACGCCGAAGCTGGCGGGTGGCCCCTAAGCGCACAGGCTACACTCTACGTAGAGGGCGATCTGATCACGAAGGATGGCGGCGCGGTAAGCGTGGGCATTACCTACGCGCCTGCTTTTGATGAAGCCGGGGAGCTCATAAGCATCGTTGCCACCGTGCGCGATATTACAAAATTTCGCGAGGCAGAAGAATTAAAGAGCACGTTTATCTCCATCATCAGCCATGAGTTACGCACTCCGGTGGCGCTGATCAAGGGATATGTCGGCACACTCCGCAGGGAGGATGCACGCTGGGATTCCGAAGTTGTAGAAGATAGTTTAGCAGTAATCGAGGAGGAAGCTGACCATCTTACCGGGCTGATAGACGACTTGTTGGACGCCTCACGCCTGCAAGCAGGCGCGCTTAAGTTGAATCGTTCACAGGTTTCTCTCAACCACCTCGCACAGCAGATGGCAGACCGCTTCAAAACACAATCGGATCAGCATGATTTCAAGGTAGATTTCCCTTCGGACTTTCCCATTGTCTACGCCGATGAGACTCGCTTGATGCAAGTGATGGGGAACTTGCTTTCCAACGCAGTGAAATATTCTCCGGACGGAGGCAAAGTCACCATATCCGGGACAACCAAGCAAAACGAAATTGTTATTTGTGTGCACGACGAAGGTCCGGGAATCGCTGTTGAGGATGTGCCCAGGATTTTCAATCTATTTTATCGCTCGACTGAAACTAGCCGGAAGATCAAGGGAGCAGGGTTGGGACTCTTCCTCGCGAAAGCTGTAATCGAAGCCCATGAAGGTCGAATCTGGGTGGATGACCGCGTGAAGAACGGAGCATGTATCTGTTTCTCTTTACCTATACTTAAGAACACCGAGGCATAAGAATAATATGGTAACAAGCGCCACTCAAACACATTGTCCCAATTGTAAGTCACCTATCCAGGCTCAGATCGAGCAGCTGATCGACGTGGGTCAGGACCCAGGAGCCAAAGCGCGTCTTCTTTCGGGATCGTTCAACCATATTCAGTGCGGCGTGTGCGGATTCGATGGCACTGTCGCAGTCCCAATCGTTTATCACGATCCGCTGCATGAGCTTTTACTGACCTATGTCCCCATAGAAGCGAATCTTCCTAAAAACGATCAGGAACGCATCATCGGTCAGATGATCAAGCGTGTGTCCGACCAGCTTCCCCCCGAGGAGCGAAAAGGGTACCTCTTCCAACCGCAAACCATCCTGACGATGCAAGGACTTGTCGAACGAGTATTGGAAGCAGAGGGGATTTCGAAGGAAGACATCGAGGCGCAGCGAGCCACCATGCGACTCTTTGAGGAAGTGCTCACCTTGCCGGAGGATCAATTCGAGCCTTTCGTTAAGGAACATGACGCTGAGTTCAATGCGACATTTTTCCAGATGGCCGGCCTCGCTCTTCAGTCGATAGGGGATGGGAATGCCAGGGAGGCGATGGGCGCCCGGTTGGAGAAAATCATCGAGTTTAGCTCTTTCGGGAAGAAGCTGAAGGCTCAGGAGGAGGCTGTAAAAGAAGCAACAGTAAGCCTGCAAGCTCTATCTGAGCAGGGTTTAACCCACGAGACACTTCTCGATCTATTCGTTGAAGCGCCCGATGAAAATCGTGTTGTGGCATTGGTCAATCTCACCCGCCCCGCATTGGATTACAGTTTCTTCCAACTCCTAACCGAAAGGATTGATCAGGCGGATGGCGAAGAGAGTGAACGCCTTTCTTCTTTACGGCAGCAAATCCTCGAAATCACTGAAGAGTTGGATCGGATTCAAGAGGCCCAAGCGGCGCAGTCCGCTGCTCTCCTGAAGACTCTGCTCGACGCAGAAGACCTGGATCAGGCGCTACTGCAAGCCCTGCCGATGATCGACGATCTCTTCGTGGGCATCCTTCAAGCTAACTTGCAGGATGCGGAAAAACGGAAGGATGAGGAGCTCATTAACCGTCTGTCAGCGATCGAACAGCGTCTTCGTTCTCTCGCTCAAGAATCAATGCCAGAGGGGCTCAAGCTCGCTCAACGCGTACTTGAAATCGAGGATGAAGAAAGTGCAATTAAGCTGCTAGAGGAAAATAAAAAGGCAATCGATAACGATCTGCTGAATGCCCTGGTCTCAACCGTCCAACAGTTGGAGGCCGCAGAACAGCAGGAAGACGCTGCTCGCATCCAGAAGATATATAAGCACGCGTTGAAGCTCTCGATGCAGGAGAAGATGAACCCATCCTGATGGGGCTTTTGATTGATGCTTAGATATTGCTCCAAATTTAGCAAATATAGGCTGCTTTGCTCCGCCCGGAGCTAAACCTCCGGGCTCAGTACTAATCTAACCTCCCGCAGGTTTGAAACCTGCGGGAGGTTTATCGTTCGCAGCTCATAGTGCAGGCTGCGCCTGCGACCGGAAGCAGAGCTTCCGCACTCCACATAAAACCAAGAACCCTTCACTTCTCCCGAATCTGGCACACAAGCCCTTTGAGATAACGCCCCTCCGGGAAGTAGACCTTAACTGGATGGTCGCTCGCCTGCGAAAGCCAGCCAACGATGACAGCGTCAACCCCGGCATCTAATGCAGCATCGGCGACAATCTTCTGGAAAAGTTGGGGGGTTACTCCACCTGAGCAGGAGAACGTCAGCAGATAACCGCCGACTCGCAGCAGTTTAAACGCCAGCAAATTCACATCCTTATATCCGCGCGCAGCCCGATCCACCTGAGCCGATGTTGCCGCAAATTTCGGGGGGTCTAAAATCACTGCGTCGAAACTTCTCCCGCGGTCACGAAATTTTCGCAGCGACTGAAACACATCTTCTGCGAGGAACTCTACTTCTTCCACTGGGAAACCATTTAAGCGAACATTCTCTTCCGCCAACGCCAACGCGGTTTTTGATTGATCCACGGCGGTAACCCGCTCTGCTCCTGCACCCAGTGCGGCAACAGTAAAACCGCCGCTGTAGCAAAAGCAGTCAAGTACCTCCCCACCCCTAATCCAGTTCGCAACCAGCCCACGGTTCTCGCGCTGATCGAGGAAGAAGCCGGTCTTTTGCCCATTGCGAACATCCACGAGATAGCGCCGTTCGCCTTCATGTATTTGGATTCGCTGGGGTGGTTCTTCCCCGACAAGTATTCCGGAGCGCGGTTCCAAACCTTCCAGTGCACGAACGTCGACATCAGAACGCTCGTATATACCCACACACCCGCCATGAGACGAAAGCGCGTCTACGATTTCGTCCTTCCAGCGCTCAACTCCAACGGAGAGGAATTGAACAACACGGTAATCTCCATAGCGATCCACGATCAACCCAGGGATGCCGTCTGACTCGCCATGCACTTCTCGATAGGCATTCGTGGATTTGGGAATCCCAAGCTCATCTCGCGCGGCGATAGAAAGAGTTATTCGCTCCTGGATGAAATCTGCGTCGACTTCCTCTGCCTGATTCCACGTCCAAACTCGGACCCGGATTTGTGATTTCGGAGAGTACGCCCCTCGAGCGAGCCATCGCCCGTCTGCGGCGTGTATGTCGACGACGTCACCAGGATCTGGATTCCCAGTCACGGATTCGACAGCTCCAGAGAATATCCAAGGATGGCGACGCAGTATCGCTTTTTCACGACGGGGTTTCAATGTAACTTTCTTCATGAGATTATCAACTTAGTTTTGCGGTGAATATCACCCGATTAGCGCTTTTAGCTGGGGTTCATCAATCACGGGAATCTCTAAATCCTGCGCGCGGGTCAACTTCGAGCCAGAGGATTCTCCAGCGACGAGATAATCCGTCCGCCGACTTACATTTCCTGTAACCTTGCCCCCATGCAGCAAGATTAGTTCTTTAGCTTCGGCTCGAGTCAATGAGGGCAAGGTGCCTGTAAGAACGAAAGTAAGACCTGCAAGAGCCTGCTCAGTTCCCCCATCCTGAGATTCAGTAAACTCCGGCCACACCTCCGCTCCCTGTAATTTCTTGATGATTCTTTTATTTGAGGGTTGCGCAAACCAATCGATGATTGTTCTAGCTACCTTCGGTCCAATACCATCTACCTCTTCAAGCTCCTCCAAACCTGCCTCAGACAATTGATCAAGGTTTTTGAATTGACGAGCCAGCTCTCCAGCCGCTGCCTCACCAACATTGCGGATCCCCAGAGCAGTCAGCAGGCGCGAAAGGGGTTGTGCCCGTGAGGCTTGAATTGACTCAACAAGGTTTTGCGCCCTCTTCTCCGCGAAGCCTTCCAATCCAGAGAGAACTTCTTCCTCCAGGCCGTAAAGATCGGCCACGTCGTTGACGAGGCGCCCCTCAACCAGCAAGTGTGCAACTTTTATCCCCAGGCCTTCGATATCCATCGCTCCACGTGATGCGAAATGCTCGATATTTCGAACCAATTGAGCCGGACAAGCTGCATTGACACAATAGATTGCAACCTCCCCTTCGATCCGCTCTAGAAGTTCCCCACAGGAAGGGCATCGGTCCGGGATTCGATACGAACTTTCTTCCCCTGTCCGAGCTTCAACTACGGGTCCAATGACATAGGGGATGACATCGCCAGCACGCTTAATCAGTACGCGATCACCGATGCGGATGTCCTTCTCATGAATGAAATCGAAATTGTGCAGGGTTGCTTGCCGAACGGTCACACCGCCGACTTCAACCGGTTCAAGAATGGCAAAGGGTGTAACGACACCGGTCCGCCCAACGTTGAGACCGATATCCTCCAGGCAAGTTGTGACCACCTGAGCTGGAAATTTGTATGCGATCGCACCGCGCGGATCTTTGCCGACGACACCTAATTCCCTCGATAGTTGAAGATCGTTCAATTTCACAACAATGCCATCAGCTTCGTATGGGAGGGAGTCACGCCGACCGATCCAGTCCTGGTATCTGCTGAGGGTCCCATCGAGATCAGACTCTAGAGTGATGCCGGATGGGACCGGAAACCCAAGCGCCTTAAGGTAGACCAGGACTTCCCATTGCTCTTGTGGTACCGGGCCGTCAGAGTCCACGATGTCATAGCAGAGTAAGCGAATCGGACGGGATGCGGTAAGGCTCGGGTCGAATTGACGAAGCGCCCCGGATGCTGTATTGCGCGGATTAACGTAGGTGCGCTCGCCAGCAGCCTCAAGTTCTTCGTTTAATTTCTGAAAATCATCAAGATAAATAATCGCTTCACCGCGCACCACAAGCCGAGCCGGTGGCTTGGGTCCGCTGGCGATGACGGGGATATGGAGTGGCAGGCTGCGGACCGTCTTCAAACCAGAGGTGATATCCTCTCCGACCTCCCCATCCCCGCGCGTCGTTCCTCGGGTGAACACTCCGTTTTCATAATGCAGCACCACGGTGAGCCCATCCAATTTAGGTTCAACAGTGAAATTTGCGTCGTGAACACGTTCATCGAGTTTCGCGATCCGTTCAAACCATGCGCGAACCTCGTCGTCGCTGTGTGCGCTGCTCAAACTCAGGATCGGCACCGGGTGCGAAACCCGCACAAACCCATCGGCTACTTCCCCTCCAACACGATGAGTAGGTGAATCTGGAGTGATTAATTCAGGGTGCTCGGATTCAAGCGCCAGAAGCTCTCTCATCAAACGATCGTACTCATAATCGCTGATGAGAGGCGCGTCCAGCACATGATACTGATAGTTGTGCTTCCGTATCTTGGACCGGAGAGTGTTAATTCTTTTTTTGATCGTTTCTTCAACCATGCTTTTTGAGGTGTACCCGCCAAGGTAAATAGAGAAAGAATCTGAGATGCAGCTATTTTATGGGATCACATCAGGCCACACCGGCAGAAACATCATCCAATCTTCGGGATCGCTGCGGATATGTCCTTCGATGATGCCCGCTACTCGTTGTGCAAGCGTGAGGGTATCTTTTTTTACATTACCCGTTAGTTCCGGCTTGATGATTGGATGACCGGTAACTTTATAGATGCCATCTGCAGCTTGCCGGACGACTCCGACGATCATGTGCGCCCCGGATCGGACAGCCAGCCGGGCATGACCGATCGGTAATTCAACTTTACGGTCAAAGAAGGTCAATTGCGATCCCCCTACATCTGGACGATCTACCGCGGTAACAACAAACCCATTGTTTGAAAGGCGGTGGAACGCTTGCCGTAGAGACTCCATCGAGATCGGTGTAGCGTTGATCCCAAAACGTTCTCGTAGAATAGTGTCAGATCTATGATGCTCCTCGGATTGAGCGTAGGAGAGAACCTGAACTGGGAAACCTCTCTTCGCTAGAAGCAAAAGGAACAAATTAAAACTGCTTATGTGCCCGCCTACGAACACAACACCATGCCCGTTGCTCTGGGCTTCGAGAGCACTATCAATTAAAGACTCATCAATTTCGCAGACCGATTCAAGACCATCTAAACCGGAAGCCATCATCCTGTACCAATCCACATAACCATGCGCCGCATTCTGCAAGACCCTGCCGACTCCGCTATCGAGTTCTGACGACGAGTAAGGGATCCCTTTCACAACCGCGAGGTTGCTCCGTACTGCTTGATAAAGTGGACTGTCTTTCTTAGCAGCGAGCCTCGCAGCTATAAAGTCAGCTAAGTGGAAAGCCTGCTGCCGAGTTAGTACTCGACCCAGAAATGCTCCAGCCATAGGTCCTAAATAGCTGTTGATGAATTCATTGAGTGCCATTAATACATAACTCCCCAAAGTTAATCATGATCACAAAACATTATTTATCTAATCGTTCGGCGTCTGTTTGTTTTTCAACTCCTGAACCCTCTTATGCGCCACCCAGACCATATCGATGAATTTGACCGAATCATGAAATGGGTGAAAGTAACTCTTCTTCCCAATTCCATAGATCGTACGAATATCCACCCATCCAATCTCCAAACCAGCCGCAACGGCTTCGACGACAACTTCCACTTCGAATTCAAATCCCGTTCGTTCCGTGTCCACAGTCTCTAGCAGTTTACGTGTGTAGAGTCGGTACCCACATTGGTTATCATAAATCCTTATTCCCAGGGCTTGCGAGAGCATCCATGTACCGACCCCATTGCCGAAGGCGCGGTAAAGAGGCATCTCTCGGAAATCACGGCGACCGATGATTAAATCCCCCTCTTCCCGCTCGTAGGCTTCGATGAACTTAGGTGCTTCCTCTGGGTCATGCTGTCCATCTGCATCCAGCGTGAGCACGGCGTCGTAGCCTCTTTCCAGCGCCCACGTGAATCCCGTGGACAGTGCCACCCCCTTGCCCATATTCTGTGGATGGACCACAACATTAGCCCCCACCTCCCGGGCAATGGCTACTGTGTCGTCGCTTGATCCGTCATCAACCACAAGAACGGGCAAGGAATCACGAAATGCTTCAATGACCGGTCGAATTCGACTTGCTTCATTCCAGGCAGGAATCAATACGAGAATATTTGGTCTACTCATCCGTTGAACCCTTTTTTACTCTTGTCCTTGCCTCTCAGAGGCCCTGATCGGGTAAAGAACATGACACTTTATATGACCCAGCCGGAAAATGCCAGCGAAACATCATTCACACGTCAGGCACGCTTCGTCGTTTAATTCTAGTCTAGCCATGCCAGAGGTCAAGTATTCCGATCTTGCAGAAATGTACTGTCGGTTGGGGGAAACCCTGGCAATGTATTAGCAGACAATCGAGTGCTATTTACCTATTTGCATGTTAAACATGATTGGCTACACTACTATTATGTCCTGGCTTCGGAGGTTCAAAAAGCATGGGTAAAGTTATCGGATATATTGCCGCCGCGATCCTCATCTTTTTCGGTGTCCTTTTTGTATGGGGCGCCTTCAGTGAAAACGGATCCGTCGGCTGGATCCTAATTGGTGTGATCAGTATCGCCGGGGGTCTCGGTTTAATTTGGCTCGTTGGGCGAAAAGCAAAATCGGATCCTACTGAGTTGATCCAGAAGATTGAGCTCTCTGGTGATGTAAATCTTGAAGCGTTATCCTGTGAGAGTTGCGGAGGGGCATTGTCCCCAGACAACATCAAGATGGTCGCCGGCGCGCCAGTAGTCACATGCCCCTATTGCGATTCTACCTATCAACTTTCTGAAGAACCTAAATGGTGACTGAAACGATTTTCTTTGGTACAGCATAAAGCGGAGCGACAGATGAAATCCTTGCCTATTGCATCTCCAGTTGAGGGACCTACGGTGAACAAACCAAAACAGTTCTCGAGCCGCAGCAGAATCTGGAAAATCTTGTGGGTTACAGCGATTCTCGCCTCCCTTCTTCTTGTATTCTCATCGCCTGTTTTCGGGCAATCCTACTCGTTCACCGTCGACCAAGTGATCGTGGATGTGTATTGGGAGTCGGATGGAAGCGCCCGAATCCTCTACATGATCGCCTTCACCAACGACCCCTCCGGCCCGCCAATCGAATTCGTCGACATCGGGACGCCAAGTAATAATTATAATCTTGGGTTCATGTCAGCGACGATCGACAACATCACCATCGCTCACATCGCTGACTCCGAGTACATACCCACCGGCATCGAATTGGGTTTGGGCAGCAACGCCATTCAACCAGGCCAAAAAGGCATCATAATCGTCGATTTGGGTCCAATAAGCGGGCTTCTCTACAAAGATTCCCAGGATGATGATTACGCCAGCGCGCGCTTCGAACCTAATTACTACGACAGAGAATTTGTCCATGGAAACACAGACGTCACGGTGATATTCCATCTGCCGCCTGGAGTCCAGCCCAATGAACCCCGCTGGCATGGAGCACCGAGCGGCTGGTCTAGCGAACCCGAGACTTATATAGACAATGAAGGGCGTGTTGTTTACTTGTGGCACAATCCCGCCGCGAACGCCTACACGGAATACGAGTTTGGCGCATCCTTCCCTAGCGAATATGTCCCGGCCGACAGCATCAGCTCATCATCCCTGCGTTTGGATTTAAGTGCGCTGACACCCATCTGTTGTTTCGGCGGTTTCTTCTTATTGATTCTGGGGATAATCGGTCTTTCGGCTTACTCAACCAATAAACGAAAGTTAGATTACCTACCCCCGAAGATTTCGATCGAAGGGCACGGTATCAAACGCGGATTGACCGCTGTCGAAGCAGCCATACTTGCCGAAACACCGCTCGATCGGGTGCTTACGATGCTCCTCTTTGCTGTGGTGAAGAAAGGCGCGGCCAAAGTTGTAAACGAGGACCCGCTTACACTCGAACGCCTCGAACCCGCTGTGAAGGTACGGGACTATGAACGCGATTTTCTTGAAGCTCTGATCGACAAACCCAAGAAGAAGAGACGGTCCAACCTGCAGACAGTGACCATTAATCTTGTGAAGTCCGTACAGAAAAAGATGAAAGGCTTCAGCCTGAAGGAGACCAACGCGTATTACAAGTCGATCACCAAGAAAGCCTGGCAGCAAGTTGAAAATGCGGAGACTCCGGAGATCAAATCGGAACGCTTCGCCGAAGATATCGAGTGGACGATGCTCGATGACAACTTCGATGATCGAACCAAACAAGTATTCAGGACAGGCCCGGTTTACGTGCCGATGTGGTGGGGTTCGTACCGACCAAGCTCAATTCCCAGCACTAAATCAGCCGCACCAATGCCAAGCGGCACAGGTATGTCGCTCCCGACGCTCCCCGGCTCAGACTTCGCAGCCTCCGTCGTGAACAGTGTTCAGGATACCGCCGCGGGTCTGGTCGGGAGTATTCCCGGCTTTACACAGGGTGTGACCAAGACGACCAATCCACCACCTCCTCGCTCTATCAGCTCCGGTTCATCCAGGAGCGGCGGTGGATGTGCCTGTGCCTGCGCATGTGCAGGATGTGCTTGTGCCTGTGCTGGAGGGGGTCGGTGAGATTGCACCTCCCCTTTCATGGTGTTCGTAGCGGTAAACGCTTCGAACCGGGTCTCTACGCCTATACCCAAGAATCTGAGAGTGGGCGCGCCCAGATCCACCTGCGGATCGATCAGGATGAAACGGGTCTACTCCTGATTAATGCAAACCGGGCACTTCATTTGAATTCCACAGCAGCCAGGATGGCGTGGTTGATACTCGAGGATCTGCCAGAACCTCATGCTATTCGGGAAATCCGCAAGTCATTCAAAGTTTCATCCACTCAAGCCCGGAGAGATTTCAGCGAGATTCAAACGCAAATCAATGAGCTAATCAAACCTGACGGGGCTTGCCCTGTCCATGATTTGGCGATCGACATCCTGCCACCCTTCGCAGCGAAACCCAGCGCGCCCTACCGTATGGACCTGGCGCTCACATATCGCTGCAATGACAACTGTCCGCACTGCTACAACGCCAGATCGCGCGACTATCCCGAAATGGAGACGGAGGATTGGATTGACATCATCGACATCCTCTGGGATTTGGGAATCCCGCATATTTGTTTCACGGGCGGTGAAGCGACGCTGCGTTCCGATCTGCCAGATTTGATCGCCCATGCACAATCGAAGGGACAGATCACAGGACTGCTCAGCAATGGCCGACGTCTCGCTGATCGCAATTATTTAAACCGTCTGCTTTCGGCGGGTCTGGATCACATACAGATCA
This sequence comes from Methanosarcinales archaeon, assembly GCA_048629905.1. Lineage (GTDB taxonomy): Bacteria > Chloroflexota > Anaerolineae > Anaerolineales > E44-bin32 > E44-bin32. The sequence goes on from JAIWHF010000062.1 coordinate 12,860, forward strand.
CGCTAGAGTCACACCATGAAGAAGTCCACGACCGAATGGTCGCGACTCGCGGCGCATTCCGCCAGACTGTCGAAGGGATTCAAAATTGCGTCGATGCGGGTGTGTACGTGATGACCA
>JAIWHF010000063.1:0-12850 GCA_048629905.1 Methanosarcinales archaeon
CGGGGGTGGGCGCGCCGAGGTTTTACTGCTGCAGCGGTTGGGAGACATGACATGGGAGGTAATGGTTGGAGGCAGTGGTCTTAAACCCGGCAGGGTGCTTCAGATCTTAAATGGTCCGCAAGCGCAAATCCGTGAAGATCTCGGGGGGCCACGGCGGGTCGTTGTTTTCTCCGAAGCGATCTCACCCCTCCTGGATCGATTGGGAGAGATGCCCTTACCCCCGTATATCCATACGCCATTAGAAGAAAATAGCGAATACCAAACCACATTCGCAAGGCACCCCGGATCTGCCGCGGCACCTACAGCGGGATTGCACTTCACACCCAACACTATCGCAGCCATCGAAGATAAAGGCGTTCAAATAGTTAAGATCACCCTCCATGTTGGTCTGGATACCTTTGTCCCAGTCCACGAGGATGATCCGAATACACATCCAATTCACAGTGAATGGTGCCACGTACCTCTGGACGTTGTTCAAGCGATTAAAGCCGCGAAGGAAGCGGGTGGAAAGGTTGTCGCCGGTGGGACAACAACCGTTCGGGCACTGGAAACCGCTGCCCGCACATCCCCACAACAGGACATTTCAGAATTCGAGGGGCCGACTTCGCTCTATATCCTGCCCGGATTCGACTTTCGTGTCGTGGACGCGATGCTCACAAACTTCCACCTTCCTCGCTCGACTCTGCTGATGATGGTCTCTGCATTTGCCAGCAAAGAACAAATTCTTCAGCTTTACAAAATGGCCACGATTGAAGGTTACCGCTTCTATTCATTCGGAGATGCCATGCTTATCCTGTAATTGACTTTTATTTATCCCTATGCAATACTTCCTTAAGTGTTTTGAACACCTTCCTTCGCTATTTTTGAAAGGAGGAGGTGATGCCAATGATAGATTTTTATGCTGAACGCGCTGCGGCATCCCTCCTCCCTTGTGGATAAGGATGCCGCAGCGCAACCAAGAACCGCCCACATGGGCGGTTCTTTGGTTTCCTTCCTGCTTACCAATATTCCTTTTTTGTAAAAAGAATCCTGGGTTTGCCGTGCGCTACCTTTTCCCGATCTTGATTTCCGGCTCGGGTAATTTCAAGCGATGAACGTCTTCATAAATCCAATTCCAGCGAGCAGCGCGATTAAAGCGAGAAATATTCCAAGAAAGGCGATGATCCCCCTGCGCCCGAAGACCTGCGCGCTAATCCCGCCCAAGACTGCGTAAATCAAACTCATTACAAGCCAGCCAAAGATTGGAGCCGCCTCCGGATTGAAAGCCCACACCACACCCCTTGACACCGCTCTTAAGCCATAATACTTCCATTCTGGCAAGCACACTGTAAAAGGCTCTGGCGACAATCTCACCGACGCCACTAAGTCTCGGCACTCTTGATCCATGGCGATCGCAATTTCGGCAATTCCAGCGGCAATGAAAAAGAACGCCATTGCGAGCAAGGCTCCGATTAAGAAAGTCTTCTGCGTTTGATCAAGTTTTAGTTGCGATACGGTCTGCAAAGTAGTTGCTCTCCTTCATCCGAATAATCATGAAAACAGACTATCGATCTCCTAAACTGAATCTCGGACTACAAGTCTTCCTTCCCCCGACCGTTCTAATGCGAGGTTATTCAAGATCCCAGTATAGGAATTCTTCGACATTGGTTGTGAAATTGGGAGTCTGGGCTGCGCTTATAAATAAGCCGAAAAGACCTTCACCGTGAGTAGTATCCGTGATAGTCGTAAGCAGCTCGCCCTGGGCATAGAGCTTCAACTCATTCCCTTGCGCCAAAACACCAATTCGGTGGGTTTGATCCGATCCGGCGGCGAGATGGGTGCTTGGCGTCCAATCGAGAATATGGGTCATCACCTCCCCATCCCAGGAACGCAGTGAATAACGACCGTCGCAGGATATGCCATATAGATACCCGATGTACCCTTTATCAGACGCGGGGGCGCGGAACATCAACCCATACGAATCTCTGCCCGAACAAGTCTCTACGGTTCCAGTAGTTTCGATGTAGAAATTTAAATCTTTTCGCCAGCTGAGCAACCACCCGTTGTAGAAATCAGCGTTGAAAGCCGTCATGGCTAGTTTATTATCAACAATTTCAAAACGAGTGTGGTCATCCTCATAGATCGCCCAATCGCTCGCATCCGCAAAGTCATCCTGCCATGTTGGATCACCCAAAGACGCCCGCGGATCGGAAGTGCCCAGCGTCGGGGAGGCGGTAGGCGTCTGTGTGCTCGTCGCCTCCGGGGTTGCCGATGGCTCCGGCGTCGCAGTTGCACTGGCGGTTGATTCAACAACCGGGGTGTTTGTGGGGATCGGAACGAAAGGCGGGAGAAGGAGATAATCCCAGCCAAAATAGATATCAGACCTCACTTCATCAACGCCCAGGGATACCGTTTTGCCAATCAAACCAGGCTCCGAACCGGATACCGGGTACGTCCAAGTGCCCGGCGCCAAGACACTGGCATTAACTTCACTCGCGGGGTCGATCGAAACGCAGTAATCCCCCGCCTCCAACCCACTGAAGAGAAAGAGACCATCGGCGGCAGTGATTGTTGTATTTCTACCTGATGAGGGACATGCTCCATCACCCAACCTGACCTCCACACCTTGGAGCCCAATCTCAGCAGTGTCCAATTTCCCGTTCGCAACCCAATTCATTCCATCGGATCCGCTAACACATCCTGCCGGAGCCGTATCCAATTGGGTCCCTTCTGGTGGGGATGCGCACAGGTCATGCCAAACCCGCCCTGCAATGGCGCCACTTCCCCCTCCATCATCCACCACCTCGTCAGTCCCACCCCCATTAAAGAAGGGCAAGCTGCACGAGGGAAGAGCAATCAGGATAATTAGCATAATCAGGAGTACAAGCAAGCTGCGATACCAAGCAATCTTTTTCATCAGGACCTCACAAACTTATCATCTCGCGAATCGCCAAAGCCAAGATTCTAGTTCCCCCCTTTCGGTAACAGATGGTTGACTCAGGTACGCAAATTTCAGTCTGCAGCCAACATAATTGGACGACAGTGTATCCGCTAAATTGTAAAAAGAAAACAACCGCCGTCACTATAGCATGACGAGGGTTGTTTCGAAAGGCAGCAGGTGCCCCCACGGGGGTTCGAACCCCGGTTTCGGCCTTGAGAGGGCCGCGTCCTAGGCCTCTAGACGATGGGGGCAGCGAAGGTCATTCTACCATTCGTGATTTTAAGCGTCAACAGAGAGACCATTGCTGTATTGACCATGGTGTGAGCAGTTGTTTTTAAGCTTTCACCATAAACATCATTCATCGATAATTTGTCCGCTTAGGCTTGCCGGTCCGATTGAGTTAAGCGTCCATTGAATCACTCGCTCAACCCCATTAATTTCTGCGATCAGCGAGCGAAGCCATCCTATGAAGCGCGAAAAAGTTGCGATACCCACATGCTATAATATTCAGAATACTTTTATCCAAATTTACCCAGGTTAAATCCATTAGATGCATCCACAAGAAATCGAGCGAGCACTGCAGCGCATCCTTCCTGGTGTTCAGAAACCAGGTCGCTACACAGGAGGCGAACTGAACCAGGTCGTTAAGGACTGGGAAAGCGTAGACCTGAGTGTAGCGTTGATATTTCCAGATCTCTATGATCTCGGCATGTCCAACCTTGGACTCGCGATCCTATACGATGTCTTGAATCGCGAAACGGACATCCTCGCTGAGCGAGTATATGCCCCCTGGCCGGACATGGAAGCCGCAATGCGTCAGTCCGGGCTTCCGTTGTACTCTCTGGAGACAAAGCACCCGGTTTCCGAGTTCGACATCCTCGGGTTCTCACTTCCTTACGAAACCCTTTATACAAACACCCTAAATCTCATCGATCTCGCTGGGATTCCACTCTTCGCAGCGAAACGCCAACGAGACGATCCAGTCGTTATCGCTGGAGGTCACGCTGCGCTCAATCCGGAACCGATGGCCGCGTTCATTGATGCATTTGTGATTGGCGAGGGCGAAGAAGCTATTCTAGAGATCGCTCGTTGTGTTCAATCTTGGAAATCCAGTGGGCATTCGCGAGAAGAACTACACCTCGAACTCGCCAGGATCTGGGGCGTCTATGTGCCCAGTCTATATCAGGTCCATTACATGGATGATGGGACCATCTCCCGAGTCGAACCCCTCCATGAAGATGCGCCATTCCCAATTCTAAAGCGCATCGTTGGAAAAATGCCCAAACCCATTACGCGCTTCATCGTGCCCTTCATCGACGTTACGCACAACCGCATACCTATCGAGATCATGCGCGGCTGCACGCGCGGATGCCGTTTCTGTCAGGCCGGCATGATCACGCGCCCTGTTCGCGAACGGCCCATCACAGAAGTCCTTGACGCCATTCAGGAGGCGACCAGCATCACCGGCATCGATGAGGTCGGCCTTCTCTCGCTGTCCTCTTCCGACTATACGCAGATTTTGCCTTTAGTGCGTGCTGTGAATGAGCGCTTTGGAGAGCAGCGGATTAAAATCTCGCTCCCCTCTCTGCGCATCGATACAGTCTCCGTTGAGCTTATGGACCTGCTGCATGGGCACTCATCGCGGTCAGGTTTCACACTGGCTCCTGAAGCGGCAACAGAACGCATGCGCGAGATTATCAATAAGCCTGTCGACACAGAGCTGCTCCTGGAAACCGTGCGTGAGATCTACAGCCGGGGATGGCACACGATAAAATTGTATTTCATGATCGGCCACCCATCCGAAACGCTTGAGGATGTCCAGGCAATTGCCAAACTATGTAAGGCGATCTTAGCTGAAGGTCGGAAGATTATGGGTAAACGGGCTAAAGTGAACGCGGGCGTCAGCACCTTCATCCCCAAACCGCACACACCTTTCCAATGGACCCCCTGTGATACAACAGAGCAAATCGTGATGAAACAAGATCTTCTAAAAAAGGAGCTCCGCGGTAAAGGGCTGAAATTAAACTGGAATGAGCCAGGGGAGACGATGCTCGAATCCTGGCTCTCCCGCGGGGATCGAAGGATGAGTGAGGCAATCTATCTCGCCTGGAAAAGCGGGGCGAAATTCGATGCCTGGCATGAGCATTTCGATTTCAACCTTTGGCTTCAAGCTTTCGAAGCTGCTGAACTGGATCCTGCGTTTTACAGCCACCGCGAACGCCCAATTGACGAAACCCTTCCCTGGGATCACATAGACGCCGCGGTTAAGAAGCAGTTCCTGACCGAAGATTATCTTTTGAGCCAACAGGGAAAAACACGCGTGGATTGCCGTGAACGCTGCTTCGCCTGTGGGATTCTGCCAAAGTACGCTTCTCTACGCCGGGAGAATCCAGGCGAGGGCTGGCAATGCCCTGAAGTCCGTTCACCTGCTCACACATCACCTGAAAGCTCATCTCTCATAGGGACAAAACAAGATGGCGAATGACGACCGCTATCGTTATCGGATTACCTTTACGAAGGATGAGGCACAGCGTTTTACAGGCCACCTCGATCTTCACCGAGCCTGGGGACGACTTCTACGCCGAGCCAGGCTCCCCCTTCTGTATTCACAGGGATTCAACCCCCGGCCGCGCATTCAACTGAGCACGGCTCTGCCCCTCGGGTTAACAAGCGAACACGAACTAGCGGACATCTGGCTCACAGAAGAACTTCCTTGCAGCGAGATACTGGAACGGCTGCAGCATTCTGCACCACCCGGAACCAGGATCCTCGAAGTTGAACGAGTTGCCTTGGACGAACCTGCTCTCCCCAACCAAATCGAGGCCGTCTCGTATATCGCTCAAATCGATGCAGATCTAACTGAAGATGAGCTCTCAAGCGCTATTCATGACCTTCTCTTAACCAAGGTATTAGAGCGGGAGCGCAGGGGAAAATTCTATGATCTCCGACCGCTCATTCAAGAACTGGAGATCGCAAGTAACGGGACGGAACACCCATCCATCAGGATGAAACTGGCTGCGAAAGAAGGCGCCACGGGACGGCCGGAAGAAGTCCTCCTTGCCTTAGATCTTGATCCCTCAACGGCTAAGATCCATAGAATTCACCTGCACATGGTTCAGACTTAACTATCCTCTTACTTATGGAATCAAGAAGTAGAGCTTCTGGTCGCAGGCGCGTCTTGCGCCTTGAGATTCGCGGGTTAAACCTCCCATAGGTCTTAAACCTCCCGCAGGTTTGAAACCTGCGGGAGGTTATAAAAGCACTGAGCCCGGAGGTTCAGCTCCGGGCGCACCATTCATTGGTCATTTCGAGCGCAGCGAGAAATCCCTATGATGTCGCTCTTGAACGCCTTCCCGGCACCGGAACACCCACCTACATGTCATGCTGAACGAAGTGAAGCATCTCGTTCTTTGAACTGAATTGTGCTCCCTGCCATGAACGAGATTCTTCGTCGCTGCGCTCCTCAGAATGACATTGGCGGAGAACCCGTCATTGCGAGCGAAGCGAAGCAATCTCCTCCCTACAACATAATCGAGCCCCTACCTGGGGCTCGATTATCTCTATAGTGATGCTCCTACGGATGTTCGAAGTTAGAGCGCGAAGAGATTCATATACTTCATCGCCAGGTTTAAATCCCCTTTTAGAACGACCTTCTTCGTGGCAATGGCCGTCATAGGGTTTAGCTTACCGGTGATCATATCGATGTAATCCGCAGATTCAGCCGTCAAGGAGAGGTTGGGTTCTTCATGGACTCCCGGCACAGCCGTGCAAGTCGAATCCTTGATCGTACAAATCCAGTCGCCGCCCTCCTCGCCCAGGTGGAATTGGATCACGGCATCTACCCCTTCAGCCTTCTCTGGGATAAGCGCCCCCGGCATGCGTTCCATTAGATCTTTTACCGTTAATGCCATCATGAACTCCTTCGCTTAAGTGATTGAGATTTTCGGTTAATCTACATCTACTGCAGCAGATTCTCAAAGATACCCGCTGCCCCCATCCCTCCGCCGATACACATTGTTACCATGACATACTTCGACTTTCGGCGCTTCGCCTCGTGCATGATCTGCACAGTCAGCTTGGCTCCGGTAGCGCCAAGGGGGTGACCAAGTGCGATCGCCCCACCGTTGACGTTGAGAATTTCTGTGTCCAATTCCAGGTTGCGAATCACCGCCAGACTCTGCGAGGCGAAGGCTTCATTCAACTCGATCAGATCGAAGTCTTCAAGCTTCATCCCATAGCGTTCCAACACTCTCGGGACAGCCTTGATCGGGCCGATGCCCATGATCTCCGGTGGTACGCCTGCTGCCGTGAAGCCCACGAAGCGCATCCACGGTTCTAACCCCAGTTCATCGGCTTTCTCTGCGCTCATGATGACTACCGCAGCCGCACCGTCTGACAGCGGGGAGGAGGTTCCGGCCGTGACCGACCCTTTCGGCGAGAAAACCGGTCTCAACTTGGCGAGTCCTTCAACCGTCGTGTCGCGCCGGATTAGTTCATCTTGATCGAAGATCACTTTCTTTGTCCCGTCAAGCGTTGTTGTCGTGACCTCCAGGGGGACGATTTCTTCTTTGAACCTGCCAGCGTCCTGCGCTTCTGCAGCCTTCCTGTGGCTATGGAAGGCAAACTCGTCCATATCTTCACGGCTTACGTTGTATTCTTTCACAACGTTCTCCGCGGTCTGGCCCATGCTAACGTAAACCTCAGGTATGGTATCCATCAAGCCAGGATGCGGACTGATCCGGAAGCCGGTCATGGGAACCATGCTCATACTTTCCACGCCGCCGGCGACGATGATATCGGCTCCGCCAGCAATGATCCGTTCACAGGACTGGGCGATCGTTTGCAGGCCTGACGAGCAGAAACGGTTGACCGTCATCGCCGGGACCGAAGATGGAAATCCGGCGTGCATGGCAACGGGTCGAGCCATATTCAAACCCTGGCTACCCTCCGGGAAAGCGCACCCGATCACGACATCATCCACGATGGATTTGTCCAAATCGCCGGCGCGTTTCCAGGCTTCTCTGACAACCGCCGCGGCCATGTCCTCCGCTCGGTAATTTACCAGTGTTCCGCGCTTCGACCGGCCCACTGCAGTTCTTGCTCCTGAAACAATGACTGCTTCTCTACCCATAGCTCCAACTCCTTCGAGTATGGCAATCGCTTATGATGGGAGTGAGATGTTGCGTTGCGACCAGACAGCGGAAGCAAACCACGCTGTCGCCCATCCATCTCTCCCTATCACGATGTCGATGGCGATACTTGATGCCCATCTGCTAATTTCTCAGCGGCTTGTTGTGCTCGATCATATGAGCCAATCGATCGAGTGTTTTCGGCTCGTGGCATAAGTCAACAAACGCCTTTCTTTCCAGTTCCAGGATGTATTCCTCTGGAACCCACGTTGGATCGGTTAGATCTCCACCGCAGAGAACCCACGCTAGCTTGTCAGCGATCAGAGCATCGTGTTCGGTCGCCCAGCCTGCCTCTCTCAGCCCCCACACGGCGGCTTTCAGTGCAGCTAGAACATCCCTGCCTGCAGCGTAAACGCGCTCCACGTTCGGTGGGCTATAGCCCTCCGCGACCATGGCCAGCGCGCTGCTCTTGGCCTCTGCCAGGAGATACTCCTTCTTCATCACAATCCGGTCACCCGGCACGAAGAAGCCCATCTCAAAAGCCTCAAAGGCACCTGTCGCAACCTTAGCCAGAGCGATCTGTTCAAATACTTTCTGCATGACAGATATCGGATCGGCATTTGGGATACGCATGACCGGGTTGATAACCCTGCGGATTAACTCCTTCGTGCCCGTCCCGGCAGGGATCACTCCCACACCCATCTCGACAAGACCGATGAAGGTTTCAGGAGCAGCAACCCGCTTTGAACAGGCCATACTAAGCTCAGCGCCACCGCCAAGGACCATGCCTTGCGGCGCGGCGACAACCGGCTTCGGGAAGTAACGCATACGCATCAGGACAATCTGCATACCTTCAACTAATGCATATATTTGGTCGTAATCCTCTTGCTGAGCAGCCATCCAGACCAGGAAGATGTTCGCCCCTGCTGAGAAATGCTGCCCTTCATTACCGATCACGATCGCATCTAGCTTATCTTCTTCGGCGAGATCCATGGCGTGCGTGAGCATGTCAAAGATATCTTGATCAAGCGCATTCGCAGTGCTGTGGAACTCGACCAGACCCACTCGATCGCCCATGTCGATCAGCGAAGCGGAGGCGTTGCGTTTCAGAATCGCGCCCTTCTTCGCTTTCAAACCGGCGATGGGCATGATTCTCTTATCCTTTTTAAGCGGCTTATACTTCTTCTCTTTCAAGTCGTAGTAGCTGACCGCCTCCCCTTTCTTATACTTATAGAAGGACTTGGTCCCATCCTTGACCATCTTCTTGACCCAGGACCCAACCTCGATCTTCATGTCCTTCATCCGCTCTAGGGTTTCCTTTACGCCCAGAGCATCCCAGATCTCGAAAGGTCCAATTTCGGTGGCGAATCCCCACTTCATCGCCATATCTATGTCGACAAAGCGGTCAGCGATCTCCGGCACACGGCGGGAGGCATACCCAAGAGCGAATGCCGTCGTCTCCCATATATAGCGAGCTAACCGGCGTGTCTCCTCGGATGCATCCTCATCGTCGACCTGGGAGAGGATCCAGCGGTAGCGATCACCCAGATCTTCCTTCTTTTTGCCCTTGCTGAAGAACTCGAAACGTGGTTTCTGCGGAGCTTTATGCTCCATAGTTTCTGGGTCCAATAGCCAGAATTCCTTCGATCCATCTTCCTTATCAACCCGCTTATAGAAACCCGCTTTGGTCTTGTTGCCCAGCCATTTGCGTTCGATCATCCCCTCCAGCATTTTGACCGATGCTTCATGCTGCAGGATATAGCGGGTTTCGTCGTCAGGGATTAATTCGTACAGGTTCGCTCCCACATGTGCGGCGATATCATTTCCGATGAGGTCGCGCAGGCGGTAGATCGCCGTCTTTGGCCGCCCCACAAGGACGCCCATGATGGTATCGATCTCCTCGATGCTGTACCCGTTGTCTAAAGCGTAGGCAACCTCATAGGCGCTCGTGATAGAGAACATCCGGTTGGCGATGAAGTTTGGCGTATCCTTACAGATCACCACGCCCTTCCCGAGCGTTTCCTCACTGAAGTGAACTACGTAGTCAAGCACTTCCGGCAGCGTTCCTCCATGAGGAATCACTTCGAGCAGTTTCAGCCAGCGCGGAGGGTTGAAGAAGTGCATCCCCAGAAAATGCCCCTGGAAACCTTTGCTGCGCCCTTCCGCCAGCGCTTGTATCGGCAAGCCGGAGGTGTTGGTGGCGATGATCGTGTGTTCAGCACGGATGGCATCAATTCGCTCGAAGAGATCTCGTTTGATGTCGAGATTCTCGATGATGACCTCGACGATTAGATCGACATCTGCCAGTTGGTCGAAATCGTCATCCAGGTTCCCAAGCGAAATCAGCTGCTTGGAAGTCTCGCTCAGAACGGCAGGTGGGCGGCTCTTTATAACCGCCTTCCAGCCCGCCTCGATGATCCGGTTGCGGACGGATGCATCGTCTAAAGTTTTTCCCTCTGCTTCTTCAGCGGCAGTGAGTTTAAAGGGTACGATGTCGAGCAGGAGCGTCGGGATGCCCAAACCTGCGAACAAAGCGGCAATCCCGCCTCCCATCGTTCCCGATCCAATTACGGCTGCTTTTCGAATGTGGTATTTCATAGGCTCCCCTCCTAAGCGTGAGCCATGAATTTATGACTCACATTAAGAGCTGCATTCATCAACGGCTTAAACGACACCGGGCGTTGACCCGTTACCAAATCGATCAACTCAACTCGTGTCGTGAGTATTCCAAGATCCGTCGAGCAACGATCAAGCGGTTTATTTGTCCTGTCCCCTCATAGAGATCGTTGATCTTGGCATCTCTAAACCACTTTTCCAACAGATATTCGCGTGAATAACCAAGTGGTCCCATCAACTCGACAGCACGCTGTGTGATCTTGACGACCACATCCCCGGCTTTCACTTTGCACATCGAGGCTTCGATCGTGTTGGATTTACGCTCATCCGCTAACCACATCGCCTTGACCGTGAGCAGCCACGTCGAGCGCAGCATTACTTCCATATCCACGATCTCACGCTCGATGTTCGTCATCGTGCTGCGCGGCAGCCCATAGCGGATCTCTACACCTTGTTCCACGAGCATCTCCTTCAATAACTCGAGGGTTGCACGCGCGATCCCGAGCGCTGATGCAGCCACAAGCGGGCGTGTGGCGTCGAACGTAGCCATGGCGCCCTTGAAACCCTTCTTGGTCTTCTTCTTTTTAACAACTTCAGGGCTGCCAAGTATGTTGTCAAAGGGGATGCGGCAATCCTGAAGCACGATCGAAACAGTGTCGCTGGAGCGGATTCCAAGCTTGTGCTCCATTTTTGTAACTGAGCAGCCGGGCGTTCCCGCTTCAACGACGAAGGGGCGCACACCCGCACGACCGGCTTCGGGATCAATCGTCGCCCACATCACAACGAATCCATCTGAGTCTACGAGCGCCTTATTCCCCGCGGTGACGAAGATTTTCTCTCCATTCAGGATCCATTCCTCGCCATCGCGAACCGCCGTCATGCGCACTTCGGCGGGCATCGCCGATCCGGCATGCGGCTCCGTGAGCGCCATCGCATCGAAGACCGGCTTTTCCCCGCGGTAGTTTGATAGGAACCGCTTCTTCTGCTCGGGTGTCCCCGTCGCATTTACGGCAGCCCCTCCCAATCCACCGCCCGGTGTACAAAGCCACATCCCTACATCCCCCCAGGAGAGTATCTCGGATGTGAAAGCCAGGCGCTGGAAACTGATGCTTGGCCCTTCTTTCTTTTTCTTCTTCTCAGAATCGGTCAGGACTCCACCCCCACCCATCGCTTTCTGAGAGGTGTGCATGAACTCGATATAATCCCAGGGGATCTCGTGTTCATGCTCATCAAAGTGGCGTGAAACAGGCCGCATCATGTTTTCAGCTATGGTTTCCATAATGACAACGGACTGCTCGATCTTCTCCGGCATTTTGAAGCTAATCATGGGCTTTTCTCCCTAACATCTCTCGAATCTTCTAAACCATCGCCATCCCGGCGAAGGTTGAAATGCCACGCCCGTTGCGCATCCACAGTTCCACAGGATGTTCGCGGATATAGCCATGGCCTCCCAGCACCTGCACCGCTCTATCTGTTACGGACATTGCCGTGTCAGAGGCGCCCATTAGCGCCAGGTAAGCGGCCTTTGCTGCATCTTGTTCGTTATCCAGCATCCAGGCGGCTTCCCATGCCAGCAAGCGGTTCGATTCAACCTCGATCGCCATCTCAGCCAGCATGAAAGCGATCGACTGCCTCTGGGCAATGGGTTTACCCCAAACTTCGCGCTCCTTCGCATAGGGCAATGCATAATCAAGCGCGGCCTTGCTCAAGCCAATCGCCATCGCGGCGATGGTGAATTGAGCGCTGGCGATGACGGACGCTGGATCAAAGCCATCGTCCCCACCCAAACGAGCATCGGTCGGAACTTTTACATCTTCCAGAGTTAAGGGGAATGTCGGCAGAGATTGTATGCCAAGAAGCTTGTCCCTCTCACCGACGGTCAATCCCTTCGCATCCGGGGGAACGATGAACGCTTGCGTCTTCCCATCCAATGCGGCAAATACCAGGAATGATTCAGCCTGGTCGGCGAAGGGTACATATGCCTTTTCGCCGGTGAGCGAATATCCACTTTTAGTCTTCTTTGCAATCGTGCTCATCTCGCCAAGATGGAAATCGAAACGGGATTCGGTGAGGGCGGCCACATACGGCTTCCATTCAGCTTCAATGACCGGTGGGATTAATGCTTCCTTCTGCGCCTCCGTCCCACCATACAGGATGGGCATCACGTAGGTAGAAGGCGCCATCA
>JAIWHF010000064.1:0-12710 GCA_048629905.1 Methanosarcinales archaeon
TGCACCTGGTCCAAGAACCCTTGCCACCGCAGGATTGCTGCGCGAGATGCGTGGCGCGCTCCAAGTGACCAGGGAGCGTTGACCGCCGGGGATAATCAGCACCATACCCGCTTCGATATCTGGGTTCTCTGGGTCCATGTTGGGATCAATATGGTTCGTCGGCCACTGGATAATCTCACTGGGCTCGACACCGAAGAACCGCGCAACCCCACTCAATCCATCCCCATCATGCCATTCATACAACGTTCCATCCACTGGTGAAATGTTGAGTTCCTGTCCGGGTTTGAGCCGGTGGGGATCGTCCTGGAGCACGTCGAAATTGCCCCATAAGATCGTTTCAGGTTTCAGGCTGAATTTGTCTGCGATCCCGAAGATGCTGTCCCCCTCTTGCACCTGGTACTTAATCACTTCAAGTCGTGGACGTTCAGGGAAAACTGTATGGATATTCGTCGAGCGCCCCACACCTTCAAGTTGAGTTGAGCCGCCTGCGTATGGAGGAAGGTCGGCAATCCCGAGCCTTAATATTGTTGGTGCTGCCAGGTTAGCGCTTTCGTTTTCTTCCACCACTCCGGCGTATGCGTCCAATGGGAGCGTATCCCAACCCAGGCGAGCAGCCCATACCCCCAACGCTATGAGGGTTAGAAGAGCTAGATGGCCCGTGAAACGCAGAATAGGATCGCGCAACGTAACCACGCAAATTTTCGCCCATAACTCGATGCGCTTCCACGCTCGAATTGGGGGCGAGCCTTTGTCACTCGCGTTCGTTGCCTTTTCCTTCAATTTCTCCGCCTTCCCTTGATCCTACGCGCGCATCATATCAAGCGCGTTGTGGACCGTCAAGCATCAGCTATAGACATCCTAAGGAAGAACATACCACGGATTAACAAATCCATCCTGAAAACGAGTTTCAAAATGCAGGTGTGGTCCCGTCGAATTGCCGGTGGAACCGGCCAGCCCGATACTCTGCCCCTGGTTCACGCTCTGCCCACACCCCACACCGACCTGGCTCAAGTGGGCATATACGGTTTGCCAACCGTTCCCATGATCAATCATGACCATATTGCCATAGCCAACCGTTGACCAGCCAGCGAAAACGACGACCCCGCCGTCTGCAGCCCATATTCCCGCCCCCATCCCCGCAGCGATGTCGATCGCCAGGTGGCCGGACCAATAATCATTGCCAGAGATGTAATGGTTTGCCGCCGGCCAGATGAAGCCGCCGCTTCCAACAACGCCAGTATAAGGTCCGGCACAGCCACCGGGTCCATATGCCGCGCCGACACCCGCCTGGCCACGAGCGATTGTCGGGACAAACCACTGCTTAAAAGCTCGCTGGCCTTCAGGGACGATCAACCAGGTCCCGGGCATAATCTGCGGATCGACGAAGCTTAAATGGTTTCCTGGATATTCAATAATCTCCCGCGGCTCAACACCGAATAAGCCAGCGACATGATCGAGATCATCCCCGTCCTGCCATTCATAATACGTCCCATCGACCGGCAGAATATTCAACTCCTGGCCAGGTTTTAGAAGGTGAGGGTCGTCATTTAATACCTCAAAATTACCCCACAACAGCGTCTCTGGTGCGATGGCAAACTTCGCCGAAATCCCGAAGACCGAATCGCCCGGCTGAACTGTGTAGTGAAGGACATCGACGCGTGGCCGGCTGGGCTTTGATGTGTTTAAGTTCGCCGTCCGGGAGAGCATCTTCGTTTCAGCATCAGGATCGTAAACAGGGAGAGCGGAAAGATCTGTGAGGTCCCCAGAAGAGATACGTTCGCCAGATGATGCCGGTGAATCGCTAGCTTGGCTGCGCGATCGAATATTCAATCCGATCACCCAGCCGACTGCGATTATGCACAGCGCGCCAATGATGAAAGGCGCTATGGTCCACAGCCGCTGTCGCCAGTCTCGTGGCTGGTGTTGGTTATTGATCTTCGGAGAGCGATTCAAGAAACTCGATGTTGTTTTCGGTTTGTGCGATGCGGTGCAAGAGCGCTTCGGTGGCTGTTGTGAGGTCCATTCCAGCTCCGACCGGCGGTTCTATCATTTGAGCGAACATCCGCCGCATCAGCCACACACGCCGCGTGAGATCTGGCCCAAGTAATAGTTCCTCACGACGAGTCGAGGAGCGATCGATATCAAAAGCGGGGAAGACTCGCCTCTCCTGCAGCTTGCGTGAGAGGTGAAGTTCCATGTTCCCAGTTCCCTTAAATTCCTCGTAAATAACATCATCCATGCGTGAGCCCGTGTCGACAATAGTTGTGGCGATGATTGTAAGTGACCCACCTTCCTCAATATTCCGCGCCGCTCCGAAGAACCGCTTCGGCGGGTAGAGCGCTGCGGGATCGATGCCACCCGAGAGTGTCCTGCCTGAGGGCGTCACCATCAGGTTATAAGCTCTTGTGAGGCGCGTTATCGAATCGAGAAGAATGGCGACATCCTTCCCGCACTCCACCAAACGCTTGGCTCTTTCCAGAGCCATTTCCGCCGCACGGACATGTGAAGTAACCGGTTCATCAAACGTGGAGGCAATCACTTCTGCATCGACCGAACGGTCCATATCGGTCACTTCTTCCGGCCGCTCGCCAATGAGCGCAACCATGAGGTGAACCTCAGGATACTTCAGAGAAATCGCATTGGCGATTTGCTTTAATACCGTCGTTTTCCCCGCCTTCGGTGGCGAGACAATTAACCCCCGCTGCCCTTTACCGATGGGCGCGACCAGATTGATCAACCGCGTGGCGAGCGTGAAGCGATCCGTCTCGAGATCAAATCGTTCCTCCGGGAAGATCGGCGTAAGATCGTTGAACCTGGGCCGGTCCTTCGCATCTTCCGGATCCATTCCATTGATCGATTCAACGCGGAGCAAACCGAAGTATTTCTCTGTATCTTTCGGAGGACGGATTTGGCCGATGATCATATCCCCTGTTCGCAATTTAAAGCGTCTCATCTGGGATTGCGAGACATAAATATCATTGCGACCCGGGAGATAGTGATCTGCGCGCAGAAACCCCATCCCCTCGTTCATGATTTCCAACACACCGCCGCGCAGCTCCAGTCCTCTACGTTCCGCATCCGACTGCATAATCCGGAGAATCAAGTCCTCTTTTTTCATGCGGGAGGCGCCGCTCACATCATACTCTTTCGACAAATCCCTCAGGTCGGACAGAGTCATTCCTTCAAGTTGCCCAATATTCATTAATGTACTCCCAATGGAAAATTTCGTATATGGCTTCTATCGATTAGTGCTCGCGATTAATAAGTAGGTAACCACATATAGTGATAAATATTCGAGGATAGCTCAAATGTTATTCTGGTCAGAGTTGGTTGAAGGGGGTGCTGCCCTGAGACAACAAGTCTTCTTGAACGCAGGCATTATAGCACGCAGAAAGGACGGAAGCAAGCAGGGCTCTATTCCCATTCACTACCCACGCTCCTAAAGTTCTCCCTGCCCTCACCACTTAGACCCAAAGAGAATCGTTACGAAGTCATTTCTTCTTACGCTTCTGTAGATTTTGAACCTAATTTAGAAACCTGGCGGTTTATATTCGCGCCGTTTTTCTCTTGCGGAGACACCTAATGGCCCATGGCGGGGTCACCCGATACGATCGTATTGAATCTCGCTTACTGTCATCAGTTTGTCCCAACGGTGTGTTGCGATGATTTCGCGTACGGTTCCGGTTACCCCTCTCATCACGATACTGTGTGTTCGCGCGCCAGTACCGGAGTAGTTCACGCCATCCACCAACTCGCCGTCGGTGATCCCCGTGACGGCAAAGAAGATGTCCTCCGTAGCGACGAGGTCATCGATCCTGAGCACTTTTTCCAAATCGTAACCTAGATCCTTCGCCGCCTTCGTTTCGGCTTCATTTCTAGGATACAACCGCCCCTGTATCTCACCGCCCATGCATTTCAACGCGCAGGCAGCAAGGACTCCTTCGGGAGTCCCGCCAATCCCGATTAATATGTCGATGCCCGAGCCCTGTTGCGCGGCCAATATTGCGCCGGCGACATCACCGTCGGTAATTAACCGGATTCGAGCGCCTGTCTCGCGGACGCGCTGGATCAGTTCCTCGTGGCGCGGGCGTTCTAGAATAACCACTGTCAGGTCGTCCACATCTGCGCCTTTTTCACGAGCGATCGCATTTAAATTCACCTCGATAGGCGCGTCAATATCAATATGCCCCTTCCCCCGTCGACCGACTGCTATCTTATGCATGTAAACAATCGGTCCGGGATTGAACATCGAACCGCTCTCGGCCAGGGCGACGGTCGCGACGGAACCCTGTCTCCCTTGGGCGAGGAGACGCGTGCCTTCAACCGGGTCCACAGCGATATCCAATGCTGGTCCGTTCCCTGTACCAAGTTTCTCGCCGTTGAAAAGCATCGGCGCTTCATCCTTCTCGCCCTCGCCAATGACGATAACTCCGTCGATATCGATTGAATTTAACACCAGGCGCATCGCATCCACTGCCGCCTGGTCCCCATCCTCTTTCTGCCCTCGACCCATCCACCGTCCAGCTGCGAGCGCTGCCGCCTCCGTGACGCGGGCGAGATCTAACGCGAGATTGTGCGATGGTTTTGTTTTCATTCAGACACTCTCCGAGTTTGTTATTTACCCTGTGGCAATTAATACAATCGCAAGAAAGTAACCTAGTACGGCTGACCAAAGCCAGGTATCGATTCTATCCAGAGCCCCACCGTGACCAGGGAGCAATGCCCCGGTATCCTTCTCGCCGATTTGACGTTTGAACATGCTTATGCCGAGATCCCCAATCGGCGCTGCCGTGCTAATTACCCCTCCGACGATCGCACCCGACATCGCGTTTATGCCCGAGAGCGGCCCAGCCCCTATTCGCCAGAGCAAACCCATGCCCGCTCCGCTCAAAATCCCCATTGCAATTCCTGCAAGGTAGCCCTCCCAGGTTTTTTTTGGACTCACGCGGGGGGCAAGCTTATGACGACCAAATCGGCGCCCAAAAAGGAGGGCTGCCGAATCCGCAATCCAAACTGACATCAGGGACAATAAGAACCACCAAAGACCATCGGGCATGTGACGGATCGTTATAAGGAAGGCTCCAATCCACCCGACATAAAGTATCCCAGTGAGGGTCAGGGCAAAGTCCGTACCTGATTTAGGCGCTCCCCGCTCGAAGTCGATCACATGCCAGGTCAAGGCGACAAAAACGATACCTGCAAGAAGAATGTAATCAACCTCGAATCCAAAATAGATACGAACAAGAACTACGGCGACAGTGCCAATGATTAATAAGGGTATTGCCGGACGGTAACCGCCAGCATAAAAAAGGTTGCCGAATTCGTAGGCAGCCATTGCCAGAATGCCCATGATGCTGACTGCGTACAACCAACTACCATCGGCAATAATCCACGCGATCAGCGGGAAGAGCAGGAGAGCAATAGCGCTTCGCTCACGCAGCATGTTTACCTTGGTGATGCCTTATCTGAGATGCGCCCGTAGCGACGTTCGCGCTGTGCGTAGACATGTAGCGCCTCTAGCAATTCTTCAGGATCGAAATCGGGCCAGTAGGTGGTTGTGACATACCACTCTGAGTAGGCACCTTGCCAGATGAGGAAATTACTCACACGCATCTCACCTGACGTCCGAATGATCAAATCTGGATCGGGCGATTCGGAAGTGAAGAGGTAGCGGCCGACGGTGGATTCGGTGATTTCCTCAGGCTGAATACCGTCCGCGATCATCTCCCTGATAGCACAAACAATCTCGTCCCGACCGCCATAGTTCCATGCCACGTTGAGAATCAACCTGTCGTTTTTCTCTGTTATTTTAATGGCCTGCTTGACCTTATCTTGAAGCGCCGGTTTCAGCTGTTCAAGACGTCCGATGTGGCGCAATTGAACGCCATTTTCATCAAGCGATTTCAACTCTCTATCGATTACATCCTCGAGAATATTAATCAATCCCTTCACTTCTGCCGGAGGGCGCTTCCAGTTCTCCGTCGAGAATGCGTAGATTGTAAGATACTTGATTCCGTATTCCGCGGCGGCTTCGAGGATCCGACGCAGGTTATCAACACCAGCGCGGTGCCCTGCCATGCGCGGCAAGCCGCGCGAGCGCGCCCAACGACCGTTGCCGTCCATGATGATGGCAACGTGCTCCGGGATGTTCTCTGGAAGTTTTATCTCAGATTCGTTTGTCATAGGTTGCGTGAAGTTTTGATCAACCTTCAAGGACCTCAGTTTCTTTTCGTTCCCCGATCTCATTGATCTGGTCAATGTGTTGATCTGTTAGCTTCTGGAGATCATCCTCTCCGCGCTTTAGTTCGTCCTCCGAAATCATCTTCTCGCGCTCGAACTCGCGTAAGTCATTCTGGGTATCCCTGCGCACGTTCCGTACTGCAACGCGGCCTTCCTCCGCTCGATTCTTTACAACACGAACGAGTTCAAGGCGGCGTTCTTCGGTCAACGGGGGAATGCTCAAGCGGATAAGCTTACCATCGTTATTGGGATTTAGACCCAGATCGGAAGACATGATCGCGCGCTCAATATCTTTAATGCTGGCCGGGTCGAAAGGACGGATTGTGAGAAGTCGCGGTTCAGGGGCAGATATTGTTGCGAGCTGCATTAACGGCGTTGGGTTACCGTAGTATTCAACAGATAGACGATCGACAAGAGCGGGAGAGGCGCGGCCTGTTCGAATCGAGGCGAGATCATCCTCAAAGGAACTGATCGCTCCTTTCATGCGGGTTTGAGCCTCTGCGAGCGCATCCTGTACCATAGATACTCTCCTTTTTTCGACCTTACCTTAAGTGTGGGTTCCTTATAAGGATAGCTCAATTTCGGTTTTTTTGTGAAGGGATAATGTTTACAAATCCCAAAGAGCGTGTATACCCGTTGCTCTGGAGAAGAACCATCTTCCCAGCTCTTGCCACTAAGCATTATCCCCGAAATGAGTATCTGGGACAACGTTAATTATAGGGAATTTACGTATCTGAGATTTCAGTGCCAACCGGCTTGCCTAGAACGGCTCTCGTGAGGCTGTCGGATTGCCACATATCCAAAACAAGGATCGGGAGTTGGTTGTCCATGCAAAGGGAGATCGCCGTGCTGTCCATAACTTCTAAACGCCGGCTGAGCGCGTCGATATACGTGAGATGGTCAAAGCGTTTTGCGTCTGGCTTTTTTTGCGGATCGGCATCGTAGACGCCATCGACTTTTGTAGCTTTTATCACGATGTCGGCTTCAATTTCCATCGCTCTCAAAGCTGCTGCAGTATCGGTGGAGAAATACGGATTTCCGGTCCCTCCACCGAGGATCACTATTCGGTCCTTTTCCAGGTGGCGAATTGCGCGACGACGTATATAGGGTTCCGCCACGGCGCGCATCTCTATAGCCGACATCACTCTCGTAACCGATCCACCACGCTCGAGCGCGTCCATAAGCGCCAGAGAGTTCATCACGGTCCCGAGCATTCCCATGTAATCAGCTGTAGCCCGTTCCATGCCACGTTCGATCCCTTCCAGACCGCGCCAGAGGTTCCCCGCACCTATGACAATTGCGATTTGGACACCGAGTGCGCGAACCTCTTCTACCCGCGCAGCTACTTTCTCTGCCTTTCGGGGATCAATGCCAATGCCGCCATCTCCCGCCAGAACTTCACCGCCGAGTTTGAGTAGGATTCGTTGGTATACAGGATCAGCCATTTTATTCCCTCATAAATTCCTGGGTAATTATCGCCTTAAGCAATCGGGCCAACAAATTGTTGGCCCGATTTATTACGCTAGCTCCTCGCCGATTTCCCATCGTTTAAACCGTCGTAAGGTGATGTTCTCCCCCGTGCTCACGATTACATCATTCAATAAATCGGTTACAGTCTTGGAATCATCCCGAATGTATTCTTGCCGCATGAGGCATGTTTCATCGAGAAATTTGTTTAACCTGCCTTCGATGATCTGATCCATGACCTTCTCCGGCTTTCCCTCACCCAGGGCACGTTTGTGTGCGATCTCCCGCTCAGCTTTGATGACTTCTTCCGGGACATCTTCTTCATGGACCCACTGCGGCGCTGAGGCCGCAATCTGAAGGGCGATCTCGTGGGCAAATTCGCGAAAGCCATCCGTGCGGGCGACAAAGTCCGTCTCGCAATTGACCTCCACCATTACCCCCACCCTGCCATCCCCGTGGCTGTACAGCTCAAGCCTCCCGTTGCGAGTCTCTCGATTAGCGCGCTTCTTTGCATCGGCCAATCCTTGTTCACGCAAAAGGACGGTCGCCTTATCCATATCGCCGTTGGTCTCTTCTAGGGCTTTCTTACAATCGAGAACGCCAACGCCTGTTTTTTCACGCAGAGCTTTTACGTCTTCAGCTGCGATGCTCATTCTTCTGTTTTCTCCTCGTCCTCGGCCTCAACTGCTTCAGGCTCTTCAGCCGTTTCGGATTCTTCCGTCACTTCAGGTTCTTCTGTCGTTTCAGGCTCTTCAGCCGTTTCGGATTCTTCCGTCATTTCAGGTTCTTCTGTCGTTTCAGACTCTTCCGTTGCTTCAGGTTCTTCATCTGCCACGGATGTTTCAGTTGTCTCAGGTTTTTCGGTGGCATCCCCTTCCTCGGACACCTTTTTCTCCTCGGTTTCTTCTTCGGCCTTTTCTTTTTCGCCGAAGGCGCCGCTCTGGATTTTCGCCAGTGTGGCTTCACCAAGCAGCTCTTCGTCGCTCATTTCGTGTCCTTCTACAGGCAGTGCTTTACCCGAATCGTCGACTTGCTCTTCCTCATCATCTTTGCGCAGCGCCTTGCCTTCGAGAACGGCATCGGCAACCTTTGACGTTAGCAGCTTGATGGCGCGGATCGCATCATCGTTTGAAGGGATGACATAGTCGATGACACTTGGATCGCAATTTGTGTCGACCAGAGCGATAACGGGGATGTTAATCAGATTTGCTTCGTGAATGGCGGTGCTCTCCTGGCGGACATCGACAGCGAAAAGCCCCTTCGGCAGGGTTCGCATCTCGCGAATTCCACCCAGCCGGGCGTCTAATTTGTTAATCCGCCGGGTAATAGTTAGCGCTTCCTTCTTCGTGAGAAGCTCTAATTCGCCCGCGTCCCTGCGGCGCTCCAGCCCTTCGAGTTCGTCAATCCGGCTGCGTATCGTCATCCAATTCGTGAGAGTACCCCCCAGCCAACGTAAGTTGACATAGGGCATGCCGCAGCGGACAGCCTCCAATTCGATGGTCTCTTGCGCTTGGCGCTTCGTGCCTACGAAGAGAATACCGCCGCCGTCAGCGACGATATCTCGAATGACTCCGTAAGACTCTTCGAGCGCTTCCAAAGTCTGTTGAAGATCGATAATGTGGATGCCGTTTCGTTCGGTGAAAATGTACGATTTCATCTTTGGGTTCCACTTACGTGTTCGATGACCAAAGTGGACCCCTGTTTCAAGCAGGGCTTTCATACTAACAACGGCCATGAGGTAACCTCCTATGCGTTAAACCTCCGCCCCATTTATTCTACGCCGGAACCAGTTGGCCAACCGGCACGCCCGGCGTAATCCTGAGGCGTGCGTATTTGCCCGAATTGGGCAGAATTATTCCCGCCCGGATTCAAGATCAGGCGGGAGCGAAGGAGAGTATATCATGGGCGTGAACCTTCGTCAAAGAACGTAAATAACTCGTTCAATGCGTAGACCAGTGAACCAATAAAGTTAAGGTGTGAATCGAGGCGTGCCTGGTGGTGATTCAAGAACCTTTAAGGCTTGATCACAGGATCGGATTAATCAGCATTAACGGTTGTAGATTAAAGGGATTTCTTCTGCACGCGCTCGGTGAAGCGATCTATCTCGATCACTGCACGTTCATGTGCCGCTTCACCGATCTTCTCCATCTCATCCCAGAGCTCGGCCTGGAAGGAAACTACGTTCTTCTCGATCAGGACAATTTCCGCCAGGATGGAGACCTTTCCCCCCAATGGGGTCGGGGCGATATGGCGCACGGTAATGGCAATCCCTACCGTCGTCATTCCCTCGGGTAAGTGAGGTTCGACAAGTTTCCGGCATGTTTGTTCTACGAAAGCGACCATTGCTGGCGTTGCATACACTTGAAGTGAACCGCTCCCAAGATGAGACGCAACTCGCTCAAGGGTAACCTGCTGGTTGTCCTCGATGCGGCTTCCTACGGTGATCTCTTGGATATCCATCACCCAAAACTTCTCCGTTATGAAAACTTATGGGGCTTGTCGCAGCGCAATAGCGACTGCAACCGCGTGCTCATGGGTATGACTCAAGCTAATCGACCAGGCGGTAATCCCTAATTCATGGGCTGTCTCTTCCGCTCGACCAGAGAGATGAAGCAGAGGCTCTTTATGTGGTCCTTTGATGATCTCTATCTCTTTCCAACCCACCTCGCCGATGCCGGTGCCAAGCGCCTTCGCTACCGCTTCCTTCGCTGCAAAACGAGCCGCCAGTGCCGGTGTACGCCCTCCTGAATCAACCAATTCATTGGGTGTAAACAAGCGCTGAAAAAAGCGCTGACCATGGCGTATGATGGCGCGGTCGATACGTTCGACCTCGACAATGTCTACGCCTGATGAGACCAGCATCAAACCCCACCCCCATCCGGACCAGCGATGGCGACTGCAAGCCTTTCAGTGTCGAGATAGCGTTTCCCGGCTGCCAAAACCTGGTCGCGAGTTATCCCTGCGATCATATTTTGATAACGCTGATAGTAATCCAACCCTAAATCATAGCGTTCCATATGCGAGATCGCCCCTGCAACTCCCTCATTTGACTCGAGTTGCATCGGGAGACGACCGATAAAACTGGCTTTGTTCTCTAAAAGCTCTTCCTCACTCACGCGGCGAGATGTGAAACGCTTGATCTCTTTCTGGACAATCTCGATGGCGCGATTCTCGTCTTTCGGGTTTACCCCGGCAACCACTTGCCAAGGGCCAGGCCCCGGTCCGCCTGAAATCGCACTATACGCGTAATACGCCAATCCCGCGCTGACACGCACCGCCTCACCAATTCTTCCCATCATACCGAAACGCCCGAGGATGCTATTCCCCATTGCAGCCGCTAAATACTCTTCATCGTACCGACTGGGTCCAGCGGTTCCGATGACCAGGTCACTCTGTGCCTTCCCTTCTAGTCGGACTTCCACTCTCCTGGATTTCTTCAGTGGCTTCAGTACCGGCAGGTCGGGCATCTCCCGTCGCTTCTTCGTTGTCCATTGGCCAAGCGTAGAAGAAACAAGGTCTAGAACCTTTTCTGCTTCAACTCCACCAACGATTGTTATCACAAGGCCTGAGGCGCTGAAGTATTCACGATGGAACTTGCGTAGATCAGAGGGTGTCAATTCACGGATTGTCTCGACATAACCGTTCGTCGACAGCCCGTAAGGATGATCACGATACACCAGTGTGTCGAATGCCATTTGTGCCCGTGCCCCGGTATCCTGTTCTCGGATCGCCAGCGCAGTAAGCTGCTGAGCGCGCAATCGTTCAAATTCCGTTTTCGGGAAAGATGGATGCTGAAGAACATCAGCTAAGAGCTCTAAGAGTAAACCGAGATCTTCTGCAAGCGCCTTCCCATGGAAAGCTGTGGTGTGTGTCCCCCCATGCAGCGATAAGTGTGCGCCAATAGATTCTATGGCTTCGAAAATCTGTTCAAAGGAACGCGTTTGTGTGCCGCGGGTCATGGCGATTGCTGTCATGAAAGCCAGTCCAGCAGTATCCGCTGTATTCGCAAGCGCTCCTGCCAAAAGATAACCGGAGAGGACAACAGACGGGCTGGAGAAATTTTCGCGAATGAGCACCACAATGCCATTGGGTAACTCTTCCCTGCGGATCGTGTCCGGTCCGGGTAGAGCAGCAATATCAAGATGTGGTAGAAGTGGTTTTTCTTTAGTCATAACTCAGCTCGAATTTGGGCGGTAGAAACCAACGACGCGATTGGAGTCAACGAGGTATTTTTGAGCAATTTCCCACGCAATCTGGGGGGTTACTTCTGCCAGGCGGTCCAGATAGCTCTCGTACCATGAGCTATCTGCAAACATCTCGCAAAAACCAAGCCAGAATCCCTGATTGGTGATACTTTCGCTGCTATACGCGAAAAGAGCACGCGCTTGTTTAATCGCTTTTGACAGCTCATCTTCATCGATCGGCGCTTCGCGAATTCGAGCCATCTCCTGATCCAGCACGGCAAGCGCCTGCTCCGGCGTCCGGTCTGGGCGCACCGTGATGTGGACGTTATAGAGATAAGGATCAATGGATGCGGCCAAACCTCCCTGAACAGAGGCCGCAACCTCGCCGTCAACGAGGGCTCGATAAAGACGCGATGTTTTATTGGATAACCCTCCAGCGAAGAAATTAAAACTTGAAGCCCCCGCAAGTACACTTCCCAGAACGGTTAGTGGCAGGAAATCGTCGTCATCTGCCGCTGGAGCATGATAGGCAATTTTTAGATAATGCGTTTCACCAGGTCCACTGACATTGACAATCCGCTCCCCGCTCTGGGGGGGTTCTGGCCTTGACATGTGCTGCGGCGCTGGAGCCTTGGGCAAGGGACCAAAGATCTCTCGTATCTGGTCCAGCATTCGACGGGTGCTGAAGTCACCGGCGACAACCAGGACCGCATTGTTGGGCACATAGTGTCGACGGTAATGTGCAAAGAGGTCGTCACGGGTCATCGAATGCAGGTCCACCATATCCCCTATGACTCCATGGTGATAGCTATGGACGCG
>JAIWHF010000065.1:0-12636 GCA_048629905.1 Methanosarcinales archaeon
TGAGAACAAAAAAACGCCGCAGCTAAACTTATAGCTGCGGCGTTTATCGCAAGTGTACAGACTTACTCGGCGCCGGCTTCCTGTGCGTGTGGGTCACCACGTCGAACGAGGTAATTCTCAACCAGGAGCAATTGCTCGCCTGCTCGGCGAACAACCCCCAGTAAGTTATCCATCGTGGAAACCTCTTCCAATTGTTCGTCGATGAACCAGCGCATGAAGCTCTGGGCGAGGTGATCGTTCTGCTTGATGGCCAGGTCCATAATATTGTTGATCTGGCTGGTGACCTCCAGCTCCCAATCCAGCGCAGCCTTCACCGCGTTTTCCGCTGAGTCAAGTGTTTGCGGCGTAGCCTCGATCGCCGGGATCGATACTTCCCCGCCGGCCTCTAGGACATAATGCACGAATTTCAGCGCGTGCATGCGCTCCTCATCGGATTGGCGGAAGAAGAAATCAGCCAACTCCGGGAGCTGCTCACTATCAAAATAGGAAGCAATGATGATGTACTGGTTAGAAGCCGCAAGTTCGCTTCCAACCTGGGCGTTCATCGCCGCGGTTAACTCTTTACTTATTAGCATCTTACTCTCTCCTTAGGATTATTCGTCATCGCCGGAACGGCGGGGGGCGATCTTACCGCCCGGCTGAGCGTAAATTCTGATATTTAAACTTTGGGCCCTTAAGGTCCAACCCCCAAGTATTCTAACGCATAATGCGCATCGAGGTAGTTCGCATTGATTATTAAAGCCGTCCGAAAGTCCTCGATCGCTGCGCCCACATCACCCAGCCTGTAGTACGCCCAACCCTGCCACAGACGTGCTTCCTCAGCTTTCGCTGTGCGCTGGAGTGTCGCCTCTGTCAATGCAATTACGTCCTCTGTCCGACCTGAATGGAAATAGGCGATGTAGGGGCCGAATTGGTAGCGGGTGAAGCGCCAGGGCAATCCCAGAATCAGCGCCGTGTCATACGCATCGGCGGCCTCTATGTATCGCTCAAAGTACAACAAATTTGACCCCAGATTAAACCAGGAGAATTCGTCCTCGGGATCAAGCTCTATCTCACGCTGCGCGCGAGCCAATGCCCGTTCGCGGTTCACATCTACATCGAAATCCGGACCCAATATTGATTCTAGCGGCGCGGGATCTGATACAGGGTAGACATACATGAATACGTGATTGAAGGCTTTCCAAGCTTCCTCAAGGTCGGTATAGGTAATCTCCCGGTCTGGACCGATGAATGAGTCCTGACCCACAAAAACCTGCCGCGAATCGTCGTATCCCGTGAGCAGCATGTAATGACCCGCCCAGCCGTCGTCAGGGCCGTCGCTCACGATAACATACCCCTTTTCAACCACAACCGGGTACCCCATCGCCAGAAACCGCTTTAAGGTCTCGATCGTCCCCCCCACACGAAAATCGGCTTCCAGCCAACCAGCTCTAGTGCGAACGAAATAGATCATCTCTTCGATGTTGACGTTCTTGTCCCCGCGATCAGGTTTTACGAGATCCGAGATCTCGAATTGATCTCCCTCCCAGCCAAAGTAGCGCAGGGCAATCGCCAGCGTCGCCGGCCCGCAATTGTTCCAATCCTGCTTCTCCCACTCCGGTGAGGGGAGCATCACCGATTCCGGTAAAGGGATGGATGTGGGCGCGGGGTTGGGGTTCGAATCGCTCTGGAGAACATCTGATGTTGGGGAAGGTATGGAGGTAGGCGGGGCTGTGATCGCTGTTGCGCCGGATGGCGTCGGAAGCACGTCATGCGGAAATATCCACCCGCGCACGATTCCAACGGCCGCATCGATGCGCCACTCGAGGTTGAATTTAACACTCGGAATCTGGTAGATCCCGGTAACGAGCAGAGCAATTAATATCGTGCCAATAAGAAGCCACATTATCCGTGAACGCATGGGCAAATTATATCAGCCCTCTTTGGTCCAATTCGGATTTACAGGAAAGACGCAGATCCTTTATCCGTTCTTGAATCGAGAAATCCACGGCGAGAAAAAACCATATAGAAGTGGGGGCACGATGGCAACCCAGACCTTCACAGTCAAGATTTATCCATAACCCAACATCATCGTCCCGCCCTCGAAGCGTTATAAGAATAATTTCCTGGTCGCCAAAACCTACATAAGGTGCTGTATACTCCAAGGTGGGATTCATTTTGTCCTGCAAACGATGCAAGCTGGAGTCGAAATGATGGCTCTACGCAATCGGAGCTATAACAATTTCCGCCGATGAGCCCGATCATCGACGACTTATGGATGGAACATGCAACTAGAGACTGCGCTGTTGATAATCCCTCCCAAACCAGTTCAGGTCTTCAGTTTCCCGATTCGGGAGCAATACGATGTAGAATCCTTCGAGAGCAATGTCCCTGCTCACATTACGCTGCTCTACCCCTTTGTCCCTCCGGAACAGGTTGAAATTGCAATTGATGAGCTCAATCGCCTGTGCGCGGGGATTTCTCCCTTCGAGGTCACATTAGATCAGTATGGGACATTCAAAGGCGCGATATTCCTCGAGACCTCAGACCCAGAGCCGATCGTTCAGCTTCACCAACAGCTTTCACAATCCTTCCCTGAGTACCCGGTTTACGGGGGCGAGCACGGAACCGAGCTTCATCCTCACCTCACTTTGGCCCGCTTTGATGATCCCGAGGAGGCGGATAATATCAAGCTTCCTCCAGCTCCATCTTTCAGTTTTTCTGTCGATAAGATTCACCTCTACCTCGGCTCGACCGAAGGCGACACACCCTTCATCCCACGCTCCGTGATCCCGCTCGGAAATAATTCATGAGCCCGTCTTGTTCTTTGGACGACTATGGGGTTTGCGGCTACTTTCCCCCTCTCTGGGGATTGGAGTAATTCATGGACATAGCCATCGAGCTCATCAAGGAGATGCTTATCCCGGGCTCAACCGCGTTCCTCCTGCTTGGTCTCATCCTCGGGGTTATCCTGCTCTTCATCGGTTGGAGAACTGAGAAGTGGGGAAGACGCTGGTTGCTTTTCTTATCGATCTTATATGTATTGCTCAGCATCCCACTCGCCGCCTCGCTGCTCGAGCGCGGCTTGAGCGTAGGCTATGAACCCATCAACTCTGCTGAAGAGTACGCGGACGTGGACGCTATTGTAATCCTTGGCGGAGGCGGCGCTTCCTTTCGAGCTGGAGAATTGGAAATGAATTCCGTGAGCGAGTCGAGCGCGCTGCGGGCGATGGAGGGCGCTCGCTTGTATCAGATGCTCGATGACCCGATTGTTATCGTCTCCGGCGGCACCAACCTAAGAAGCGGCCTACTCACGCCCGAGAGCGAACCGATGCGCGATGCTCTTGTGGATCTGGGTGTGCCAAGCCAAAGGATCCTGCTTGAGTCAGATTCCTCTAACACGCACGACCAAGCGCTTAACGTCCCACCAATGCTCATCGCGGCTGGTAGCGAACGCTTTATCCTCGTCACCTCACCAACACACATGCGTCGGGCGTATTTCTCCTTCCTAGAGCAAGGCTTGGAGCCCATTCCCGCAATATCCGCCCCACGCTCCGAAACAAGCAGCTTCTCATCGAACAGCGTTGTGCCTGATCTAGGGGCGCTGGCTGTAAGCAAATCCGCTCTGCGAGAATGGATGGGTTTGATTTACTACACGTTACGGGGCTGGATATAGCAGAATTTCCAGCCATCGAGGTCCAGGTCACACCTTCAAGCAATCTGGAAAACTGCATATAATTGACCTTCCATACGGATAGTTCTGGTTCCCTTCCAACCCAATGGGAGACCGAAAGATGCCCGATCTAACACCCTGGGAAACACTGAAACGCACGCTTTTACTCGACCGTTCACCCTGGATGCAGATTTTCGAAGATGATGTCCGCCTACCAGACGGACGCGTCGTCGAGGGGTACCTGCACCTGGATACTCCCGGATACGTGATGATCGTTCCCGTGAGGCCCGACGCTCACATTGGGCTTGTCCGCTCCTACAAGCGCGGCGTTGACGGGGTTGATATTCAACCGCCAGCGGGGGTATTAGAGCAGGGGGAGGACCCATTGGATGCCGCGAAGCGCGAGCTCAAGGAGGAGCTCGGCTGCATGGCGACAACCTGGTATGAACTTGGAGATGTCGTCCTGAGCGGAAATTACTTCGCGGGGTATGCCCACTTCTTTTTAGCAACCGGATGCCGGGAAGTCGCCGAGCCGGATTCCGGCGATCTAGAGGAGCAGGAGGTCATCTGGCTCCCGCTTGAGGAGGCACGTCACAGTTGGTCTGAAGGTGGTTTTCGCCAGGTCGGTGCTGTGGCGGCGCTCGGGCTGGCGTTCCAGAAGATCGATAAAGTTGGAATCAAGTAAAATCTTCACCATTCAAGGATTAGTCCGTTGACAGAACGAAACCTCGAACGAGCCGCGCTGCGCGGCGAACCATCCTACGTTTGGCGCGCCGGGCAGGAGCGCCGTCTGCGCATGATCCTGGCCGGAGCAGATGGCCGCGAATCTGGTGTTATCTTAGACGACGGCTGCGGTGTGGGCGAATATATGACCCGCTTCGCCGAACATACATCCCACATATATGGCCTGGAATTCGATCCCGATTATGCTTCATCTGCCTCAAAGCTGGGTCATAAAGTCGTACAGGGAGCAGGCGAGCGCCTCCCTTTTAGCGACGGAACCTTCGATCTCATCCTCTCTCATGAGGTCCTTGAACATGTAGAAGATGATCGTGCTGCGCTTGAGGAGATCGTCCGTGTGCTGCGCTCCCCCAATTCAGAGTCTTCAGGAGGAGGAAGGCTCGTCCTCTTTGTCCCTAATCGCGGCTATCCGTTCGAAACCCACGGTATCTATCTGCGTGGCCGGTACCGCTTCGGCAATATCCCGCTGGTCAATTATCTCCCCCGCCGGTTTCGCGATCGACTCGCCCCGCATGTGCGCGTCTATACCCGCGGAGACCTCGAGCGGCTCTTCGACGGCCTGCCTATTAAGATTATTCACACCACAAGAATTTTTGGGGCTTACGACAACATCATCGCTCGCTGGCCAAGTGCAGGAAAGCTGTTGCGCACTCTCCTCCAGGCGCTGGAAGCGACTCCCTTACGAGTTTTCGGTTTATCACACTTCTGGGTTATCGAGAGAATTGCTTAGCGCTCAATCATCCTCCGGCGATGCAAATGTCCCCGCAACGGAGGCTGGTTCCAACAGGTCTAACCCATCCGGCTTCAGCCCGCCCTTACAACCCCGATTTCCTGGATATCGACAGGCACACCTTCGATCTCCGACGGGACATAATCCTCAGGCGCCAATTGAGCTCGGGGCACTTTACGGGTGACCATCACAACCAGGACCACTTCGTCGGTCGGCTCCCCGGCGCGCATGCGCAGCCCCACGCCCACGCCCATCACATTGGCTTTATTCAGCAATGCACCCTCGTGTTTTTCCTTAACCGCCATTACCTTCTGGTAAGACTCTATTGGCCTTGTCTCAGATTCTGAGGAAGTTGTCATAAGGTCACATCCAGACAATCCAGAACGGATTGGATTGGATTATGCAATGTAACTTGATCGGAACCCGCGAATAAAAGACCGACGGCCTGCATGGACTCCCCGGCCACGAGTAGAGAGCCGGAATCGCCCGGCTGCGACATCGCTGTCGTCACAATCTGATTCTCAAAACGCGCGGTTCGATCACCGTAGTCAATGGTAACGGTTGCATCTAAGACCATAACCTGTCCCGTCGTCAACCCCGTTGTCCTGCCGGATTTTCGTACACGCATGCTGAGCATCGCCGGGAGAATGCCGCTTATCGCTCCGATCTCCAAGATCTCATCAAGAACTTCCCGGTCGTTTACCGGTCTGGCGATGGCGGCGTCGACCTGATTGGTCGCCTGGGGGTCACTCCAGAAGGCTTGCACTCTATGCTTGGATCCCAATAACTTCGCCATCGCATTGCCAAATCCAACATAGATTTCGGCTGTGCTGCAATCGACCGGAGCATGATTGAAGCGGATCGGGCAGAAGCGTTCCAGGGTAGCGAAAGTGTCATTCTCTTCCCTGCCGCCGTCCACCGCACCTGGTTGCAAGATTGGATCTCCATGTTGTCCTTGATTGTTATTGGCCATAACGTGGTTATTCGAGAGAATCATACGCGTGCCGGTTGTCCGGTCACGGACGACTGCACCTAAGGTCCCGGCGGTAATCTTATAATGACCCAAACTTACACCCCCAAGCGCTGGACGCCAACGGTCGTCGCGCTCTTGTTGGGCACGCAGGAACCCAACTTGGATGACATCTGTAGAGATCCCCTCGAGTTCTACAGGCACCAATGCTGAGGGATCAAGGCCGGCTTGCGGAATTTTCTGACTCACCATCGCAATGACACAAAGATCGCCAAGCTGCTTCCCATTCCGGTTTTTATACCCCGTTCCCACACCAAGCACGTTGGGCTTCGCCAGGATGGCTTCCTTGTGACGCTCTTTAACTTCGGTTACCTGTCTGCGCTCCCACATGCTCATTCTCCTCGGCTTGATCAAGATGCCTTGTATTCAAGTATAAACTGGGAATTGCACATTCCGTGCCTATTTTCTTTTGAGAAGGGACAATTATCCATGAATAACCTCCCGCAGGTGTTGAACCTGCGGGAGGTTAAAAAGGCGTTAATTACACTCCTCGATTATTTCTCTTGTTGAATTCCAGAATATGCTGGATAACTCCGAGAGACCCTACATGTGAATCGCATGACCTTCCGCGTGGTGAGCGGCTTCCATCACAACTTCACTCAGCGTCGGGTGGGCATGGACGTTGCGAGCGATCTCCGCGGGTGTAAGTTCCATCATCTGCGCCAGAGTGAGTTCCGGCAGGAGCTCGGTCACTTCCGGTCCGATCATGTGCGCGCCCAGGATCTCTCCACATTTCGCATCCGTCACGATCTTGACCCATCCGCCGTAATCCCCCAAGCCTAAAGCCTTTCCGCTCGCCTGGAACGGAAACTGCCCGATTTTTACCTCATATCCGCGTTCTGCCGCTTGCGCCTCGGTTAGCCCGAATGATGCGACCTGCGGCTGGCAGTACGTTGCCCGCGGCATCATCCCGTAATCCAGGGTTGTCGTATCGACGCCAGCGATATTCTCAGCGCAGATGATCCCCATCGCAGAGGCGACATGGGCGAGCATGAGCTTGCCGGTGACGTCGCCGATCGCCCAGATTCCAGCGGTGGGCGTCGCCATGCGTTCATCGATCTCAGGGAAGCCGCGCTCGTCTAACTTCATTCCAGCGGTTTTAAGATCCAGACCCTTGGTGTTCGGTCGGAAGCCCATTGCCAGAAGGGCTTGCTCGGCCTCGAGAGTCTGCTCACCGTCCGATCCAGAAACGGTGACTTTCACTTTCGTTTTCAGCCGTTCAATCCCCTCGACTTTCGTCCCTGCCAGAACTTTTATGCCCCGTTTACTAAATGCTTTCGTGAGCTCCTGGCTTACTTCCTCATCCTCCAACGGCGCGATGCGCGGCAGCATTTCCACCAGCGTCACATCCACACCATAAGCGCTCCATATCGTTGCGAATTCGAGCCCGATGGCTCCCGCCCCAATAATCACCACAGATTCCGGCAGATGCTCCTGCAGAATCGCGTCTCGGTAGGACAGAACACGGTCCCCATCTGCTTCCATCCCCGGGATAACCATCGGTGAAGCGCCCGTCGCCAGCACGATGTCCGTTGCCGTTAACGTCGTGGTTT
The DNA here is from genome assembly GCA_048629905.1 of Methanosarcinales archaeon. Classification (GTDB taxonomy): domain Bacteria; phylum Chloroflexota; class Anaerolineae; order Anaerolineales; family E44-bin32; genus E44-bin32. The sequence goes on from JAIWHF010000065.1 coordinate 7,707, forward strand.
CACCCTCCTCATTTTTCACAGCGATTGTTTTCGGTCCGGTGAAAGCAGCACGCCCCATATGGACATCGACCCCATTCTTTTTCATGAGAAATCCGACGCCTTTTGCCAACCGCCCGGAGACTCTGCGGCTTCGCTTGACAGCCGCGCCGTAATCCAGAGTCAAGCCATCAACTTTGAATCCAAATTCGTTCCCTCGCTCCCGCAGCGTGTGGGCAACTTCGGCGTTCTTCAACAAGGCTTTTGACGGGATGCAGCCGACGTTCAGGCAAACCCCGCCTAGAAACTCCCGCTCAATAATGGCTGTCTTTTTGCCCAATTGGGCGGCTCTGATTGCACAGACGTAGCCGCCGGGTCCAGCGCCGATGACGATGACATCGTATTCCGTCATTGAATAAACCTCCCATTACTTATGATCGTTATTCTAACCTATGCCTGCGCAAAAGCGCTCAGTCGCTCGGCTCAATTGCGAGGTTATTTTTTTGGAAAGGGAAGTTTTTACAACTGCGGTGAGACGCGCGCCTCACCTTCTTCAGCGCTATCTCGGTTAGAGATCAGGAAGTTGAACCGGACTAACGTAGTACTACCTGGTCACCCGCTCAACTTTGAGAAAATAAAAAACCGGGTATCGAGTACCCGGTTCAAATAGCGCTCTGACGGCTGATCAAGCGGCTCTAGCGGAGATGGATTCCTTAATCATCGTGGGGACTTGAACGTTGAGATACTGCTGAATATCCTCAAGCGCCTGCTGATAGATGCTTAAGAGTTCCAGGTCTGAGCCTTTATAACGCCGCAGGCTTTGTTTTGAACACGCTTTGCAGCCACGCATCGCCCGGTATGAATCGGTTTCACAAGTCAAACATCCATCAAGCCGAATCATCATCAATGAGAACGCCAAAATTTCTATGTCACCTTCGGGAAGGTCGGAAATGCGCTCGACCAGCGCACACCAATCATCCCCACGCGAGTGTTGCAAATTTGAAATCACATGCACTGGAAAGAGCAATTCGTTGTCCGCATACATAGAGGTCGCGACTCCTGATGGTGGGATGATGGATACGATTGCTGGTCTTTCCTCATTGTAGATTCTGGGGAATCCTCGGGGCAGAGTACTTAAGTACCAAGAGGTTAATCACCTTCGCGCACGTTCCAATCGACTTTCTTTTCAAGCCAATTTGGTTGTCTATCGGGCCATCGCAGTTGCAGAGTTGGAATTATTGCGAGAAAGACGATGGTGGTGTTGCCCACCCCCACGGCGAACGAGCAACCCTATCAGGCGCCGCCCGCACCGTAGAGCTCAGCGTCGGTGGGTGTCCGCCCTGAAGGATCATAGACGTAAACCCAGGTTCCTTCCTCCGCCCAGTTGAAGATCCAATGAGAGTCGAAAGGCGACATATTTACACAGCCATGGGAGCGGGGATAGCCATAGCCATTGTGCCAGTATGACCCATGGATGGCCCGCGACTCATCAAAATACAGAATCCAGGGAACGTCCTCGAGGTAGTAAAAATCCGAGCGGTCAGCGGCAAACGATCCTGCCATGGGATCGGCCTCAAGTTTTTCGTATATCTGGAAAACTCCGGGCTGCGTCCACCATCCATCCAGCCCCGTCGAGATGAGTGTCGCGAACACCAATTCCCCTTGTTCATAGACCGTCATTGTTTGCTCGTAGAGGTCAATCGAAATCCAGCGATCGGATTCGACCCCCTCGGGGCGCGTTCCATCGGGGATTACCTTCGCTATTCTGCGCTGTTCGATCCACTCATCCGGACCGATCTGATACCACACCCAGCCATCTACCTCCCGCGAATCGGACACATAGACCATCTGAAAGCGTTCGACCATACGGCCGGTTTTGGGCTGGTTCAGCCCTGGTTCTCGACTTGTTTCGGTGTGGGTGAGCACCCATGCAAAGGTTTGACTTGGTGTACGAGAGAAAGCCAAGCCCTTATAGGATGGTGTTGAGAGGCGAGCCATGCCGTCCCCGCGGACATAGACACCGGGAACGATCATGTAGGCTACGGAATTGTCCTGATCGTAACGTTCGATCCATGAGAAAAACACAAAACCGGGTTCAATAACCCGATATGCATTCTGCCCTTTTAATGCATCCTGCAAACTGGTGTAGAGAGGCGTTCCATCCTTACGCTTGGATTGCACGTAGTAGAAAGGCAGGTCACCCAGGGACTCGTCAAGCCGCACAAGCGGGAGCGGTCGTTGTGGCAGAAGACCTTTGCTTGCGAGCTCGTTGAGTTCTGCTCGCTCACCCTGCGGTCTGCAGCGCTCAGGGAATCTCAATTGAAAGCGGACAGGACACACCGGGCCATTGGCTTCCACGACACCATCCACGCCATCCAGAGAACCTGCCTGCGCAGGCAGCGCGCTGAACCCTACGAATAGGACGCTGATAAGAATTCCCAGAGCTGTTTCCAGATGTAATTTCGCCATAATTGGATACCTTAGGTCTAGAATTATAACCAGCAAACGCGCAGATGTCACTGCCGCCGGCATCCTAGAGTGACGATGCCGGCAAGAGGCGTGCAATTAAAGAAGTGGATCGATGGAATCGCCCACCGATCCACTTACGCTCGTAGGTTTGCCAGGTCTACTTATGGTCCAGGACCTCGGCTTTCACTCGCTCGAGGAAGGCTTCAACCGGTAAAGCCCCTAGGTCCTCTCCTGAACGCATCCTCACGGCAACCTGCTCGGCTTCCGCTTCACGATCCCCGACGACGAGCATATAGGGGATCTTCTGAAGCTGGGCGTCACGGATCTTAGCGTTCATACGCTCGCTGCGCTGATCGACATCAACGCGAACACCGGCTTCCCGTAATTGGGCAGCAACCTTTTCGGCGTACTCAACGTGCCGGTCCGCGATCGGGATCAGCGTCGCCTGGATCGGCGCCAGCCAAGTGGGGAATGCCCCAGCGAAATGCTCAATCAACACTCCCATGAACCGTTCCATGGACCCGAACAAGGCGCGATGGATCATATAGGGTCGATGTTCCTGGCCATCCTCGCCAATGTAAGCCATATCAAAACGGTCAGGGAGAATGAAGTCGAACTGGATCGTAGTCAGCTGCCATTCCCGTCCGAGGGCATCGTTCAACTTTAAATCGATCTTCGGACCGTAGAAAACGGCTTCACCCTCATCGATCTCATAGGGAACCCCGACGCGTTCGAGTGAATTGCGCAGCGCCTCCGTTGGTCCTTCCCAATCTTCTGGTCTCCCCGCTGCCTTTTCAGGATTTCGCGTCGAGAGATACGCCTGAAAATTCTCAAAGCCGAAAGCGCGCAGGATATTCAGGCTGAAATCGAGAACACGGTCGATCTCCTCCGGCATCTGGTCCGGTCGGCAGAACAGGTGCGCGTCATCCTGGGTGAAACCGCGCACGCGCAGCAAGCCGTGAAGGACGCCGCTCCTCTCGTAGCGATACACGGTCCCCCACTCAGCGTACCGCAGCGGAAGATCCCGATACGAGCGCGTACGACTCTTATAGATTTGGACGTGGAAGGGGCAGTTCATCGGTTTCAGGTAATACTGCTGCCCTTCAATATCCAGCGGAGCGTACATCCCGTCTTGATACCAGTCGAGATGGCCGCTCGTCTCCCATAACTGCGCTTTTCCGATATGGGGTGAGTAAACGAACTCATACCCTCCCTTTTCGTGTTCATCGCGAGCGTAGTCCTCAGCAAGCTTACGCACCATGCCGCCCTTCGGATGCCACAGGATCAATCCTGGACCAACTGCATCGCTCACGCTGTAGAGATCGAGTTCCTTACCCAAGCGGCGGTGATCGCGCTTCTTCGCCTCTTCCAGCTTCCATAGGTACTGGTCAAGTTCGTCCGCTGATGCCCACGCCGTGCCGTAGATGCGCTGCAGCATGGGACGTTTCTCATCTCCGCGCCAGTAGGCGCCGGCGACATTGAGCAGCTTGACGGCTTTAGGATTAATTTTCTTCGTGCTCTCTACATGCGGTCCGCGGCAGAGGTCCGTGAAGATATCGTGCGTATAGATGGATATCTCCGGCTTCTCTTCGATCGGCTCGCCGTATTCATCCATCCCTCCGGCTTCCAAGCCTTCGATGAGTTCGATTTTATACGGTTGATCGGCGAACCGTTCTTGAGCATCTTCTGCGGACAGGACCTCACGCTGGAACTCAAAATCACCGGCGATGATTTCCATCATCCTTGCTTCGACGCTCTCGAGATCCTCCGGGGTTAACGGGCGCGGTAGATCGAAGTCGTAGTAAAAGCCGTCCTCAATCGGGGGACCAATGGCGATCTTCGCCTCTCCCGGGAACATCTCCATCACCGCCTGGGCCATGATGTGCGCCGTGGAGTGACGAATGCGATAAAGCTCCGATTCCTCATAATGTGCTTTCTTACCCTTTGCCATTTCGAACCTCCTTAACTATCCACCTTTAAACAAAAAATCCCACCCTCTGGGGCGGGAGTATAAACTCACACGGTTCCACCCAGATTGACCCGTGGTGGGTCATCTCTGACAGCCGCTAACGGTGCTGCTCCGTTCGCCATACTCGGCCGATTATTGGCTTTTCCGGTTTCCGCTCGCGGGTGGTTTTCGTCGGCCCATTTCTGGTGGGGACTCTCAATCCAAGATCCCCATTCCCTGTCAGACCTGATTCCGACTACTCGTCCCGGTCCAAGCGTTTAGCGTATTTTATTGGACTTCATTATAACGAGGCACGTTTGATTGTCAACCACAATGTACATCCCATGAGCGTTGCTGCGATTGATCTGAGGAAGCAGAGTGTGGCTGATTGAAAGTGTAACCTAAGTGTCCGAACACCTGTAACCCATGTATCCGGTCTATACACCCCCTTCCGAATGGCTGCCTGTGCGATGCCAAGAGGATCCAACTTCCAAAGCCGGGCTCTGTCCAATCAGCTATGGTTTGCGCTTCAATGTG
>JAIWHF010000066.1:0-12615 GCA_048629905.1 Methanosarcinales archaeon
CGCAATCGACGGTTATTAAGAGCTTCGCGTCCGACGCGGCGATACGCTCGACCGCCTGACGGTTTAGACCATATCCTTCTGTAAATCTGTCCGGGAAGTACACGCTGATGGATGCCCCAACCTCCCTCAGCGCCTCTGCCAACAAGGCAGTTGCAGTGACCCCGTCTGCATCGTAGTCGCCGTAGATAGTGATCTCCTGCCCCTCCTCTAGTGCCACGTTGATCCTTGAAATAGCTTCGTTCATCTCCTTAATTAAATAGGGATCGGCTTCAACGAACGCGCCCGGATACAGGAATTCATTGGCGCTAGCTTCTGTTAAATATCCCCGATTAAAAAGTATCTGCTGTTCAATCCTGTTGAAGGATCGTAGAGACTTACTTACTTCATCCGGAGGGAGTTTTGGGATTGTCCAGTTCATTATTCATGTCCACCTTTTACGCTTGATGGAAAATGTGGGATCGTCTTACTTTTCAAAGTGTACCTTACAATAATTTTCTCGTTTGCACTTGTGTACTTTCCATCGATTGCGCTTATATACTTATCTTTCCGAAAAAACCTGGGATGTGCTACGATGACCCTATGAACGTCGTATTTATGGGCTCACCCGAATTTGCACTTCCATCTCTCGATGCTCTTTCCGCAAACCATGAGCTTGATCTCGTTGGGGTATTTACTCAACCTGACCGCCCTGCTGGTCGGGGACGGAAATTGAGACCTTCACCCGTTAAGCTGCGCGGCAACGATTTGGGAGTGAGTATTTATCAACCAGATTCCTTGAAATCGCCCGAAATTATTTCTATTCTCCAAACTCTGAATACTGAGCTTATTGTCGTAGCTGCGTACGGCAAAATCTTGCCGCCAAAGATACTTGATCTCCCCAAGTTTGGCTCCATTAATGTTCACGCGTCTCTATTGCCGCGTTGGCGTGGAGCAGCCCCAATTCAAGCGGCAATCCGCGCTGGAGATTCAGATACGGGCGTGACAATCATGAAGATGGATCCCGGTCTTGATACGGGTCCGATCCTATCTCAAAGTCGTATCGCAATCCATTCATCAGCTACGGGAGGTAAATTATCTGAACGCCTCGCAGATCTAGGCGCCGAGCTGCTCCTGGAAACCATCCCCGGTTATATATCAGGAGAACTTCAACCCTACGAACAAGACGAGAATCAAGCAACGTATGCGCCCTTGCTAAAAAAATCAGACGGTCGGCTAGATTTTATGCGATCCGCAATTGAGCTTGAGCGCCAAATTCGAGCGTTTGACCCCTGGCCTTCTTCGTTTTTTGAATGGGGAAATAAACGAATTTGCATCCACGAGGCTGTTGCGCTCAGCAATGACGCCTTAGAGCCTGGAGCTGTGGGCAAGATTGAGGGCAAGCCGGCTATCGGCGCGAACCCGGGCACGCTCCTCCTGCAAATTGTCCAGCCAGCCGGGAGAAATGAGATGCCTGGTGAAGATTTTATACGGGGCGCAGAAGGTATTTTGAACACCAACCTTCTCGATGGCCAGGCTTGACCATGGAACTCCAACTCCTTCGTACGCGGCATCCCCCAGAAATCTTTCTTCAGCAACTTATTGAATTACTCCAGTCCGAAGGCGTCAACATCAGTTTAGAAGAATTCCATTCAAGAATAGAAAAACTACCAGGAGATGATCGACTCCTTCTGGCTGTCGAAGGAGAGTTCTTATATGGCTATGCGCATCTACGTATTGCGCATGATCTTATCGATTCAGAGACTGCAGTCGTTGTATCTGTCATCGTTCGTGAAAATAAGAGACGCCAAGGTGTCGGAAGCCGGCTTATAGCAGCATCCGAGACTTGGGCGCGCCAATCGGGCCGCTCACGCCTACTTTTACGAACTGATGTTATTCGCACAGGTGCGCACGCATTCTTCGTCGCCTTAGGTTATGACGGAAGCTCAACTCAGCTCGAATTCATCCGCCATCTCTCCGATTAATTTTCCTCGCTCACACAAATCGCTCCCGTTCGCGTTGACAAGCACCTGTTCTGTGAGAAAATGACCGCGGCATGTCCTCTCTTTCCACTCAGGTTCTCGTCATCGGCGGCGGAGCGACCGGGCTCGGTATTGCCTGGGATGCTGCTTTACGCGGTCTAAAAGTTGTCCTTATCGAACAATCCGACATCGGTCAGGGGACCTCAGGCCGTCACCACGGTCTGCTGCACTCTGGTGGTCGCTACGCTCTTTCCGATCCCGTCTCCGCGCGAGATTGCGCCTCAGAAAATCGCATTCTCAGAAAGATTGCCGCGCACACGATTGAAGATACCGGTGGACTTTTCGTTGCAACGCCGGCTGACCCAGTCGATTATCCTGATCGCTGGTTTAGTGCATGCTCCCATTTAAATATTCCCGCAGAGGAGATTTCGCTCTCAGCAATGCTTGACCGAGAGCCATTGCTCAACCCGAGAATTTCTCGATCCTTTCTCGTTCAAGATGCATCTATCGACTCCTTCGACCTGGCACACTTGTTAGTGCAAGGTATTCGGGAGCATGGCGGCGTTGTCCTGCTGCGCCACAGATTGGAAAGTTTAATCAGACATCAAGATCGTGTGGCTGAAGCTAAGATCAGAGATTTATCAAACGGAAAAAGTCTAAGGCTTTCCGCTAACCTCTTTATCAATGCCGCTGGTCCGTGGGCAAAGACAATAACGACCATGGCGGGGGTTGAATTGCCCCTTGCCCTCGGCAAAGGGACACTTGTCGCCATGTCCCAGCGTCTCGTCAATACCGTCGTTAACCGCTGTAAGCCGCCCTCAGACGGCGATATTATCGTCCCCGTAGGTACAGTAGCAATCCTTGGCACGACGGATGTTCCAGTCAAAGAACCCACTTCCTTGGATATTGAACCCTGGGAAGTCGATCTCTTACTCGCAGAAGGAGATCTTCTCCTGCCGGGATTACGGGAAAGCAGACCGCTTCGAACCTGGGCTGGTATTCGCCCGCTTTACCAGCCAGCCGTCAACGGCGATGCACAAACACGCGCCTTACTCCGGGCACATGTGATCCTTGACCACGAGGAGATCGATGGTCTCCAATCTTTTATCAGTGTAATCGGCGGCAAGCTGACAACTTTTAGATTGATGGCAGAGGAAACGGTTGATCTTATTTGCGATAAGCTTGAGATCGATCAGAAATGCTCCACTGCATCAACCCCACTTCCGCATGAGAGCAGCCAATTCCATAGCCTTACCTCCCGTTTAGAAATGCTCGAGCACCAGCATCCTCGCGCCAGCACTGAGCAGATTGTCTGCGAGTGCGAACTCGTCATGCGCGGCGATATTGAGCTCGCTCTTGAAAAATCTGTCGCTGGCACCGACCTAGATGACCTCAGACGTGAGCTGAGAATTGGTATGGGACCCTGCCAGGCTGGTTTTTGCGCTTACCGCACATACGCGATTTCTTCAGAATGCTCCCCCTCACCCCCCTCGATAAAAGGCCTCCATAATTTTCTATATGAGCGCTGGAAGGGAATAAGGCCTGTAGCCTGGGGGAGCACACTCCAACAAATGGAATTTTCACGCCGCATCTACCTCGATTTGCTCGCAGCCGACCCTGACTCGGAGAAGCGCTCTTGACACATCTCATTATTGTTGGCGGTGGTCTCACGGGTCTGTTTGCATCTATTGTTGCCGCCGATCGAGGTGCAAAAGTCACAACTGTCTTTAGAGGTCGCGGCGGATTATCGATATCCCATGGCTGCCTCGATGTCCTGGATAGAAGTACCCCATCCAGATCTTTGCCGCTCCTTCCAGAGCAACACCCATATCAACTCGCCGGCAAAACCCATCTTAAGGATGCGATTTCCAAATTTCGAGATTTGATGCTGCATGCCGACTATCCCTTTAGCGGGAAGCTTTCGAAGAGTATGCCAATTCTTACTGCTCTGGGATCCATCAAAAGAACATCCTTTGCCCCATCCGGCATCACCAGGGGCAATCTCAACTCAGGCGGGCCAATCGTACTGGGAAACTTCAACGGTTTTCGTGATTTCTATCCGCAGATGATCCGAAAACAAGCACTCAAATCCGGTGTCAAGATTGCAAAAGTTATAGATTTACCCTTACTCGAACCACCTGATCGTCGAGATGCGTATTCAACAGATTACGCTTTACTCTTTGAGGATTCTGGATGGCGTGAGGAGATAATTCGTATGTGGAGGCCGCTCCTTCCTGGCGTTAGACGTCTCGGTCTTCCAGCTGTTCTCGGCCTCCTAAATCATTACGAGATACACGAAGAACTCGAGGATTCGCTAGGCATAGAGATCTTTGAGATTCCTACGCTGCCACCATCGGTACCAGGACTCCGGATCGAGCGCATCCTTCTCCGAAAAGCCCAGGCCCTCGGCGCAAGATTAATTGAGGGCGTCGGTGTGATAGGGCGGATTGATGGTCGAAGCCGTGGGAAACGCGTTTCCGGAGTAGTCCTGCATTCTACTGGTCGTACGATTCAACTCGACGCAGATGTGGTCCTGCTGGCGACAGGAGGCATTTTGAATGGCGGCTTGGTTGCTCAGCAGGACCATCGCATCCGCGAATCTGTCTTCGACCTTCCGGTGCTCCACCCGAACAATCGATCAGATTGGGTTGGATTGTCACTTTTCCATCGCCAAGCATATGCAAGTGCTGGCGTTCGCGTTAATTCTCACATGCAGCCGCTCGGACTTGACGAGAAACCGATGTTTAAGAATCTTTACGCTGCCGGTGGTCTTCTTGCGGGTTCAGATCGCTCACTAGAGGGCAGCCGTCAAGGTATCGACCTCGCCACCGCGTATTGTGCCGTTAACGAAGCGCTGAGATGACGAATCGTAGATACTTCTCTATTTGATTTCCAAGGATGGTATCTGAATGGATCACAAGATAACACTTCTTCGCCACGGTCTTTCCACCGGCAATGAAAAGGGGATCATCCAAGGGCAAAAGGACTATCCACTGGCGGAAGTAGGCATAGAACAGTGCCGCTCTTTCTCTCAGTACTGGAAGGACCACGACGTTTCTTTTGACGCAATCATTGCCAGCCCCCTGCTGCGCGCAAAACAAACTGCCGAAATCATTGCCTCTAGCATGAAGCTGCCAATTGATTTCGACGAGGCGTGGTGTGAGCGCCAATCAGGGAAGGCTGAAGGAAAATCTTTTAAAGAAGTAATGCTCCATTATGCAGATCGACCCCACGATACCGCTTACGATCCACTCTTCGAAACCGGTGAGAGCAGATGGGATCTGTTTATACGAGCAGCAAATGCGATGCAACACCTTCTCCGACGCCCCGCAGGATCATACCTGGTGGTCAGCCATGGAGCGATACTGGGCGCGGCGCTTCATACCGTGCTTGGTATTGCGCCGTCTCCAGGAAGGGTCCGGCCAATGCGACTCGGATTCGCTAACACGGGCTATGCAGTTCTAGCATTCGACACTACTGAAGCTCGGTGGGAGTTGCGCCATCTTAATGTAACCTGTCATCTTCTATGAAGGTCTGGATGAAGCTATGCTAAACCATGGTGGCCTGCTGCTTGAAAACGCCATTATCTATACATTTGGCGACCCTCCCGGTCCAGTCGAAAGCCTGGCAATTCAAGACGACCATATCCTGGCAATCGGCGATAGAGAGGATCTCCTACAAACTATTCCCTCTCACTTTACAAAGCTCGACCTTGGCGGACGAGTAATCCTTCCCGGCTTGACGGACTCTCACATCCATTTCGAGAAATTCTCCCTTAATCATGAACAAATTAACTGTGAGACAAATTCGGTCGAGGAGTGTCTTGGCCGAATTCAGAGCAGAGCCAAGACGCTCCAACCCGGTGAATGGATACGAGGGCACGGGTGGGACCAAAACTTATGGGGGCGTTATGGCACTAAAGAGGAGCTTGATCGAGTCACGGCCGGCAACCCTGCATACATCACCGCGAAATCTCTCCACGCTGCATGGGCGAATACAGCTGCCCTCAACCAGGCTGGATTAAGCGCTAACTCAGTAGACCCGCCCAAAGGAAAACTTCAGCGCGGAGAAGACGGAAGCCTGACAGGTATTCTGTTCGAATTTGCCACGCTTCTCATCTCCGATCTCGTCCCGCGACCTTCCCCTTCTGATCTCTCCCAGATTATGCTGCGTGGCCAGGATAAACTTCTCCGCTTAGGCATCACCTCAATACATGATTTCGATGGCGAAAGGTGTCTGCAAGCGCTTCAAATACTAAGAGAGGATTCGTTACAGCGACTTCGAGTTGTAAAATCAATCCGCTTTGATGATTTTGAAAGTGCCATTGATGCTGGCTTGCGCACAGGTTTCGGGGATGATTGGATCCGTGTTGGTGCAGTTAAGTTGTTTTCTGATGGCGCCTTAGGACCGCACACAGCTGCGATGCTCAAGCCCTACGAAGACGATGCCAGTAACTCGGGATTCCTTCTATTGACTGCTGAAGAAATTACAGAAATTGGTAAGAGAGCAGCAGTGAACGGACTAGCGCTCGCTATACATGCCATTGGCGATCGAGCGAACCGCGTAGTTCTAGATGCATTTGAAGAGCTGCGCACATTCGAAACGAAGAACCACATCAAACCCCTTCCGCATCGAATCGAGCACCTCCAGCTAATCTCGCCAGAGGATACCCAGAGACCTGCGGATCTTGACATCATCGTATCGATGCAGCCTATCCATGCAGTTTCTGATATGCAGATGGCTGATCGCTATTGGGGTGATAGAGTCCAACAAAGCTATGGATGGCACGCTCAATTAAGCGCGGGGTCGAAGCTAATATTCGGTTCAGATGCCCCTGTTGATAGTGCAAATCCTTTTATTGGTATTTATGCCGCAGTCAGCCGCAAACCACTTGGTTGCGCTCCTGAGGCAGTACCCTGGGTTCCTGATCAAAGAATCACTCTTCAAGAAGCCCTCAATGCCTATTCAGTCTGGCCTGCGCAATCAATGGGTCTCGGCTCTAAGCTGGGAAAGCTTCTTCCCGGATATCTAGCAGACCTTATCGTGCTCGATGAGGACCCATTCCTTCTAGATAATTCTGAACTGTCTGAAATTAAACCTTCGGGGGTGATGGTAAATGGCGAGTGGCACTTCTTAGACTAGCCGCCGTAAATCTCCTTCTCGAACCGTTACTCCAACCGCATCAAGATGTTCCATCAGCGCTAGCGCGTATTTTCTCGATGTTTGAAATTCGTCACGAACATCTGCAACCGTGAGCGTTCCGTTTTCTTTTAGGTCTTCCTTAACTTTATCGACCATCTCATCGTACGTATCCGCCTTAAAGATAACGTCCTCTGATACCTGCACCAGCGCCCCACTCTCGAGCAGGAAGCGAACAAGATCATCCCCTATCTCCTGCTTTGTTTCTTTTAGCGATGGTGGAGCATAGGGATTAGAATCGAATTTCAGTAGAAGCTGATCTACAACTTTTTTCTCATTCTCTTCGAGCTGAATCCTGTGGCTCTTTAAGGATACATACCCCGGAACGATTACAACAGTTTCGTCTTTTACTGCTTGTTCGAGCAGGAAAGTTGCCAGTTTCGTTTCCATCCCCATTTTGCTGCGCAATTCTTCGATTGGCATTCCAATCTGGAGTGGATTTGCGTGATGGTACTCGGCTAAGATTTTTCTAATCCGCTCGACTATCGTCAACCAACTGTTCTTATCCATGACTAACGAAGAAGACTCCACAGATAACTCATTTTCGTTGAGCGTGATCAATTCACCGTTTTGAATTAATTCTTGAATTGCTTCTTCTGCTTCATCATCAGAGATACCCGCCTCTTTCAAAGCATCAGGCAAGGGTGCTGGCCCCATCCCCTCGAGCGTTCTCTGTAAAACAGTTGCAGGAGTTCCTCGAAGAAAAGCTTCTAGTTGTTCAATTACAGCATGATCCTTTAAGCGATGTCTTCTTTTTGGATGCGCATCAGCTACTACGCCGCCTCCCAATGTTGAGCTGGGTGAAGGTCGCCGCAGAATGAATCGGTCTCCCCGAATCATGACGACGGGGGCTGAGAGAAGAAGCTGAAGCCATCCATCTTCGCCCGGGTTAAGCACATCACGGCCTAATAGGCGGACCTTCGCAATACGTTGCGCCGCACCTGCATACAGCTTGACTTCCTGGTCGTGGCGCATCACATGATCCGTATCTGCTAACAAGCGAAAGTGGACATCGATCATGCTCGTCGAAATGTAGGATCCAGGTTTTATTACAACTTCTCCGCGCTCCACATCATCCACTTCTATACCGCTGATATTCACCGCTACTCTGCTCCCCTGGATGGCATGGTCCAATTTCTCTTTATGCGTTTGTAGGCCTCGTATTCTCCCTTTAGAACGACCCGGGTGGATCTCGACTGAATCGCCAATCGCTAATGTGCCATCGAGCAGCGTCCCGGTTACAACGGTCCCGAAACCAGCGATTGTAAAAATCCGATCAATGGGCAATCGCGGAGCCCCCCGATCCTTACGTCGAGGGACTTCCTGCAAGATATTTTGCAGCGAGGTCACCAACTCATCGAGCCCTTCGCCTGTCTTTGATGAGACCCGCACAATCGGTGATTGCCCGAGCGAAGAAAGGCTTACTAGCTTCGATACATCCTCTTCAACCAAGTCCAGCCATTCACCATCAACAACGTCGGTCTTCGTCAGCGCGATGATGCCTTTTTGTACATTAAGAAGATCCAAGATTGATAGGTGCTCTCGTGTTTGCGGCATCACTCCCTCGTCTGCCGCTACGACAAAGAGAACCGCATCGATCCCTCCCGCGCCCGCCAACATGTTCTCGATAAAATCGCGATGTCCTGGCACATCTACAATGCCAACGGATTCGCCATCCGGCAATGTCAGCCAGGCGAATCCTAAGTCGATCGTCATCTGCCTTCTCTGTTCTTCCGCAAGACGGTCTGGATTGATCCCGGTAATCGCTTCAACGAGAGATGATTTGCCGTGATCCACATGTCCTGCTGTTCCAATTACACGCATTGAAGCTTCCTGGAAGTGCTTAGCTAGAGGGTTACCTGCCTCTTGAGTCTAATTCCGTCATCCATTCTCGAAGCGTAGACAACAACTCGGCAAGTCGCCTTCTATCGCTTATTTCGATCTCTCCCAACCGATCGAGTCCACTGGCGAGATTCGATGAAATTTCTTCGCTCTCGGATCGCAGCTTATCGTGCAGCCTCGTATGTTCGTTCCGTTGCTCATCTATGGTTAAAGTATAGGTACTCCAGCGCCGGTGATCTTCTGATTGAAATTCTCCCCAGTTATGCTTCATCCGGTCTTCAGCAAGACGCTGCATTTCACCTACCTCTGTTATCCTGCGCTCTAATCGCTCAATAACTTCATCGAGGTCGCTTTGCATATGCTTCAAAATACGATGTGTTTCTTCGTAGGCTACCATTCGCTCGTCGATCTCTTCAGCCCTTTTCTCGAAAGCTGAATGGCTCTGCCCCCATTCTTTCAAGGTCTTCTCAAATTCAACAATTTTTAACCCTTGACTCTCCATCCAGAGTTCCTGCGATTCGCGGCGCTCTTTCTCGCCAGCTTGAAATTCGTTCGCTCGCACTTCCAGCCGACGAGATAAGTTATCCAAAGATTCTACCTTTGTATAAGCCCCATCAAGACCTTTCTTGTATCTTTCGAGTTGACTTTCAATCTTTGTTAGACGTTTATCAACATGTTTCTTGTTTTCACCCAAGGAGACCGCCGTTCGTTTTCCCGCTTCGAACTCTTCAACCATGCTCTCTTGTTGTTCCTTGACAGTATTGAGTTCATTATTGATTCGAATCTCCTCCTCCCGACGATTCTCCAGGAGTTGTTCGAATTTTTCTAACCGCGATAGCTCCTTTCGAACATCGTCGAGTTTTTTAGAGAACCCCTTTTGGTCTGTCTTCCGGAGGGCTTCAAGGCTTTTTTCTTTCTCGGTGCGTCTTTCTTCAACAGCTTTTAATTGTCGCGATATTTCATTTCGATGCTTCGCCAAAGCATCATCCATTTGGTGGATCCTCGTTGCAAGAGCCGCTGCTCTTGATGTTTCATCAGATAACCCCAAGATTTTTTGATCGAGTTTCTCAATGGATTCTTCAAGAAATTTGTTCCGGTCAAGAAGAGCCTGCAATTGTTCAGAGTCTTTAATCCTCTGTTCATCAAGCCATTTAAGCCTTTTCTCAACTTGTTTTTGATCCATATTCCTGCCTCCCGTGGAAAAGGCGATTAGTCTCTAGATTTGCAGATCATTATAAAAATAAATTCGCTAGTCCTGACGCAACATCTTCAACCCAGGGAAAGATAAGCTGTGGGAATAAACCAAGAAAGAGCAACAGAAGAATTCCACCCAGAAGGAAGATTCGTGGCTCTTTCGAAACCGCGATTATTTCGTCGCCATTCCCTCTTCCGAATAGAATTGCCGCCCATCGAATTACGAGCATTCCCAATCCAATCATCGAGAATAGGACCGTACCTGCCGCAAGCTTATCTGCATGGAGAACTACAGTTAAGAGAGACCATCTTACGGGAAATCCCGCCGTGAGCGGTGTTCCCGCAACCGAGAGTAACCCAACAAGAAATGCGGCCGCAGCAAAAGGCCTTTTATATCCTACACCTCGCATCTTACTCGCCAATTGCTCTGATTTACATAAGAAGGATAACCCCAACGCGAGCACTCCAAGCGCAATCACGCGCACAGCGCTAAGGCTTAATGCAAGACGGAATGCATCTTCGGTTCCTGATCCAACTGCGATCAATATCACCCCTAAATCAACCAGCAATGCATAAGCCATTAATTTCTTGATATCCCTTTGACTGGCCGATAGCAGAACCGCTAAAATCGTGGTAATAATCCCCGCGATTCGAATCCCATCGAATAATAACGTCTGTTCTCTTAACCATACGTAATTGTCTAGGAATCTCAGCAAGAAGAAAAAACCAGCACTCTGAAGGATGATCAGAATAAAGATTAAAACATAAGGATCTGACTCCTCGGCAGATTTTGGCAGCCATAGATGAAAAGGTGGGACTGTCATCAAAATCGCAAAGCCGAAGCCAAGCATAAATGTCACCCTCGTGGCGAGGACCGGAGTCGCGCTTGTTATTCCTGCAACCTCTAACAATGAACCGGTGAATAGGATACTTACCATCGCGAACGTGTATAGAATTAGCATTCTAGTTGCACCAGTGCTCCTGAGATGCTGTTGTGTAACAAGAACAAACACGGCACCCATAGCTGCCAGCTCAATAAATACTGCCGCAAAAACAAATGGATCGACCATTAGCGACGCAGCTACAATTGCCAGGATTAATAATGCAACAGATGGAAAGAATCGATTTACATTGACGAGCCAAGCTGCAGGCAAGAGAAAAGCGCCAGCCATATAGAGAAAACCAATAAGCGGTCGTACATTCTCGCTCAACGAAAACATACGCCCCAAGATTATCCACTCACTCGCGAATTTAATTGAAATTTCCCCGAAGAGGAATGCCTCATCAAATGGTACCAATAACACAAATGCGGCAATGGATCCTGCGCCAATCGCAGCAGCAAACGCGGATGCCATTCGCTGGTGTCGCAGAATCAGACACAGCAACGAATATATAAAGGTGAAAAGGAAAATAATCAGGCCCGCGCTCATGGGTCACTGTTCTCCGTCATCGCATAACGTATCTGGATAGAAATGATGTAACTGAATACAAGTACAATCCCGAGGTGAACCATTGCCAGCAAGGCAATCAGAGCCAACGCAGGTTCAATGAAACCGTAGATTAATTCCGCGCCCGATACGAATGTGAGCAAACCGATTCCGATCCTCAGCTGATCCGTTCCTAACCCTAAATTCAATAGACTGGCAGCGATTAGGAATAAGGCGCCCACACTCGCTTCGATTCCTATGTCAAATTGTGCAAACAAATTACTTCTGGCAACACTTACAGATGCAACCGTTACAAGAAGTAATGCAATGATACTGAAAGGTAAATTTGCGGATAGCAGCTGATCGTCCCCTCGTAAAGGATCTTCACCAATTTGTCGAATTCCGAGATAAAAGATTACACATACCAGCAAGCCAGTCACCAATTTTGCAGCAACACCTGCAGCCGGCAAACTCGTAGATGCCAGCCACGATACGGCTATGTATTGCACCGCAAGAATAAGCATTGATTTTGGCTGTGGTCTCATGAGAGCGAGAGAACTTCCCGTAATGAAGAGAATGATCACAGGCAAAAACAAGGTATTACTGAGCCAATTCATCTAAGATCACCTCAAAGCGAGAAGGAGTACCGCTACGAAGGCAAACATCCAAAGCATAGCTGCTTCACCCTCGAATAGTTCACCGATAGATCTTGCTATGCTTAGAAAATAACGAAGGATGTTCCAGATCAACGAGAATATCCATTGCGGATTAATACGCAGGAACAAAGACCTCCATCGTGTAAATTCCCTCCCTTGAAGGTTGCGCAATGCAAAGAATGCACCCACACTAAGGGCTCCTGCTGCTACTGTAACAATCGCTCCGGCAACACTAGAAGTCCCTTCCATCCAGAAACCCAGCCCTATACTCACCAAAGCCGGTAGTGCCAGGCCCATGCTGTACATGACACGAACGAGACTTTCACTGTTCGGCCAAGG
>JAIWHF010000067.1:0-12575 GCA_048629905.1 Methanosarcinales archaeon
GTTGGCACACGTGGCGTCACATTGATGTCAGCGCGTAAAACCTCCCGCAGGTTTGGAACCTGCGGGAGGTTATTAGAAAAGAATAGACAAACCGGTAATAAGTTTTAAGAGAGATAGTCTCGCAGGTGGCGGCTGCGCGTTGGATGCCGCAGCTTGCGCAGCGCCTTAGCCTCGATCTGGCGTATCCGTTCGCGCGTCACCTGGAAATGTCTTCCAACTTCTTCTAATGTGTAATCCTTGCCATCTCTCAACCCGAAGCGCATCTCGAGCACCTGGCGTTCACGTTCGGTAAGGACCGATAGCGCGTTCTGCACTTGCTCTTTCAACAATATCTTCGCTGCTGCATCTACGGGCTCAGGCATTGACTCATCTTCGATAAAGTCACCGAGTTGGCTGGTTTCCTCTGTTCCCACCGGGGTTTCCAGCGACATCGGCTCCTGGGCGATACGGATAATCCGTCGGACTTTGGCGGCAGCCCTCTTCCACTTGCGCTCGAGGGCAGGATCCATCGGGTCGTCATCCGCTAGCGCTGCATTGATCAGGAGCACCTCTTCAGGTTCCAAGAGATCCATCTTCAGCGCAAGCTCCTCCGAACTTGGTTCTCGGCCAAGTTCCTGGGTCATCTTGCGTTGAATACGAACCAGTCGATTGATGGTTTCAACCATATGCACTGGAATGCGAATCGTGCGCGCTTGATCCGCGATCGCTCTGCTGATCGCCTGCCGTATCCACCAAGTTGCGTACGTGCTAAATTTATAGCCCTTCGCTGGATCGAATTTCTCAACAGCGCGAAGTAGGCCGATATTGCCCTCCTGAATGAGGTCCAGGAAAGCAATCCCCCGTCCCATATAACGCTTCGCCACACTCACAACCAGGCGGAGATTGGCACGTATAAGCGCGGCTTGCGCTTCATCCGCCAGGCTCTTTATTTGGTCCATGTCCTCGCGCATATCATCCGGATCAGGAAGCCAATTTTTAAAAGTGCGTTTGATGGGCAGTTTCTTCCCCTGCGTAAATCGTTCAACCATTCGAGATTGGGCATCAGGCGGGAAAATGTAAAAAGCTAAGAATATCGTGAGTGCGTTTAGAGCCACCAGTTCCCAGGCTGGATCCGTTCCCCACATATCAGTGCTCAGCCATGCACGGATGTACGAAACCGAATCTGATGCCCACGTCTGGCGTAATTGACGCGCCTCCTCAAGGATGAGGTGGAGATCCGGCTGCGTTTGCTTCATCCGCTGCGCATCTTCCTTTACCCGTTTCCACGCCGTCCTCATATCATCGTAAAGGGTTAAATAGACGGCGATCAATTCGTCATCTTTTTTCCCTCGCGCTGCCCGACCTGACCTTAATATCTCCAGCTGCCGCACGGCATTCATCCGCACCGCGAGCCATAATTCCTGGTCTGTATTCAATAGGTCTACACGACCGATTTCCTTCAGGTATAGCCTTACAGGGTCATCGCTGAGTTCCAGAGTAAGCGATATTCGTTCTAGCGCCTGTTCTTCCTCGGCGCTCTTAACTTCCGACACTTCCTCCTTTTTTAAATCAGGTTCTATTGCAATTGCCTCCCCATCAACGACGTCAACAGGGTCCTTCACGTCCTCTTGAAGAACCTTATCAGCCACATCTGGGGATGAAATTGCCTTTTCCTGTTTCGATTTCTTCTTTTTCTTCACTCGGAACCTCTAAAGGGCGGCGGCTGTTGAGATCGGTCCGCCTTGACGTGAAAGCACCTGATCCAATCGCCTCTCAATATCTGCCAAGCGCTGGACCTCTCGGGTAAGCTGCCAAATTTGCTCCTGTTGGTCATCACCCTCTGAAGGTGACTGCTCCTGCAAGGCTTCAAGCTGGAAGCGAATATGCGTGAGTTCTGATTCTAGCCAACGCTTGCGTAAACGAAAGAAATTCGCAATCACTTCGTCTATGACCTTCTGTTGAAGAACATCTATATTACCAAACTCATCTATCAATGTCTCGGCGATGGATAACAGTTGAGTCTCTAGATTATTCTGCCAATAGTGAACGGGCTCTTCTTCATGCTGGCCGAGTGCAGAGCGAATGACTTTAAAGATCATCTGGAACTCGGTGCTTGAGAAATCCTGATTCGATGAACGTTCGATCTCCAACGCCTGGAATTCCCGGTCTACCCGATAAAGCAGCTCGGGGTGACCCAACAGAACAGCCATACAAAAGCTTTCTACCGCGCCGGAAGGAGAAATTGCAGTAGGTTTCTCCTCTACTTCACTTACAGCTTGAGGTGTGCGTCGGCTGCGTCGCGGTTTTGTTTTTCTGTACTGGAGCAACGCGCGTTCGTCCACTTTTAACCGTCGAGCGAGGTTTTGACGATACACTTCTCGCTCTACAGGATCAGCAACGTCTTCGATCAATGGTAACACTTGGCGGGCGATCTCTGCTTTCGCTTTGGGATCTTCTATGTCGCGCTCTGCAGTGGCAACATCGAGTACGTAATCCACAATCGTCTGCGCACCTTCAAGCAATCCCCTCCAAGCTTCTGGATCATCTATAACGACCTCGTCTGGGTCCAAACCCTCCGGCAGGGTGACAATCCGCAAATCTGCATCCAGACGCCCTTCGTGGCGAACCAATCCCCGGGCATTAAAAACCGGATCGACTTCCCGATCGAGCGTCTCACGAGCGACATCCAGACCGCGTAAAGTCGCCTGACTTCCAGCTGTATCAGCATCCAACGCCAAGACAATCCGCCGGCTGTAACGCTTCAATAAGCGCAGTTGGCTCTCTGTGAGCGCTGTGCCCATCGGGGATACCGCATTGCGAAAACCGGCTTGATGCAATCCGATGACATCCAT
Organism: Methanosarcinales archaeon; assembly: GCA_048629905.1. Classification (GTDB taxonomy): domain Bacteria; phylum Chloroflexota; class Anaerolineae; order Anaerolineales; family E44-bin32; genus E44-bin32. Next base: position 2,832 of record JAIWHF010000067.1, read on the forward strand.
GTAGCCCTCAACGATAACCGCCTGATCCAGCTTACGGATATCCTGTCGGGATTTATCCAGCCCATACAGGAGCCGTCCTTTATCGAAGGTCGAGGTTTGCGGTGAGTTCAAATACTTGGGTACGGCTTCGGGATCAAGCACCCTCGCACCAAAACCCGCCATGCGGCCGCGCACGTCGCGTATCGGGAACATGACTCGATTTCTAAAGCGGTCGAAAAGACCCCCCGTTTCACGTTCTGAAACTACTCCTGCATCCACGAGGTCTCGTTCTTGGAAACCCCGTTCGATGAGATGCTTCATTGTCATGTCCCATGAATCGGGCGCATACCCAATCTCAAACGTCTCCAGTGTTGCATCACTCATGCCACGATCACGAAGATAGGCGAGGGCGGGTTCTCCTGCGGTTGTCGAAAACAATTGATGGCGGAAAAATGTGACTGTTGCGTCGAGCAATTCATGCAGTCTCTGGCGACTTTCGTCCTCCGCCTCTTGCTCCGGTGTGTGTGGTACCAGCTCTACTCCTGCACGCTCGGCGAGATAGGCCAGGGTCTCTGAGAAATCCCAGCCCTCTTTCTTCATTACAAAACTGAATATGTCGCCGCCCTCATTGCATGCGCCGAAACACCGCCAGGTCCCACTATCCGCAAAGACGGCAAACGCGGGAGTCCGTTTATTAGGATGGAATGGACAAAAGCCCGTGTAATTCTTACCGGACTTGCGGAGTTTGACCGTTTCGCCGACCAGGTCGACGATATCGATGCGATCTTTTACTTCGTCGATAACGCTCATCAGCCTCGAGTTCTCATCGCCTTGAATGAGGGCATTTCAATCGACATCAACCCCCAAAACCTTTACCGGAACCATTTTAAGTAGGTTCAAATGTTCTCGTCTCAAACCCTATGAAACAGAAGTGCAATAATCTTTTAACCTGCTTCAAACGAAATCCGTTAAAAACCTTCCAACCTAGAGAGATCCAGTACATTATGTGCCAACTTAACAACGCGTTGGATCGTGCCTAAGCGGTTGCTCCGAAGTTCTGGCTCTTCAGCCATGACGAGAATTTCATCAAAGTAGTGCGTTATAACCGGAACAAGCGGTTGGAACATCGTGAAGAAGTCGTCGATGGATCCCATCTCTCGATTAACGCTCTCTGCGCCGAGAACCGCGGCGAAGAGTTCTTTCTCTGCATCCTCTTCAAGCATTTCTGGGTGAACGGTGAAAGTGCTCTCTTCGCTGCGAGTTATACGGGCACAACGCGCATAAGCTTGCAGCATCTCCGGCCAATCATCTCGCTCTCGCCAGGCCTTCAGATTTTCCACCGCACATGCGGCATTGGTGGGATCATTGCCCTGTTCTGCCAGGACTGCATCAACAGCGTCGTGCGGCTTCCCCTCTGCAAGCAGATGGGCTTGTAACCGTGCCGTAATGAACTCAAGGCATTCCGTAACGCTTTCTTCCGGTGCTGGAATGGGTAGATTATCTTTAGCGGCGTTGATCGCAGCATGCAGATCCATAGATATATTGCGCCCAATCAAGACCTGGACCAGGCCAATCGCGGTACGGCGCAGGGCAAATGGATCCCGCGCCCCCGTTGGTTTGTATCCGGCTGCGATGAGTCCGATGAGTGTATCAAGGCGATCCGCCAACCCGACAGCGACCCCTGGCTCCGTCTCCGGAAGGTGGTCATTAGCAGAGCGCGGGAGGTAATGGTCCCTAATCGCGTCGGCAACCTCCCCAGGCTCACCGCTTTCAAGGGCATACACACGGCCAATCTCGCCTTGAAGCGCGGTCATTTCGATCACCATCTTCGTAGCAAGATCCGCTTTGCAGAGGTGCGCCGCTCGTTGAGCGACCTTGATCGTTTTTTTGTCAAGCCCCAGCATCTCGCCAACTGTCGGGGTCAGTTTTTCGATGCGCGAGACTTTATCCAGCATCGATCCCAGGCTCGATTCGAAGGTCAGGGTACTCAGTTTTGGCAAATAGGATTCTAGCGGAACGGTGAGATCTTTCTTCACGAAGTACGCTGCATCGGCGAAACGTGCCCGGATGACATTCTCGTTACCTACAGTTACAGTATCCAGGTGCTCCTCCCCACCGTTGCGCACACTGATGAAGTAGGGCAGCAATGCGCCCTTTTTCTCAATCGGAAAATATCGCTGATGTTTCTTCATCACGGAGATGAGCACTTCCCGCGGTAGTTCCAGGAATTCGTCGTCGAAGGCCCCGCGGAATGCGGTCGGCTTTTCAACAAGATTCGTCACCTCATCCAGGAGATCGGGGTCGTCGACGATTTCGCCACCCACTTCTTTTGCCAGAAGCGTTATCTCCTCCTGAATACGGCTCCTGCGCTCATCCACATCAAGCAGAATTCCGCTTTCATTCATGACCCGTAAGTAATCTGCAGCATCTTGGATCGTTGTGCTTTCAGACGCCTGGAATCGCAGCAGACGTGTCGTTCTGCCTGTCGACAAATCAGCGTACTCACAGGGCACAACATGCTCACCATGCAGCGCCAGCAGCCAGCGAATTGGCCTGGAGAAAGCGATCTGGGTTTGATTCCAACGCATAGATTTCTCAAATCGTATGCTGCCGATGAGATCAGGGATAATCGCGCCGAGAACCTGATCGGCTGGTTCGCCCGATTGATGCACCTCGGCGACGACATAGACGCCCCCATCAATCTCTTGTCGCTTAAGCGCATCCAGGCTGACGCCCTTGCTGCGCGCAAAACCCTGCGCGGCTTTCGTCGGTTTCCCATCAGCATCGAAAGCCCGATCAACAGGTGGTCCTTTCTCAAGCGTTGTTCGCTCCTCTTGAGCCGGCGCCAGACCCTCAACATAGAGCACCAGCCGCCGTGGCGTCCCGAGTATCTTGATATTTTGATAATGCAAACGGTTCTCTTCGAACATCTTCCTGGCACCCTGCTCTAGCTGAGAGAGCGCTGATGCTAAATCTTTTGCTGGGAGTTCCTCGGTGCCGATCTCAAGCAGGAAAGGTGCGGGCTCAGACGGCGGTGTGCCTGGTTCAACTGCGAGCTCTTCAGGAAGTGCAACCTGCCAACGGGATCGCCAAGGGAAGCCGGCTTCCTCCCGCTCCTCGAGGTAGAGGTCCGTCACTCGTCGAGCGAGCTCGCGCATACGGCCAAAGAGCGCCGCTCGTTCGGTCACGCCGACCGCGCCACGCCCGTCGAGTAGATTAAAAGTATGGGAACATTTCAAGATGTAATCGTGGGTTGGGAAAACCAGGCCCGCATCAAGGCATGCGTTCGCCTCCGCCTCGAACTCATCGTACATCGTTCGTAACCGCTCGACGTCGGCAACTTCATAGTTGTAGCGGCTGTACTCACGCTCTGGTTGAAGGAGGATATCACCATACGTCAGATGCTCGTTCCACTGTATGTCAACAAAGCTCTCAATCGATTGGAGCGCCAACACGATCCGCTCAAGACCGTATGTAATCTCCACTGAGACCGGGTCGAGGGTCTTCCCTCCAGCTTGTTGGAAGTACGTATATTGTGTGATTTCCTGTCCGTCCATCCAGACTTCCCAGCCCAGGCCCCAGGCTCCGAGCGCCGGCTGTTCCCAATTGTCTTCGACAAAACGGATATCGTGTCTGGCTGGGTCGATTCCTAAAGCAATGAGCGAGTCAAGGTATCGTTCTTGCGGATTGCCCGGATCTGGTTTAAGGATGACCTGGAATTGATAGTAATGCCCCCAGCGGTTTGGGTTTTCTCCATAGCGGCTGTCCGTGGGCCGAATCGATGGCTCTACGTATGCAACCCGCCAATCCTCGGGTCCGAGGACTCGTAAAAAAGTGGCCGGGTTCATCGTGCCGGCGCCAACCTCGGTATGGTAAGGCTGCCAGATAATGCATCCTTGGTCGGCCCAGAATTCCTGCAGCTTCAAAATTACTTCCTGCAGTGTTGTCTTGGATTGATCGGTCAAAATGCTTTCCTCTCCTAGGCGATCTTGTCCTCTTCAAGGATTGTGATGGTATTCTGGTTAATTTCGCGTAGAAAACGCGGTGAATTCAGCTTGTGTTCTGTGAGGTGGCTGAAAAAGCCCTCCATCAGGTGATCCAGCTCTTGATGAACCTGTTTTTGAACCCGGGCCGTTGAGGCGGTCGAAAAAGGGTTCCGTTGGTAGTGCCGCATAACCTTCAAGGCTGCCAACGTGATTGGGCGAACACCCCTCTGCTCCCGGCCGCACTTCGGGCAGAGAACGCCGCCATCGATATAGGAGAAGAATTGCGCCTCTGGTCTGATCTCCGACTGGCAATGACCACAGCGAAACAGCTCGGGACGATAACCAGCCAGTTCCAGAAGACGGAGTTCGAAATAACGGGTGGCTTTGGATGGTGGATCACCCGAGTTAAGCCGCTCAAGTGTCTCAACAAGGAGACGGTAGATCTCATGGTTAACCTCCCCTTGCACGGTAAAAAGCTTGACCAGCTCCAGAATGTAGGAGGCCTGGCCCACAAGTTGAAGGTCCTTGCTCAACTGCGGATAGGTTTCTATCGCCTCGACCTGCGTGAGGATATCTAACTCACGCCCGCGGGCCGCGAGCAGTTGAACGCGCGTAAAAAGCTCAAGATGACCGGCTTTACGCGAGCTCGGCCGACGAACACCCTTCGCGATTTGCTCTAATTTCCCGTGCTCTCGGGTGAAGACGGTTAACAAGCGATCCGCCTCGCCAAAATCTCTGCGGCTTAGGACGATGCCCTCCGCCCGGTAGAGTCGCTCTCGCTCTGGCATAGAGCGATTATACCAGCGCCCGTCACATAGGCGCTCGCCAGCAAAACACCTCAGCATAGGATTAAGCGGGTAAAATGACTTTTAACGTAAGAAATGGAAGTGTCAGACCGTCGAATCTCTAACTTCGTCCATAAGCAGGTGACATATCAGGCATGTCTATTTGATCATCGTGGTATGGCAAGATCCTTCTACACGTAGCTTATCCTGAACACTTACGCTGATAGGTCCAGGAAGGGTCCCGTGATACTTCTTGTCATTTCGAGCACAGCGAGAAATCCCTGTGATGTCGCTCTTGGTAGCTCCATCTTATAGACATATGGGATTCTCCATACCTTAGGTTCTTGAGCGAAAGATTGTGTCGTCTCAGGGATTTCTCACCCCCTTTGGGGGTTCGAAATGACACACTGGGGAATGGTCATCTCCAGTTTGACACTCGAGTGAGCAATGAATCGGCCGGTGGAATGATGATTGGTAAAAGCCTGTCATGCAGAATCTGAGCACTTAGGGAGATGGTTTTAAGCATGAAACGATTCATGACCGGATGGCAAAAAACACGCACTTCACACCTGGGCCGAATCCTGCTCCTTTGTGGTCTGCTCACCTCATGTGCGAGTAGGATTGAGACGCCAATCCTGGTAGAAACCAATCCCGCAGCCACCCTAAGGGCAGAGCCTATGGAAGAAAACACTCCAACCCCGTCCGACCTTGATCTCCAGGAAGCGAACGTGCTCGATGTCCGCTTTGTAAAATTAGACGACAATAAGGTCCGGTTTGATGTGACGCTTCTCCATGATGACGATGGCGAGTCACCTTCCTTTGCGGACAGCTGGCAGGTCGAAGATCTCGATGGAACCATACTCGGTGAACGGATCCTCGCACATAGTCATGGCACAACACCCTTCACACGGTCAGCGACTATTCTGATCCCTGAGGGCATGGATATGGTTGTCGTCCGAGGTCATGATATGGAGCATGGCTTCGGCGGCCAAGCAGCGCTCGTCAATATGACAACCGGCGAAGTCCATTTCTTCGATGAAGATAACGAAACCATTCCCTAACACTATTAATAACTACTAGCCTTTCGCTGCATACGCTCAATAAAACAACCGCAGGCGCCTCTGAATGCGTCTGCGGTTCATTCAACATCAACCCTGCAGTAGTTGTATTTATTCCGTCGGCAGATCCTGCGGGCGGAAAGCAGCCGGCAGCAAATCACCAACCGTCGTCTCAAGCGTCGGTTGACCTTCTCCATTCACGGTTATAACCAGCGTATGTAGCCCGAACTCCGATAGCACCTGGCGGCAAGCTCCACAGGGAGATCCACCATTTTCCGTCGCCACAACGATGGCCTTGAATTTCTTATGACCACGCGAAACGGCTTTGAACACCGCATTTCGTTCAGCACACATACTAAGGGGATAGGATGCATTCTCGACATTTACCCCATGGAAGATATCCCCCGACTCCGTGAGAAGCGCAGCACCTACCGCGTAATTTGAATATGGCGCATAGACGTACTGCCGAGCTTCCAAGGCTCTCTGGATCAATTCAGCTTTTTCTTCTTGCGTGATTTCCATTTTCTTCCGACTCCGTTTCACCACTTTCTATTACACTTGCCCGGATTTTCCGGATCCGTCGCCCAACGACCTGCTCAACGACAAGATGAAGGCCCCCAACGTCCACAGTTTCTCCCACGACAGGCACCTTGCCCAACTCGCTGTAGATCAAGCCGCCAAGTGTTTCGCTGGTATCCTTGGGCACGCGGACGCCGGTGATTTGATTCACATCATCGATGTCAATCCCCCCACTGAATGTGAAAACCCCTTCCCCTATCTGCTCATAGGCAAGTTCTTCTGTAAAATCATATTCGTCAAGGATTTCACCGACGATCTCCTCGACGACATCCTCGATGGTGACAAGCCCAGCTGTGCCACCGTACTCATCAACGACGACCGCGATATGCACGCGCTTCGCTTGCATCTCTGCCAGCAGATCATCGAGCACCTTCGCCTCAGGGACGAAATAGGGTTCACGTAGGAGATCAGAGATTCCTTTATCCAGCTCTCCCCGCTGCCAGGAAGCGAGCAAATCCTTGATATAGAGTAATCCGACGATATTATCAATCGAATCATGGAAAACCGGGGCGCGCGAATGACCGGTGCTCAGGAATATCTCCGTGGCTTCCTTCAAGCTTGTATTTTCCTCAAATGCGATGATGTCGATGCGTGGAACCATGACTTCGCGTGCCAGGGTGTTGTCGAGTTGGAAGATGGAGTAAATCATCGCTTTCTCTTCTTCCTCTATCACTCCCTCCTCTTCACCGGCATCGACCATCGTCATAATCTCTTCTTCAGTAATTAAAGGGAAAGGGCGGTCTCCACTGCGGTTGGAGGCACTGCTCCCCAAATGGAAGAGCAGCCAACCTATGGGCGCGAACAGGAAAACCGCTCCGGCAGCAAGTGGCGCTAGACGTACCGCCCACCGCTCCGGGTCGCGCAGAACAACGCTCTCCGCAAGGAATTCAAGCAACCCTATCAAGAGACCGGTGCCCACGAGAATAGCGGCGATAATGCCAATCCCGGAAATGGGGCTCTCGAACTGGACCGGCAGGAAGGTGATCAATGCCACACCAATCACGAGAATCCGAGTAAAGGTAAGCGCGATGCGCATAGCTAGGATCAAGCGATGTGCCTCGGAAAGGACCCGAGCAGCCAAACCCGCTCGCGGCAAACCTTCCTCTTCATAAGTTTTAAGCTGCGAGAGGCGGCTGTTTACAAAAGCACTACGAGCTGACGCCAGAAAGACATCCAGGATCAGCACCACTGCAAGACCGAGAAGACCGTAACTTAAATTAATCATCGTTGTCCAATTTTCTAATTACGCGGGCGGGAACACCCGCGGCCAGGCTCCATTCTGGAACATCCTTCGTCACAACAGAACCAGCGCCTGTGCGTGCCCCGCGTCCGATTTTCAGTGGAGCGACGAGCATCGTGTCGCTGCCGATGAAGACGTCGGCTCCAATCTCTGTATGATTTTTCTTTTTCCCATCGTAGTTGCAGGTGATCGTACCCGCTCCAATATTGGTGTTTTCGCCAATGTGCGCATCACCGATGTAAGAGAAGTGTCCCAGCTTAACCCCAGCCTCAAGCCGACTGTTTTTCACCTCACCGAAATTCCCCATATGCACACCACGGCATAGATGTGCGCCTTCACGCAGATGAGCGAAGGGTCCGATTTCAACTTCTTCTTCAATAGTCGCCCCCTCAACAACCGAAGCTTCGATTTGCGATCTGTCCCCTACAACTGAATTGCGGATTATGCTATTTGGTCCGATACGACAGTCCTCACCGATGCTTGTGACACCTTCGAAATGCGTGTTGGGGTGGATAACGGTGTCCTGTCCGATCTGCACATCAAGACCGATATACGTCGCCGCCGGATCGATAATTGTCACGCCTTCTTCCATCCATTTGCGGTTAATTCGCATGCGCATGGCGTGTTCGGCCTCCGCCAGATGTGCGCGGGTGTTTATTCCGATAACCTCGTCTAGACTTGAAACGCTGACACTCTCAACCGTTTGGTCCTGCTCGACAGCGAGGGAGACCATATCCGTGAGGTAATATTCGCCCTTCGGTGATAGCGGAAGCTCGGGGATGTTTGCCCACAACCAATCGGCGCGGAAAACATAGGCCCCAACATTCAATTCGCGGATCGCACGCTCCTCTGGCGTCGCATGAAGCTCCTCAATGATCCCCTGTATCATCCCCGATGCATCGCGCTTAACCCGCCCGAAACCACGCGATTCCTGCACTTCAGCCGTCAGGATCGTGAGCGGACCGGGGTTCTCATTCTGACAGGTGATGATGCGTTCGAAGGTATCCGACCGAAGCAGCGGCAAATCCGCATGCGCAACCAGGATCAAATCAGCCTTTCCCTCCAGGGACTCTCGCACTTGCATGACCGCATGACCCGTCCCAAGACGCTCTGTTTGCTCAATGAAGATGCATTTTCCCTCAGCCTGGCGCTGCACTTCTTCACTCGCAGGGCCGACAACCAGGTAAGGCTTCCGCTTGGTTGCCTGGCTGCAAGCCTCGATCGACCAATCAACCATGGGAACGCCGGCAAGTGGATGGAGAACTTTTGGAAGCCGTGATTTCATTCGAGTGCCCAGACCAGCAGCCAGAAGTACTGCCTCACACTTCATAATTCTCTCCTCCTGGATTTCTGGATGCAAAGACGACCGTCCAGCTTCGAGCGCTCAACAGGCGATCCAATGAAAATACATTTATCAAGTGAGATCTCTCTAATGGGGGGTCGTCGTCTTCTACTGGGTTCAATTTCTTTTGTCAATCTCTGGCTGGGGCGCCAGGATTCGAACCTGGATCCTCGGATTCAAAGTCCGGTGTGCTGCCGTTACACTACGCCCCACTATTCCCGCTTCGAGGCGGGTGTCACGAATTTTATCACATGCGCCAGAGGAGCCACAATGAGAATGTCGTTGCTTCATCTAACGCGAGGTAGAAAATCATGGTTGTGGATGATGATACCCTAAAGGTCGTTGTAACCGAATAAAAAGGAGGAATCCGCTCAGTCCTCGTCCTCTGGAAGTATGCCCTCATCGAGGGCTTCCTCGTAGGTCAGCATATCTCCATTCGCGCTCTTCTTTTTGGGCGCATCTGATACCGCTTTATCCCAGAACTGCTCTGCCTCTTTGGGATCGATTTTTTCCGCCTCTTCACTAATGTCCTTTTTTTCGTCTTCCATAATCGCTCTCCCTGTCCGAAAGCCGGTCTTCAGGAGTAAATCTAGAATAGACCTTCCGCAGCGGATAATTCCAGAATGATCTGCAGCGCTTTCATCGTGAGGATTGTAGCAGGAGCGGCAGGTGTAAGCAATTGCTCTTGGCGAGCCACACACACCTGCAGATAAGACATATACAAAGCAATCTCAATACCAGCAACGATGTTGGTGCCGAAGGTTACTATAATTTC
>JAIWHF010000068.1:0-12367 GCA_048629905.1 Methanosarcinales archaeon
CAGAGCCTGGGGATGAAGATAAAAGACCTCCCGGTTCGGAAAATACTCATCGATGAAGCTGTCGATATTAAAACCGAGATCTATCTCGGAATCACAAATGATCGCACCAGGCGCTGCCCGGTGATGATTGCTTCGGCGGAAGGTGGAGTAGAGATCGAAGAGGTTGCGAAAACGCATCCAGACAAAATCGTACGGGTGTGGATCGACCCGCTGCTTGGGTTGCGGGATTACCAGGCACGGTATCTCGCTGCCTGCACCGAAATGCCCCGTGAGCATTGGCGTGAATTCATGTCGATTACAAAGGGACTCTACCAGACATTTATGCAAACAGACGCAACTTTAGCAGAGATCAACCCTCTCGTGATCACAGGCGATAAAGGCTTGATGGCTTTGGATGGGAAGATGGTGCTCGATGATAATGGCCTCTTCCGGCACCCTGAACTCGCCGAAATGCGCGACCTAGACGAAGAGGCCGCGGAGGAGCGAGAGGCGCGAAAGTATGGGCTTTCCTACGTCAAGCTGGGCGGGGAAATTGGATGTATGGTCAATGGCGCCGGCTTGGCGATGGCAACGATGGATGTGATCAATCATTATGGCGGCTCGCCTGCTAATTTCCTCGATATTGGGGGTGGTGCATCCGCTGAGAAAGTAGCCGCGGCAATTCAAATAATCATTCGTGATCCAAATGTGAAAGCGGTTCTCTTTAACATCTTCGGCGGGATTACACGCGGTGATGAGGTGGCTCGGGGTATCCTGGCAGCGTTGGAGAAAACGCCAACAAAGCTTCCTATGGTTGTACGCTTGGTTGGAACGAATGCGGAAGAGGGTCGCCATCTGCTTGCAAAGGCAGACATGGAAACTGCTGTCTCGCTTGCAGACGCTGCCCAAAAGGCGATTGCAGCGGCTAAAGCAGTGGAGGCATCATGAGTATCTTAGTTGATAAGAGTACAAAGCTGCTTGTCCAAGGGATTACCGGGAGAGAGGGTTTGTTCCACACTGCTCGAATGATTGAGCACGGCACAAGTGTCGTCGCTGGCGTCACGCCCCAAAAGGGAGGGGAATGGGTGATGGGGGGGAAGGTTCCAGTTTTTGATACGGTGAAGTCGGCGGTTGAAGCTACCGGAGCGAATACCAGCGTGATTTTTGTCCCCTCACGCTTTTCGGCGGATGCCATCCTGGAGGCGGCCGATGCGGGAATTCCTTTGATTGTGTGCATTACAGAAGGTATTCCGGTCCAGGATATGATGAAAGTAAGGCGATATCTCGATCAAATGGGCGTCCGCTTGGTCGGACCGAATTGCCCGGGACTGCTTTCGCCAGGTACAGCGAAAGTCGGGATAATCCCTGGAAATATAGCCATCGCCGGGAATGTTGGCGTCGTTTCCAAATCAGGAACACTCACGTATGAAGTCCTTCATGCTCTAAAGCAGAACGAGATGGGTGTCTCAACTTGTGTTGGCATCGGCGGGGATCCAATCAACGGCACATCGTTCGTCGATACTTTGGAGTTATTTGAGGCGGATCCTCACACCGAGAAGGTTGTTTTGATTGGGGAGATCGGCGGGAAAGATGAGGAGCTTGCTGCTGAATACATCCGCGACCATATGACGAAACAGGTTGTTGCCTTTATCGCTGGTAAGACCGCTCCTCCTGGAAAGCGAATGGGCCATGCAGGTGCAATTGTAGAGGGTGGAGAGGGAACGGCGGAAGATAAAATTAAGGCTTTGGCGGCTGCCGGTGTAATGACCGCGGACCAGCCAGAAGAGATACCAGGCTTGCTGCAGTGAGAGATGGAGACTGGTAATTAATAGGGGGACTTGAGAGAGGGACTGAGAATAGCACGTGAATCTTTATTTCAAGTATTCGCGGGTGTTATAAAAATATATCAGTAAAAAACGGGTGGAGGAAACACATCGAATGGTTTCAAAACGTGAGAGGCTGGAGGCGGCGATAGCAAAAGACGTAGCTGATCGTCCTCCGTTTGCTTTATGGCGTCATTTTCCTGTTGACGATCAAACACCTAATGGATTAGCCGAGTCTACTGCCCTTTATCAGGCGCGGTATGACTATGACTTTGTTAAAGTCACTCCCGCTTCTTCTTTTTGCTTGCTGGACTGGGGCGTCGAGGATGAGTGGAACGGGAATCCTGAGGGGACAAGGGATTACACACGACGCGTGATCAAAGAGCCTTCGGATTGGCGGAAGCTCGAGGTGCTTGACGCGGAGCAAGGGTGTCTCGGCAAGCAGTTGAAGTGTCTTGAGCTATTGCGTGAGAGACTCGGAGAAACTCAACCGATCATCCAAACGGTCTTTAGCCCTCTCTCACAAGCGAAAAACCTCGCTGGTCGGGAGGTATTGTTTGAGCATCTTCACCGAGAGCCGGGAGAGGTGATCGCCGGGCTGGAGATCATCACCCAATCTACAGTCAATTTTATTGAGGCTATGAAAGATCGCGGAGTGGATGGTATTTTTTATGCGCTACAGTTTGGCTCCTATCGGATATTCGATTCTGAGAATTACCAAAAGTTTGCTGATGTTTATAACCATCGGATTTTCGAAGCAGCTGAACTGTTTTGGTTGAATCTACTCCATTTACATGGCGAAGCGATCATGTTCGATCTGGCGGAAAAGTACCCTGTGCAGATCGTAAATTGGCATGATCGCGAGGTTCCGCCAAGTTTGGAAGAGGGTGCGTCGCGCATTTCTGGCGCAGTTTGCGGTGGCATTCGACGGATGACGATGGTTTGTGGCGATCCGACTCAGGTCCAGGAGGAAGCTGAACAAGCTCTTAAGTCTCTTAAGGGCCGGGGAGTCGTTCTTGGCACTGGCTGCGTCGTCCCCGTACACGCACCACGAATGAATATGGAAGCCGCTCGCAACGCAGTGGAATGCGCATAGCCATCCAAATGAAAGAATAATGCTCAAGTTGAGACGATAATGGCGGGAATCAGGGTGATTGCTGGTAAAGCGAAAGGGCGAAAGCTGCAGATGGTCCCAGGTCAAGATGTTCGACCTATCGGGGATCGTGTAAAAGAGTCTCTCTTCAATATCATTGGCGCTGATATTCGCCAGGCGAGGTTCTTAGATTTATTCGCTGGTACGGGAAGTGTTGGGATTGAAGCGCTGAGCAGAGGAGCAGCTCGGGTGTTTTTTATCGATGAGAACAGAAGGGCGGTTGAAACAATCCGTAAAAACCTCGAGCACACGAAACTGCAGGAAGATGCGGATGTAGAGCAGCGTGACGCTTTCCAATATCTTAAGTCCAAGCCTAAGATAGATCCGTTTGATTATATCTATGTTGCACCACCGCAATACAAGGGGATGTGGCTCAAAGGGGTTCAAGCGATAGATGACAAGGTGGCATGGTTGAATCCAGATGCTTGGGTCATTGCCCAGATTGATCCGAAAGAATACGAAGTTATGACTCTAAGCAATTTAGTAGAATTTGATCAACGGAAGTACGGTAAAACTTTACTCGTCTTTTATGAATGGCCCAGCATGTGAAGTTTTGCGAGGGTGGTCCTGATGGAACTGCGGGCGGTCTTTATGATCGCCCTTTTGCGTTCTGTAGCGAATAGTTCTCCTGTCACGGGTTGAAGTGGATACTTGGACTCCCGTCTTCATCGAATGTGGTCACGGCGCAGAAGGGGTGTTTATTGTGATAACTCTTGATAGCTCGAGGCAGGAGCGCAGGCAAATCCTTCACTAATGTATGTTTCTCAAAGTTGTTCAGGTCGATCCATTCCGGCGTTCCTTCGTCGGAACTGTGGGTTTCCGAAGTTTCGGTTTCGCCAACAAAGATGTACAAGCCGACACCTGGGGAAGTCCCAACATCTACAGTGACGACACCAGAAAGATAGAGAGAAGAAGGGGATAGGATCAACCCCGTCTCCTCTTTGATCTCGCGTAGAGCCGCGCTCCGTGGATCTTCGCCCTGCTCAATATGCCCCCCAACTCCATTCAAAAGACCAGACCAAGTACCCCGGTCTTCGGCAATCCGGATGAGAAGGACTTTGTCCTTGTGTAGAAGGAAGGATAAGCAGCGAGGCACAACTGAATATCTCCCCGCTTGAACTTGCTGGCCCGCGAGCGACATCAGGAATTCTTTTTCGCGTTAGTCATCCAGATCGCTAACATCTCCTACACCACCGCTTTCGGCGAGGTAAGACTCAATTTCAGGTTGAATCGGAACTAGTTTGGTAAATCTCTGGACCATCTCGCGCGTCCCACCGGTATTCAGACGTTCAAAGAGGAGTTTGAACTGCGCCTCCCATTTCTTCTCGATTGTGCGGATTGTGCTTTCGGGTAGGTCCCAGAATGCTTCCTTGAAAGGGCCTATGGCTCGCTTGCGCGTCTTGTAATAGAACTGATCGTCGGTCTGACCTTCCTTGCGTTCGTTACTGTGATTCTCGCGGAGGTAGGCGAAGATCTCCTCGAGAAGATCAGAGGGGAGTTCATCGTAAAACATATTTTGGAAGCCAGTCGCCAGATGAACTTCAAGCGCGTTCGCCTCGGCGAAACGGGTGAAGGCTTCCTCTGGTAAAGTGGAAGCACCGTGCTGGACGGCGCCGCCCATCCCATATTCCTTGGAGACGGCCGATAGGTGCTGCAAGGTGTCGAAATCCAAACTAACTTCTGCGATGGACCCATCAGGTAAGACGACGCCGCCATGAGAAGTGCCGGTCTGGATGCTGATCTTGGAGAGTCCCGGAGCGGCTGGGCGTCTTGCTTCCAGCTCTTTATTAAATCCCTCCATGAAAGCTCGCAATTCAGGTTCTGTGCTGTTCACCCCGCCGACCTCGCCGATCTCACCACCCAGAGATATCGTCACGCCTTCTGGGTCTAAGCTGCGGATACCGGCTGCGAGCTCAGCACAGTGTGAATAGTTAAGTTCTTGCTGCTCTGGAATCGTTTCTTTACTCAGGTCTACAAGAGTCGAGGTGTCGATGTCGATGTTGAAGAAACCAGCTGCGACCGAATCCCGCGATAGCGCAAGAATTGCGTCGATCTCTGAGTCCGGATCTTTAGCATACTTACTAGCGCTCACTTGAAAGTGATCCCCCTGGATGAAAACCGGACCCTCATAACCTTCGGCGATGGCCGCGGCGAGGATGTTAGCTGTATACTCCGCCGGCTGCTGGTCGGTGTAGCCCATCTCTGAGCGCGCGAGTTCAAAGATCAGCGCGCATGAGTCAGTCGCTACAGCGGATTTAAAGACGGTTCTTGCAGCATTGAAGGGCAGGGCGCGCAGGTTGATCGCCGGGACGGTGAAATCATCAGGAGTCTTGCCTTGGCCGCGTGCCAGATAAAAGTCATGAATAGATGCAGGGATTGCACCCATCTCGAGGGCACATGCCCGAATGAGCCACTGAGCGAGCGCTTTCTCACGCGGATTACCGATCGCTGCCGTTCGAACAATTTTGTCGATATTGTCGGCAACAACTTTGGAATCCCGTACGGATACAACGGGGCCCTTGCCAATACGAATAGAATCACCAAGCGGTTTTGCGACTCGCAGCAATTCATCAATTAAAGCCATTGAATTCCCTTCCTTTCCATTTGATGCAAGGTTCGTATGTGTGAATTATACTTGTTTCACTTCATAGCGGAGGCATCATTGTCAGCGTCTCGTCAGTCAGTTGTTTGTGATAAGTGTGGCATTGAATATATAATCTACCCAGATTGGTGTATCTTTAGCGCATGTTGAGTGAGGAGAAAATTATGAACGATCCCCTTGATAAAATTACTGCGGGTGATGACCTTTTTGGTAAGGTCAAGAACTTCCTGGCCGGTTTTGTTGGCTATGTCGATCGAGATAATCGCAGGGAAGCAGATAAATTGCTGCGACTGACCGTGGCTCAGCGTTTAGAAGAACAATGGGAGCGAATTGCAGAGGTTCAGCGACGGTTGATTAAAGAAAAACAACTCGATCAAGTAGATGACTTAGAAGAAGCGGCGATCAAGCTGCGTGCTTTTGTGAATCGGATTCGGAATGCATCCTATGGTTATTCAGGGCTTTTTGATGCCGTCCAGATAAACAGTAAAGAACTAGAGCTAATCTATGAATATGATGTTGCTCTGCTTGAGGGAGTCGACCAGATTTCCAATGCTATTGACAACCTCAGCGCATCACTCGGAACGGATGGCTTTCCCGCTGCCATTAGGCACCTGGTCACTCTCAGTGAAGAAATGATTAGCGCTTTTGACCGTAGAGAGGAAGTAATCTTAACTACCGTAGACTCAATTGGAAATGAGGAGTAAATATGATGGCTCGAATATTTGATGTTATCGAATACCCAAACGAGATGGAGGGTGAGATCGTTCATCGCTTCCCGGAAGATACTGCCGGGGATTTTCGCATTGGCAGTCAGGTCATAGTACGCGAATCTCAAATTGCGGTTTTTTACCGCGACGGGAAGGCGCTCGACTCTTTCGGTCCCGGCCGTCATACGATAGCGACTGCGAACATTCCCTTGTTGATCGACCTGATCGGCAAGGCTTTCAACGATCGTTCGCCGTTCACGGCTGAGGTGTATTTTGTATCTACACGTGAATTCGCCGATGAGAAATGGGGAACCCCCCAGCCAATTCTGGTGCGCAATCCCGGCATGGGACTCGGCGTAGCTCTGCTGCAGGGTTTTGGAACTTACAGTTACAAGGTTGCAGATCCGCAGCAGTTTGTAGCTCAGATCGTTGGTGTGACAGGAATCTACTCCACTAAAGATATCGAGGCACGGTTGCGGGCAATGCTGCTCTCCAAGCTTCAAGATCTCCTTGGTGAGACAGCGGCAGAGACGAGCGTACCTGAACTCATCGGCCTGGTCGAGGAACTCGGTATTGGCGTAAAAGCTAAATCGTTAGACGACTTTAAGGCTATCGGATTGGGTTTGCTGTCCTTCTATATTGAGAGCTTAAAGCCATCTGAAAGATCCGCCGAAGAATTGCGGGCAATGGGTATGCTCGATATGGAAACCTACACACAGCTTCAAGCTGCAGATGCGATGCGCGATGCTGCGCAAAATCCGTCTGGTGGCGCAGGTCTCACGGCTGGAATCGGTGCGGGGATGGGCATCGGCAGCGCGATTACGGATAGCCTGAAGAAATCTAGCAGTGGATCAGGTGCTGAAGTGTCCGCCGGAGCTTCCGGACCACCGTCGGTGATGACTCCTTCCGAAGCAGCCGCGTATTTGAAGGTGGCTGAGGAGGACGTGCTCGCCGCGGTAGAGGCTGGAGATATTACAGCTAAGAAGATCGGGAATGCTTACCGCATCTCGAAAGAAGCACTGGATGATTTTCTAAGCAGCTAGACTGCCGAGAATATCAAAGTATAGATGGAACAAAGGGCTGCTCTTTTGGAGCAGCCCTTTACCTATTTATTAAAGAATCTCTTCCTTAGCAAACAGTACCCGTATGTTGGAAGAACGAGATGCTTCACTTCGTTCAGCATGACATTTAGGGGCGGGCATCCGATGCATAAGGATGGCGCTTTCATGGGCATCATCACAGGGATTTCTCGCTTCGCTCGAAATGACAGGTACCCACTTAATGTCATTCTGAGGAGCAAAGCGACGAAGAATCTCGTTCATGGCAGGAAGCACCCTTCGGATCGAAGCACGAGATGCTTCGATCGTAGGTTGCCTTTACAATGTCTTTGGATGAGAGCTAAGCTAATCCGAATCGTCAGGGGTGAGGTTGTATGCACTTGCCAGTTGATGAATTTCTTCGGCGGAAAAAGACTTACGACGTTCTAACCGCCTGATGGTTGACTTGAGTTTCTTGCGATGAGAAGCCGGGATAGGTGAACCATCCAGGTCGAGGGTTGCTTCATCGGCGACAAACACCAGGAGAGGGTTAACGGGTATTTCGGAACAATTGGGGAGCTTTTTAGTTAACGCTCGTTCCAACGCCTTCGTTTCCCGTGCGGCGATTCGCTCAATATCTTTAAGTGGTTTTTGGCTCCGACCGAACCTGCGCTTACCAAGTTTGAGAATCCACTGATCCGATTCGTATCGAACCTTGCCCTTTTCATCTCTGGGGATAAGCGCGAATACGCCAGCAGGTGTGAAGAGAGCGTGATTTGTGCTCAGGTAATAGTGAAACATGGTGTAGTTGTCGCCCAGCCCCTTAAGCGAATCGTCAAGGACCTCGTCTATTCGCGGGCTGCGACCGAAACGATTGTATACAGCTGTACCGAGTTGTGAGAAGAGACCACCCGCCAGCATTAAACCAAAGGCGAGAGAAAGAAGCTCTGGAGCGAGGAAGACGATGAGCACTGCGGCGAATGATGCCCCCAATCCGCCGAACATCATCAATCTCCCCAGGAACTTATTCCGCTTAATGAGACGTTCGTTGCGATATAGCCGCATTTAATGCTCCCAGCGTTTAAGTACGAGACAGGCGTTTTGCCCCCCAAGGCCGAAAGAGTTGGAGAGAATTGTATTCACCTGAATCTGCCTGGCCTCGTTCGGCACGTAATCGAGATCTAATTCGGGGTCCGGGTTTTCGTAATTTATCGTCGGGTGGATTGCGCCGTTTTCCAGGGTCAATGCACACGCGATTGCTTCGATCGCGCCTGAGGCTCCCATCGCATGTCCAACCATTGATTTCGTTGAGGAGATGGGGATCTGGTATGCGTGGTCACCAAAGAGCTTCTTAATTGCGGTGGTTTCTGTGGCGTCATTTGCCGGAGTGGAGGTTCCGTGGGCATTGATGTAATCAATTTCATCAGGATGGACAGCGGCATTCTGCAGGGCAAGGTTCATCGCTATCACAGCACCATCTCCGCCGGGATCAGGCGCGGCGATATGAAAGGCATCGCTTGATGAAGCATATCCAGCGACCTCAGCGTAGATATTTGCCCCGCGGTTGTTCGCGTGCTCGAGCGACTCGAGAATAAGACATGCCGCCCCCTCTGAATACACAAAGCCCTCTCGTTTGGCATCGAAAGGCCGCGAGGCGAGTTCCGGCGAGTCGTTAAAACTGGTAGGAATGGCACGCATGATGGAAAAACCACCGATCATGAAGTCACTTATTAGGGCATCTGTGGCTCCGGTGATGATGACATCCGCCCATCCGTTTCGGATCGCCTGTGCCGCCTCACCGACAGTTTGTGTTCCGGTAGCACAGGCGGTTGTGATTGTGATGTTCGGTCCATGCGCCCCGAAATGTTTGGCAACATGGAACGCGGGCATGTTCGCCAGGGTGGAGGGAAGCATGAATGGGTTAACCCGGGATAATCCCTTCTCTTGAAGCTCATAGATTCCTTTTACGCCTCGATCCCACCCTCCAATGGCCGTTCCAAAGTAAACGCCCGCACGTTCGGGTTGTGGGCTCTCTTGGGGGAGGGCTGCGTCATCCATGGCTTGGATTGCAGCGGTCAAGCCAATCTGAGAACATTTTGACATCCGACGAGCTTCTTTCATAGGTATAAATTGAGAAGGATCAAAATCGGGGATCTCACCCGCAATTTGGCAGGGCATGTCACTGGAATCGAATTGTGTGATTCTGCGTATCCCAGATTTACCTTGCAGGATGGAATTCCAGAAGGTCTCTTTATCAGATCCCAGACATGTGACCAATCCTATACCGGTGATCACAACGGTGTTGTTGGCCTTTAGATCGTTTTTCAAGAGATGCTCTCCTATTTCGCAGCTAATCGTTCTTTGATCGCAGACTGAGTTGCTTCTAACATGTCACCTTCGACCGCTTGACGGGCGAAGCGGATAGCATTGACAAGCGCCTTAGAATTAGACCGTCCATGACCGATAAAGACGAGGCCATTTACACCCAGAAGTGGAGCTGCACCATATTCCGATGGATCAAGGAGCTTGCGCACATGAGAAAAAGCGGGTTTAGCGAGCAGACCTCCGATTGAGGAAATGGCATTGGAACGGATCTGATCACGGATGATGTCAATCAGGAATTTACTTACAGCCTCACTGGCTTTAATAAACACATTCCCGTCGAAACCATCAGCGATTACTACATCTACCTTGCCGGCGAAGATTTCTTTCGGTTCGATATTACCGATGAAATTCATGCCAGATGCCTCCAGGAGCGGGTAAGTGTCCTTGACAAGCATATTGCCTTTCCCTGGCTCCTCGCCGTTTGATAACAAACCAATTCGCGGGTTCTTTTTGTCGAACGCTTGAGAGACGTACACTGCTCCCATCACGGCAAATTGAAACAAATACTCCGGGCGGCAATCTGTGTTCGCGCCGATGTCAAGCATCACAGCAGAACCATCTTGAACGGGAAATGCTGTAGCGAGTGCTGGGCGTTTAACTCCGCGGATCCGGCCAAGCCGGAATAGAGCATTTGCCATTGCGCCGCCTGTGTTGCCTGCGGTGACGAACGCATCGGCTTTTCCATCTTTGAGGAGGTCCATGCCGACAGCCATCGAAGTTTCAGCCTTTCCCCGGGCAGTTTTGGCTGGTTTGTCCGTCATCTTCAGAACTTCAGGGGCGTGGATGATCTCCACAGCGTTCGGCTCACCGCCAATATCGGCGATGAGAGCCTCCAATTCGTCTTCTGGACCGACGAGTAAGATCGGGTCACCCCAGAGTTTATAAGCTTCGAGCGCGGCATGCGCTTCCGGACCAGGGTGTGTGTCGCTTCCCATCGCATCAAGGACTATTCGCATTGCAACAACCTCCTTGCTTACCCTGGAATAGGGTCAGATCCATCGCTATGAACTTGAACCTTTTTTGTGCATCTGTGATCGCAATACCTCTGACCGTAGACAAAAAGTTTGACATTCATGGTGTGTGGGCTATAATACCGCGGTTCCAACTAAAATCGCGCTGGTGCTGGAATTGGCAGACAGGCATGGTTGAGGATCATGTGCCGCAAGGCGTGCGGGTTCAAGTCCCGCCCAGCGCACTACCGAAAGGTCGCCAGAGGGCGGCCTTCTTACGTTAATCGGATAAATGACCCCGTTTTCAGTGCCTGTGCCAGTGCACTCCCGATAGTATACAAATGCGAAATATCTATAAAGATAAGTCTGGCAGGCGCCCAACAGCTCTCGATTTAATACCAAAGAAGCCTTGAACGGTCTCCTGACCATTCTAGATTAATGTTCCAGGATCTGAGAGAGAAAGAGCTTCGTTCGCTCTTCCTTCGGATTGGCGAAAAGGTCATGGGGGGTTGTGTGTTCGACGATGAGCCCCTCATCCATGAAGACTATTTCATCTGCAGCGGCGCGCGTAAAGCCCATTTCATGCGAAACGACCAGCATGGTCATGCCTTCCTTGGCGAGATCGAGCATGACGTCCAACACTTCTTTAATCATCTCTGGATCGAGAGCGCTTGTGGGCTCGTCGAAGAGCATGATCTTGGGGTCCATAGAGAGAGCGCGTGCAATTGCCACACGCTGCTGCTGACCGCCTGAGAGTTGAGAAGGGTATACGTCTGCCTTTTCCGGTATGCCCACCCTTTCTAATTGCTTCATGGCAATCTCAGCAGCTTCCGCTTTGGATCGTTTGCGCACAACCTTTTGTGCGAGGGTGACGTTTTCCATCGCGGTGAGGTGAGGAAAAAGATTGAAAAGCTGGAATACCAAACCGATTTCCGCCCGTACTTTGTTAAGGTGTTTTTGATCCGTTGTAAGTTGCTCGCCGTCTATCCAGACCTCTCCCTTAGTTGGGACTTCCAGATAATTTACGCATCTAAGCAGGGTCGACTTCCCTGATCCGCTGGGACCGATGATCACAATGACCTTGCCGGGTTCGACCTTCAAGCTGACGCCGTTCAGGGCGTGTACCTGATCGAAATGCTTATGGAGATCCTTGACCACGATAATGTGTTGCGCGTCAGTCATTTTTGCGAAGCCGCCTTTCAATTGCCTGGACTACTAACGAGAGAGCAACCGTCATGATCAAGTACATAACGGCCAGGGTTACATAGGCCTCCCTAAAGCGGAAAGTACCGCCCGCATAAAGGCGAGCGACTTGCGCGATATCGCGGACAGCGAGCAATGACACCAGCGATGAATCCTTCACCATGGCGATGAAGTCATTTCCCAAGGCGGGCAACACATTTCTTACTGCCTGGGGGAGAATTATATAACGCATCGATTGACCATAGCTCATGCCCAACGAGCGCGCGGCCTCCGTCTGACCTCTGCCGATGGATTGGATTCCGGCGCGGAATATCTCGGCCAGGAATGCACCGTACGTGACGGATAGAGCGACGATGGCACGTGCTTTCATGGGGATGGATTGGTTGCTGAATAGAGAGAAAGCAGCCGATGCTCCTATGAAACCCTTCGATGCGAGCCAAAGGCCGAAGGAATTGATGCCCTCCACGATAATGGGGACGCCAACCAGGGCGATGAAGAAGATAAGGACGAGCATAGGAATGCCCCGAA
>JAIWHF010000069.1:0-12357 GCA_048629905.1 Methanosarcinales archaeon
ACCGATGACAGCACGCGCTACAATGCGCGCCAACGGCTTCAGGTTGTTTTCGCGGACGGCGTCGGCGGAAGCCAGGAGCAGCGCCGCAGCGCCGTCGCTTATTTGACTGCTGTTTCCTGCTGTAACCACGCCGTCTTCTTTAAAGACAGGACGCAAAGAGGCCATTTTCTCCCTCTCCGGCTCCATCCGGACACCCTGGTCAGCCGTGATCATTCGCGTCTTTCCATTACCATCGGGAACCTGAATGGGAAGAATTTGGCTTTCATGGCGACCCTCACGGATCGCAGCGCCGGCGCGCACATGACTCTGGAAAGCATAATCGTCAAGGGCATCGCGCGTCAGGCGCCATTTCTCGGCCATTAACTCAGCGCTGAGGCCCTGGTGTACTAACGGGTAAGGAAAATCCTCCGGCCAGGACTCAGGCCAGTCCGCGCCGATTGGTTGATGAGACATCATCTCGATACCGCCGGCGATGACCAGATCCATATCTCCGACGAGAATCGCTTGGGCAGCGAAATGAACTGCTTGTTGGCCGGAACCGCACATCCGGTTAATTTGGATCCCAGGCACTTCAACGGGAAAGCCCGCCTGCAGAAGTGCTAGCCTGGCGATATTGGCTCCCTGATCGCCCATCGGCGTAACGCAACCGAGAATGACATCCTCAATTTGTTCATGGCGTAAGCCACTGCGGCTCAGCGCCTCGTTGAGGACTCGGGCCGCAAGATCAACAGGAGCGATTGGATAAAGATCCCCGCGGTCAGGTCTGCCAACGCCAATGGGTGTGCGTACGGCGGCGATGATGTACACTTCGTTTGCCATCTTTAGTCCCTCGGCTCAATTCTAGGAGTGACGAGTCGCCCATCGTTTCGTGGGCCTCAGCATAGGCGTAGAACCGGTGCGAGTCAATTGACCCGAAGGTCGATCCCGCTTAAGGATCAAGGGATTTAAATATGGCGATCACTATTCTGCACCTGAGGATGCCTGTTTAGAAGGATGAATAGATTTAGTTTTGGTAGTGTGAGCCTGGAGATGTGTTCGATGATTGGAAGGCGTATTCTGGCATTGTCCCTGGTTCTTGCCGTTTGTGCATGTGGTCGAATCGGGACTCCGCAGGAACAAACGTACGAATCCATTGACGACCTCTTGAATGCGCTAGAGGATGCCGGCGCCGAAGTTGTCATCGTGGCTTTGGATGCGCCACTCTTCGATGTGGACTCACAGGCGATAATGCTGAATGGGGAAGAGTCCGAGCTTTATGAATTTGAGAACGCAGACGAGCGCGAGCGAGGCGTTATTCACCTACAAACGTTGCTCGAAGATGTCAGGAAGAATACGGCGGACGGACTATCATCGGCGCGAATATGGTCGCATAACCGCCTGGTTGTCGTGTACTTCGGGCGAGATGGAGGGACGACCTTGCTTCTGAGCGGGTTATTGGGTGATCCGCTGCAGAAGCTCGGGTTGGCTGATGATGAGCCTTATCCTCCAGCGGTTCCAGCGGCAATCCACGCATTTGCAGAGGCTAAGGGCGAAGATCCAAGCCTTATCAAAGTGCTCTCGTATAGTTTCGTTGAATGGAGTAATGGGTGTCTGGAGTACCCGCACCCTGACGAGGTTTGCACGCAGGCGCTGATACCAGGGTGGCGCATTCTATTGCAGCTCGGAGATCAGGAGATTGAAATTCATAGTGATGAAATGGGTGGAGAAATTCGCTGGCGGTGACAACAAGCAAAGGAATGATAAGAGACGTTGATGGGGAGAGAGCGTGAACGATACCATGCATGACCCAAGCACAGATATTGAAGTGGAAAACGACCAGCTAGGACCGCTCCCCCGCAACGTCTGGGTGGTCACGCTGACCAGTTTCTTAACCGACATCTCTTCCGAGATGTTGATAAACCTTTTACCGCTATTTTTGTTCAGCGTCCTCGGCGTAAGGACAGCCTACATCGGGCTAATTGAAGGTGTGGCTGAGGCTGTCTCCAGTTTAGTGAAGATGACCTCCGGCTGGCTCTCCGATCGATTGCGGGTGCGCAAGCCGCTGGCGGTGCTTGGTTATGCAGTATCGACGCTTGCAAAGCCCTTCCTTTATATGGCGACAAGCTGGGGAGCAGTGCTTGGGGTGCGCTTCGCAGATCGAATCGGGAAAGGATTGCGTACCGCTCCGCGGGATGCGCTGATAGCAGACAGCATCCCAGAAAGCCGACGAGGATTTGCCTTTGGCCTGCACCGCGCGGGTGACACTGCCGGGGCGGTTGTGGGGATAGGGCTGGCCATCGCCATTATTCTCGTCTCGCAAAGCGGCGCTGCCGAGTTGTCCCGCGAGACGTTTCAAACTGTTGTGTTGATCAGCATTATCCCCGCGGTGCTGGCTGTCATCACGCTGGCGGTTGGCGCGCAGGAGATCAAGCCGGGTATGGGTATCGGTTCCGAGCAGGGATCCGAGCCCTTAGAGGAGAAGAAGGATGACAAAACCCGGGGCGGGCTGATGTCCACCAATCGACTTTTCCGGAATTACATCCTTATCATGGCCCTTTTTACGCTGGGGAACTCCTCGGATGCCTTTCTCATTCTGCGGGCGAAAACGACAGGGCTTTCCGTAGTGAATATTCTGGCGATGATGATGGTATTCAGCCTGATATACACAATCATTTCGGCACCAGCCGGGGCGTTGTCGGATAAAGTCGGTCGTAAGCGGATTCTCATAGTCGGGTGGGCTTTATATGTCGTGGTGTATCTAGGTTTTGCAAGAGCTTCTGATGGATGGCATGCCTGGGCGCTTATGGCGCT
This sequence comes from Methanosarcinales archaeon, assembly GCA_048629905.1. Lineage (GTDB taxonomy): Bacteria > Chloroflexota > Anaerolineae > Anaerolineales > E44-bin32 > E44-bin32. Next base: position 2,791 of record JAIWHF010000069.1, read on the forward strand.
CTACGGCGTGTATTACGGATTGACGGAAGGGGTAGCCAGAGCATTTGTCGCCGATTTAGTCCCCTCCCATCAGCGCGGGACAGCGTACGGGATTCTCCACGCTGTAATCGGTCTTGTTGCCCTGCCGGCCAGTATCATTGCCGGAGTACTGTGGCAGGGGATTGGGGCCTGGAGTGGTTTTGGACCCGGAGCACCCTTTCTCTTCGGCGCTGGGGCGGCATTACTTGCCAGCGTTGCCTTGATTCGCTTATCTCCGCCTCGTCTTCAGGAGCAGAGGGCGGGAAGGTAATGAAATGGGCATGAAGCGTTCGGGTGGACGCGTGCGGTTACCTGTTCGCCGCGGGGGTGCAGAGAAATACTTATGGTATACGCTGTTAAGCTTTGCGTTCACCGTGACGCTTGTTAGGCTCTTCCTCGAATTTACAGGCTATCCTCAATTCGGCGGAGGGGAAATTCACATTGCGCATGTGCTGTGGGGCGGATTGGCGCTGTTTTCCGCAGTATTGTTGACCTTGATTTTAACCAACCGCTGGGCATACTCACTCAGCGCGATACTGGCGGGTATCGGGGTGGGGTTGTTCATCGATGAAGTCGGCAAATTCATCACCCAGAACAACGACTACTTCTACCCCGCGGCGGCACCGATTATTTATGCTTTCTTCTTACTCGTGGTGTGGCTCTACCTGCACGTCAGGCGTCCGCCGGCCCTCAGTATCCGCGAAGAGCTTTATCGAGCGCTTGGCGAGATGGGGGAAGTTCTCGACCACGATCTCGAATCAGAGGAGCGCAAGAATCTCGAAAAACGTTTGGAAAGGATCATCCAGCAAGCAGAGCACGCCGATTACCGGCACCTGGCGCGGCGATTACAGGAGTTCATCGATTCAGAATCTCTTCACGTCGTTCCAGACAGGAAAGGTGCGTTCGAGAGGTTTATTGACTACGCACAACAGTGGGAACGCCGCTGGATCACGCTGGGTAGACTGAAGGCGATTCTTATTGGTGCGCTGCTCGCCTTAGGTATCGTGACGGTTGTGGATTTTGCCAGGCTTCTCTCGGGTATCAACAATCCAGAGATATTGGCAGTTTGGATCGATGATCTTCTTTCGCTTGGAGTGGTTACAAGCAAATCGGGGCTCCTATGGTTTGCGACACTCACGATCCTTGAGGGTCTGGTTGGCTCACTGCTGATCATCGCCGTCATTTTGCTTCTTATGAAGCACGAGGGCACAGGCCTCGCACTTGCAGCCGCGGGCTTAATGCTTTCGTTAGTAGGTGTGAATCTGTTGGTTTTTTATTTTAAACAGTTCTCGACCGTTATCACCGCGTTGATTCAATTCTTGATTCTACTGCTGGTGTATCACTATCGCAGCCGGGCTCAAGTCGAGAAAGGATGAAGTCGATAGTGAGAGCAAAAAGCTACTGAGCCTAAATGCATTTGGACATCATCTGAATTTTACCGAAGGGGCCGACACACAGGTCGGCCCCTTCTTCCATCTCACCAGAGCGAATTAATATCCCGCGAGAGACCCCTTCTGCCCGCATAAAGAGGGGTCATCAAGTGCGGGCTCGATAAGGATCCCCTTCCTCAATCACCGGCAGGTGTGGGTGCGGGTTGGGGCTCTGTATTTTTCATGGGTGTCGTCGCCCTGATGAATCCAGCGAACAACAAAATGGCGCCAAAAAACTCTCCGTAATAGAGGGCGCCGGGTATACCGAAACGACTAAAGGCGCCGCCAAAGGCGGGGGCGAGAGCTCCCACTGCAATCAGAAGGTTCCCAAGAGTTCGATTTAGAAGGATCCGTTTGCGCCAGAAGATGTAGGCTGAATATACTGCTCCGCCGACAAGAGTTACAGTACCGTAGAGATTGAAGATGGGTGTAAGAGTCCGGATGCCCGGAGTGACAATGGCATGGCCGCTGAGCTCACTGCCGGTGTGAAGGCTAGATGTCATTAGCGTGGGGTCGAGTTCGGCAGTGAACACGCGAAATGTAGCGTAGACAGAACCCAGGATGAGCAGCGCGGCTAGAGCGTTAGCCCATTTGCGTTTTGCCAGCAGGTAAACTGTTCCTTGGCCAAGCCATGCAGCGACCAAAATTGCACCGAACAAATACCACATACGGAAGATCAAGGGATTCCAACCAAAGGCGCCGAAATACGCCTCGCAGAATCCACCGATCCCGTAGAAGACCATACCTATTCCCCAAATCAGAAGATGCGTTCCTCTGCGATCAGCGTAGCGTTTGAAGATGATTACAGCGAAGACGAAACTCACAATGCTTGAAATAAACGGGATAATGGTATTTGTAAATGTCATTTCAACTCCTCATGAACGATATTGTGCGCGAGTCCGCAAGAGCACAAGTATGCCTTTCGCTGTATAGCTAACCGCTCCCCGGGAAAATTCCGAGTACAACGGCTGCAATTATTAGAAGCATAAAGACAGTCGCCAGGACGAGAATCACCAAGGCAATGGGGATGACCTTTTCGTAAATCTGCGGATAATGTTTTTTTGAGGATTTTGGGTTGCTTGATTCGCTGTTTTTCATTTACATTTTCGTCTTTAAGGTTATCTCCACCATATGAGAGGGGTGTTAGCTGTAGGTGAGAGTTTTGTGAGAAGAATATTGAAATCTATGCGTCAAAGCGAGGACAGTAAGCTATTACGCATAAGCGACACCTTTGGCGGATCCTTCCGATCCTGGGTGTCGCTTGAAGCTAGCAGTTTGCGATTCGTGTTTTATGGCTAGTTGCGCCTGATTAATGCAGCTCGAAAACCTTCTCCCCGGCCCTGATGGGCACCTTCAGCCTGTTCTCGGCTGGTGTGATGGGGCAGGACCAATTGGCGTTGTATGCGCAATAGGGGTTATAGGCCAGATTGAAGTCGACAATCAGCCGTCCGCCGGTGAGTAACTCCGGCTCGAGATATCGACCTGCTCCGTAGGTTTCCTGACCCGCGAGCGAGTCCGCGAAGGGCAGGAAGAAACCATGCTCGTTCTGGAACACGGTGAGTTCAACATCCTCCCCATCAACCTTAAAGTGGAAACGGCCGAATCTGTCATAATTTTGCACAGCTCCCGTATTCGTCTGTATCGGGATCTGGTCCCCTTCTGGGAAACGCTCGATTTCAACCTCAATACGCAAATCGGGATTCTCCGCGAAATATCTCAACCCACTGAAATCTCCCCTTTGTTCGTCATCTAGCGGGCTTTGATGGTCATGCAGAAAAAACTTATCTTTCTCTTCTCGGAATCGTTTCAATTCGCTCATGGAATCTCCGTCATGTTGTCTTTAGATTTTATCGATCTTCTCGGTGAAGATGGATAAGAGCGCGTAGTTCCCGGGGCGCCCAGATTGGGCGTCAACAGGATCTATACAAACAGACGCTGTGATTGCAAATTATCTTACGTCACCGGGTGCGAAAATCTCAACCCAGATGTTAAACCGCCCAGCGGACCGTTAGTTTAATGCCAGCCATTGAATAAACGACAGGTAGGCGTATATCTATCTCCTACGGGGCGTTAATAGTTCTCTAGCGTAATTCGCCTATGATAAAGCTATCAGATTATCATAAGAGGTGACAAACAATGGCGAAGATTATTGGTATTGACTTAGGAACGACGAACAGCGTCGTCGCGGTAATGGAAGGCGGCGACCCGACTGTGATCACCACCGCGGAGGGCGGACGTTTATGCCCCTCTGTGGTTGCATTTACGAAAAATGGCGAACGCCTCGTCGGTCAGACGGCCAAACGACAGGCTGTTGTGAACTCCGAGAACACGGTTTACTCCATTAAGCGATTCATCGGACGACATTTTGACGAGGTCGAGGGCGAACGCGAGATGGTTTCCTTCGAGATAATAAAGGGGCCTGCGGGTGGCGCGCAGGTGAAGATACCGGCAACCGGCCGCGAATATACTCCGCAAGAGATCTCGGCGATGGTTCTGGCAAAGTTAAAGAAAGACGCCGAGGCATATCTGGGAGAATCGGTGACCAAAGCCGTGATTACAGTTCCGGCTTACTTCAACGATTCCCAGCGACAAGCTACCAAGGACGCGGGAAAGATCGCCGGGCTGGAAGTGATGCGGATTATCAATGAGCCCACAGCGGCGGCCTTAGCCTACGGCCTCGACAAGAAGGAAAACGAGACCATCCTGGTTTTCGACCTGGGCGGCGGCACCTTCGACGTAAGCTTGCTAGAAGTTGGCGAAGGCGTTGTCGAGGTGAAAGCGACGAACGGCGACACGCACCTGGGAGGCGACGACTGGGATCAACGGATCGTCATCCACATCGCCGAAGAATACAAAAAAGAACACGGGATCGATCTGCGTGAGGATAGGCAAGCGCTGCAGCGGTTACGTGAGGCGGCGGAGAAGGCTAAGGTTGAGCTCTCCTCGGTGACAGAGACGGATATCAACCTGCCTTTCATCACCGCAGACGCATCCGGCCCCAAGCACTTAACAATGAAGCTGACACGCTCAAAGTTTGACCAGCTAACCGAAGATCTCGTCGATCGCATCAAGGGGCCTTTCAAGGCCGTGCTCAAAGATGCTAACGTCAAGATAGAAAACATCGATGAAGTTGTACTTGTCGGTGGGGCAACGCGTATGCCCATGGTGCAGGACCTTGTCCGTGAATTGACGGGAAAAGAGCCTCACAAGGGCGTCAACCCCGATGAAGTTGTGTCCATTGGCGCTTCTATTCAGGGCGGGGTGCTCGCTGGTGAGGTCAAGGATGTTCTGTTGCTCGATGTTACACCCCTCTCGCTGGGCGTAGAAACACTTGGTGGTGTGATGACGACTCTGATCGACCGCAACACTACAATCCCGATCAAGAAGGCCGAGATATTCTCCACGGCGGAGGACAATCAGACCGCAGTCGACATCCATGTTCTGCAGGGTGAGCGACCGATGGCACCTGATAACATGACGCTCGGGCGGTTTCGCCTTGAGGGCATTCCCCCCGCGCCGCGGGGCTTGCCTCAGGTTGAAGTGACGTTTGACATCGACGCAAACGGGATCATCAATGTGAAAGCTCAGGACAAAGCGACGGGAAAGGAACAGAAAGTAACCATCACAGCATCTACGAATCTGGACAAGGATGATGTAGAGCGGATGGTTCAGGAATCGAAATCCCACGCGGCTGATGATCGCAAGCGGCGGGAGCTGGCGGACGCCCGGAATGAAGGCGATTCTCTCGCTTACCAGGCGGAAAAAGCCCTACGAGATTTGGGCGAGAAAGTGCCAGAGAAAGATAGGGAGCAGATTGAAGCGAAAATCGCTGAGTTGCGTGAAGTAATTCAGGGTGAAGATTTGTCGGAAATCAAGCGACTGACCGAGGAAGTAAACCAGGCCAGTCATGCCCTGAGCCAGCAGATGTATGCTCAGGAGGCTGAACCACAAGCTGAAGAAGCTGACAGCCAGGGCAGCGCGGCGGATGATGAAGAAGTCGTCGAAGGTGAATTCCGAGAGGCTTAATCTATATCCCGTTAGCGAGTGAAATGAAGTCCGCCCGAGCGTTACGCCTGGGCGGACTATTTTATTTTGGAAAAGGGGGGGGCGGAAGGATACATTGTTAATTATCAAGCAGAATCAGCGCTTACAACTGTCGAGTGCACTACGTCGAGCATCAGAGAACAGCATGACGTTTTGTGTTCAATCGCGTGTAACCACAAGTGCTTGTGATACAGATCCCAACTCCGTGTGCTTGATCGCTCCGACATGCACGGTCTATAATGAGTCTGTTGGCCGGAACGAACACGGCAATAAAGCGCGTCGAGCAAGTGGAGTAAGTCCAGCGCTTCGAGAAACCATTGATGAGAAACAACACCAGGTGTCATAAGAAAGTTCAGAGGTCATTTTCTGGTCTGAGCAGCGGGGGGCCACGAGCATGAACTTTCTCCCATCGCGCTCGCGCGGGATGATTTTTGGCTTCGCAGCCCTTCTGCTCCTCGTGGGAGCAGGTGTATTTGGATTAATAATGCTGGCGACGGATTCGATCTCGGTTTGGATGGTGTTGTGGGTGCTTCTACCTCTGCTCTCTTTGCCGCTGTCTATGGTCGTAGGTTATCGGCTTTACGGCTTGATCGCGGCGCGATACTACCTCGATCGCGACGGGTTCTTTCTCAAGTGGGGTTCAGCCATTGAACAGATTCCAATCACGGCTATCACGAGTGTGGACACAGCAGAAGCACTCGGCGTTGAACTACAACCGCGTGGTGTCCTGGTCTGGCCCGGGCTCGTACTTGGTGAATGCGAGGATGAGACTGTCGGTCGAGTGGAGTTCTTCGCTTCAACCTCGCCTGCCCGCCTGGTCGTGATACAAACAACTGCGCATTCATATGCAATCTCACCGCAGGACCGCGAGGGATTCCTGAGCGCCTTCAATTCGGCGCTGAGGATGGGTCCATTGGAGACCATACCGGAGATATCTAAACGCCCGCAATTCGTGCAGATGGTGTTTGATGTGGATTGGGCAGCGCGCCTGCTAATCGTGGTGGGCGTTCTTTTGCCATTACTATTACTTGGATACCTCGGGCTTCGCGTAGCTGGTCTACCGCCTGAAGTACCCTTTGGGTTTGACCCGGAGGGATTTATTGACACCTTTGCATCTCCAGGGCGCCTGCTCCTACTGCCAATGATCGGGGGACTTTGTTGGCTGATCGATCTCGTGGCCGGTTTCTGGCTGTACATAAGTAAGAAGAATCGCCCCCTGGCGTATATGCTGTGGGTGACGCCGATTCTGGTCGGCGGACTGCTCTGGGGGGCGGCGCTGCAGCTGCTCTCGGTGATTTAATCACCTGGTTTAATCAACAGGATTTCCGTGGTTATCCACAAGGAATCCGCAAGTTATCCACAGGTTGGAACAATTTGCTCGGAATCGAGGGTTTACAGCTTCTACTCGGGGGAATATTGGGAATTGCCTTCGCTGCGGCTGCCTACGCGGCGGGGGCACTCACACTCGATGGTGCAATCGGTGCATTTCTGGTAGGCGGGTTGATCTTTGGTTTTGGCGGAATTCCCCTTGCAGTTCTTTTGATTGCCTTCTTTCTTTCCTCAAGCCTTTTGTCTGGCCTCGGTAGATCCCGGAAGCGCCGTTTTGCGGGGATGTTTTCCAAGAGCGGAAAGCGAGATATCGGCCAGGTTTTGGCTAATGGGGGCGCGGCCGTCTTGTTCGCCGTAGCGTACGGCTTGACACAGGATAGTCTCTGGCTCGCCGGATTTGTAGGCGCGATTGCCGTTGCGACCGCGGATACCTGGGCGACAGAGATCGGAATACTCTCTCGCCGGCAGCCACGCTTGATCACAACAGGGAAGCGCGTTGCGCGGGGCACGTCGGGCGCAGTGAGCCCTTTGGGGTATTTTGCGGTCTTGAGCGGCTCTGGCCTGATCGGATTATTGGGGTGGGCGCTGATGCGCGATTGGCGCTTCTTGCCGGTTGCCCTCCTTGCCGGGACCCTAGGATCGACGGTGGATAGCTTGCTTGGCGCGACGATACAGGCGATCTTTCTCTGTCCGGTCTGCAAAAAGGAAACCGAGCAGAGCCCGGAGCACGCTTGTGGAGCAAAAACTCAGCGAGTACGAGGCCTGAATTGGTTGCGAAACGATCAAGTTAATTTCGCGGCAACCGTAGTGGGGGCGCTCGCAGCGCTCTTGATTTGGTCTATCGCCTGACAAGTTATATTTATCCAAGAAAGGAGGCTGTGAATATGGAGGATAGTGGCAGGGATGATATCCGCCGCTTGCTTAAAACGTTCGGCATCAAAGCCGATGAGGTCGTGATCGCGCATCTGGCTCGGCACCCAGGTGAAATACCGCTGCAAATCCGGCTAATTCTTGAGGACCAGACGGACTACGGCGACCATCCACCCGAGAACCCGCTCCATCTCGAGATCGAGGGTGAGATCCGGCGCTGATGGTTGGGCACAAATATCAACGCAGATAACGTGACCATTAGTGCGGAACGGTCTTGAACTCAGCTGTCCCGCTTGCACCTTCGTTGGTATTTAGAGCTTCCTAAACCAGATACCTCGTTAGCAATTCGCACCGCTCGCGCGGTCGAGCGAATTGTTATGCGATATAAAAAACTAAATTCGAGACATGAATCCGCATTCAATACCTTTATTGTTTTACAGTTTCTCTGAAATTCCTGAAACAAGAAATACTTAGACATCCTCCGTAGAGAGATCTACCGAAACACTTCTTTCTACACGTCCAAGCCCGAATTTGGATTAATCTTGGTTAAGAGATTGGATGTCTACACCAGACGCGATTATCACTTCTCTCAGAGGATCATAAAGATAATCGCCTCTTTCAAAAATACCGTCCCAGCCGTATAGGTCTTTAAGAACCTTACCACCATCGAATATTTCAAGATAATAAAATACGCCTTCTAATTTCTCCTGGATTTCGGTGGGCACGTTAGGAGAGAAAGTGACACCGTTATATGGGATTTGGATGGTTTGGGCGAGAACGTGTGCAACATTGAAAATATTAGGAAATTCTTCCCTGTGATCAATTCGGGCATCAATGTAAGTGGCGCCAGCATCACATGTGCCAGTGTAGATCCCAGCAACAATATTGCGGATATCGCCGGTATCGATAATTTCTTTAAGATCATTATCAGGATCAATACCCGCAGCTAACATCATGAGGCGAGGTACGATCCATGTTGACCTGGAATCCACGGCCCGTCTACAATAAGTGGTCCCTGCCAGATCAGCAATGCTGGTTATCCCGCTGTCACTACGAACAAGAATTTGACCCTGGTATGCAGATCCACCAAACAATTCCGCCGTGAGCACAATAGAAGTACAACCTCGCTCTTGAGCCAGCAAATAACTCCATGCATTAAGAGCACCAATCTGGGCTTCACCAGAGCATAGCATATCTACAACTTGCGAATAATTATCGAGCACTTGAGTTTCAACTACCAGACCAGTACGTTCCATCATAATATTGGCGGCTTGTTCAACAGCAGGAATGAATACATTGAGGTCTGTCTCAGGAACGATCGCCCAGACAATTGGGTTTCCCTCTTCACCAAGCGGAGGTAGAGTGGGTGTAATCGATGGGGTCGGTATCTCCGTTGGTTTAACTGTCGGTTCAGACGTTGCTATTGGAGGCGCAGGTGTAAAAGTTGGTTGAGATGATTCGATTGTTGGTGGGGTTTGTATATCCGTGGTCTGTGGTTGTTCCGTTCCACACGATGAGATAGCAATTATTAGGATGATTAGAATTAGTATCTTCTTCATCTAGAAATTCTCCTTTATTATCGATGGACATAAAAAACTATAGCACAAATCCAAACGAAGATGACTCGTAATCTCAGTACTAAATAATAGATAACGGGATAGACAACGGCTAACAGCACAAGAGCGAAGTACTATTTTCTGTCTGACCACTTTCACAGTATAGGTTAAGTCACCCTTGTGACAAACAGTAAATAAGGAGCTATGTCGGATAACAGGATAATCCCAAGAATAACCGCGAGCTAAGACGGTGCGTTTTGTTTCTTGAGGATATACATCTAAATTAAAAAGCTGTCTAAACGATCGGTTTAGACAGCTTT
>JAIWHF010000070.1:0-12215 GCA_048629905.1 Methanosarcinales archaeon
CTTGAGGTTGAGCTTGCATCGATCGTGTAGGAATTAAAAAACCATCTAAAAGTAAATCGGCTGGAATGTATCGAAGAGGGCTGTCCCAAAAGTGAGATCTGGGCAGCCCTTTGTCGTGTCTACAATTTTCAGTTTTACGTCAGTGCGGCAACCGGTTTAGGCCGGAGTAGATCTCATGATCTGAGATTCATTTAAGCCCAAGTTCTTTATAGATACTGGCGACATCGGCGTTTTCTGCGATCAGGTTTAGGAAAGTCTCCATTTTCTCAGGTTGTCCCAGGCGAGTCTTTCCTATGGACCTCTCAATGATCTCGATCGTCTCCATGGTGTTTTCTTTAACCAACAGGATGGGGACGCCGAGACTCTCTGCCTGTTGGATGATCAGCGGGCTGGGCCGTAGATTGCCGGTAAGAATGAGGACGACGGTTGATGTTTCAAGCGCAGCGAGTTGAATATCCGTCCGGTCTCCTCCGGTGATGACGGCCTTATTCTTGTAGCGGCGGAAGCGGGAGAGCGCAGCGTCGGCCGTCATCGCGCCGACCGTGATCGTCTCCGCTAAGGCGTCCGGATCCAACCCCTCCGTCAAGACTTCGGCGGTGAGTAAATTTACGAGTTCTCCAACACTGAGTGCCGAGAGTCGGGGTACGACCGGCAGGACTCCAATAACGGAAATGCCCTTCGTCTGGAAATAGGGGAGAGCATATTCATCGACAAATGAGCGGTTGCTCTCAGGAACCTGGTTTATCAGCACGCCCAGAAGCTGCTCGCCCAGGCGAAAACGGGTGGCGAGGACGTCGTCTATGAGGCGCATGTCACCCCTAAAGGGAGCGATTACCAGCGCCGGCGCACCGAGCTCTTCCGCGACGCATAAGTTTGAAAGTCCCATGGCATAGCCCTCGCGTAAACTGGCGCCGCCCTCGAGAAGCAAGACATCTTTCCCTTTCCCCGCAGTTTTTACAGCCTCGTGGATATCGCTCACGAGATTATGCTCGCTGAGATCCTTGAGGCGCTCTCGCAGCGTCGCATCAGTGATGATGATAGTCGAAGCCTTTAAAGGATCGCCATCTAAACCCAATGAGCTGTGGACGAAGACGGCATCTTCGTCTGCCAATTTGCCGTCGGGAGTACGCCAAGGCTGAGTGCTCACAGGTTTCATGTACCCCACCTTGTATCCATCAGATTGCATCATTTGTCCAAGAGCGAGACAGACGGCAGTTTTGCCGGAGTGCGGCTCGACGGAAGTGATATACAAACATTTCATTTGAAACTCCCTGGGGTGTCCACTTTCTCGGGGGAAGATTTACTTTCAGTATTAAGAAGGATCAGGCGCATATCGAGCGCAACCCCTCCGCGGCCTTCTTCATACACTATAAAGGGGTTGATATCGAGTTCGGCGATTTCCGGGAAGTCCAGGACGAGTTGGCCGATTCGGAGCAATGCTTCTATTAAAGTCTCCTTATCAACGGGCGGCTCGCCGCGGACGCCGTCGAGCAGGGCTTTAGCGCGGATCTCGGTGAGCATCTGCGCAGCTTCATCGCGAGAGAAGGGTGCGATTCGGAAGGAGGCGTCCTTAAGCGCCTCTACATAGATACCACCAAGACCGAATGTAACCAGAGGGCCGAATTGGGGATCGCGATTCATACCGATGAGGATTTCTAATCCGGAGGGCACCATCTTCTGAACCTGACACCCCCATAAACGTGCTTCCGGGAGGTAGCGCTGCGACCGATATGTGATCAAGTCGAATGCGTCGCGCACATCCGTTGCATTCTGAAGGCCGACTTTTACGCCGCCTACGTCGGTTTTATGCAGGATATCAGGCGAGGCGATTTTTAAAACAACGGGATAGCCCATATCCGCCGCGATCTCGACCGCCTTTTCAGCTGTTTCTGCAATCTCTGAAGGGGGCGCTTGAAGCCCATAAGCAGTGAGGATCGACTTCGCTTCTGCATCCCCGATTGAAAGCCTGCCCTCATTGAGGACACGGTCTATCGTCTCGCGCACAGCCTTCTGATCGACATCGAAACTCTCGAAACTGGGCAAAGGTCTTGCGCGGTATTCCCGATAATGGCTCATCGCCTGGAGCACCATCGCCGCGCGCTCTGGGAAAGCGAAGTTGGGAACGTTGTGTTTTGCCATGTATTCAATACCGACCTCGACCCGAGCTTCGCCCATGAAGGAGGCCAAAATGGGGATGTCGACTTTCGCGCTGATTTCGGCGATCACCTCGGCGGTTTCTACGATCTCGGTCATGGCTTGCGGCGTAAGGATGACGAGTATGCCGTCGACTGATGGGCTCTCAATGATCTGCTCAAGGGCAAAGCGATAGCGGTCGGCACGCGCATCTCCCAGAACGTCAATGGGGTTGGCTGCGCTGGCCGCGTCGGGTAGAAATTGTTCGAGTGCCTTTATGCACTCTGGTTTAAACCTTGCGAGTTTTAATCCGGCTCGTTCCAGCGCATCCGTTGCCAGGATGCCAGGACCGCCCGCGTTAGTCACGATCGCAATATGATCGCCTTGAAGGGGGCTGAGATAGCCAAATGCCCGGGCCATGTCGAATAAGTCCTGCAGGGAATGAGCCCGAAGGACGCCCGACTGTCGGAATGCGGCTTCGTATGCTTGTTCAGACCCTGCCAGCGAGCCCGTGTGAGAACTCACGGCGCGGGAGCCGGCTTGCGTAACGCCGGATTTCAGCGCCACGATCGGTTTGATCTTCGAAACCTCGCGCGCCACGCGGATGAATTCCTGCCCATCGGGCAGCCCCTCCATGTAGGAAAGGATGACGTTCGATGTTGGATCTTTTACCCAAGCGCGCAGCAGATCAACCTCGCTAACATCGGCTTTATTTCCCAACGAGACGAATTTACTCAAGCCCAACCTGCCGGCTTGCGCCCAATCGAGGATTGCAGTTCCTAACGCGCCAGACTGGGACATGAAGTCCATTGGACCCTGCGGCGGCAGGCCGGCGGAGAATGAGGCGTTCATCGGGATTACAGTATTGATCACACCCAGGCAGTTCGGACCGATCAGGCGGATGTTGTATTCGTTGGTGATCTCAATAAGCTCTTGCTCCCGCTCGAGTCCATCCATGCCCGCCTCACGGAAACCGGCGCTGATCACGATTACCGCCGGGATTCCTTTCTCGCCGCAAGTGCGCATCGCCGCGGGCACCAGGGGGTAGGGGATCACAATGACGGCCAGATCGATTGGGTCCGGGATATCTGAAACAACGGGAAATGCAGGAAGACCAAGGATTTCGTCAGCCTTGGGGTTAATCGGGTAGACTTTGCGGCCATCCTGCAGGAAGTCGCCGTTTACTAAATTGTCGAGAACGGCATATCCCAATTTCGAGGTGTTCGTCGACGCGCCAATGACTGCTATAGATTGGGGAGAGAAGAAAGCATCAAGGGACAAGACTTAGGCTCCGAGCGTATTTAGGTGTAGTGTAATCCTTCTGGTTTCTTGAATCAATGAGAAGGGTAACCATCAAGAATGCCGAATGTCGTGAGTTGTGTTGTATCCGTCTCGCCAGACAGGAGACGATTGAGACTAAAAGATCCCTATGTTGGTGCCACGGTCTTGGAGAGGAGCGTTGCTATCGGTGCAAAGGAACGTCGGTGGACGGGCGCTGGTCCAAGTGCTGCCAGCGCCTCCCTATGAACACTCGTGCCATACCCCTTGTGTCGGGGGAAGCCATAACCCGGATAGCGTTCATCAAGCTCAATCATTATCGTGTCGCGGGTCACTTTTGCGATAATTGATGCGGCTGCAATCGAGAGCACAATCGCATCTCCCCTGGGCAGCGCCGTCTGAGGGAGTTCGGACTCTGGCAACAGGATGTGGTCAATCAGGAGATGATCTGGTGAGGGATCGAGTTCATGAACGGCCCGGGCCATCGCAGTCCGCGTGGCCGATATCAAACCCAGCGTGTCAATCTCTTCGGTTGTCGCCTGGCCAACACCGATCGTGGCTGCGATTTCCCGTATTTTTCCAGCCCAATGGCTGCGTTGATCTGCGCTTAGTAGTTTTGAGTCACGAACGCCGGCAAGTTCGCTTTTCAGGTCGGATCTCTCCAGCGGGAGAACGACGGCCGCTGCAACCACGGGACCTGCCCATGCGCCTCGCCCAGCTTCATCAATGCCAGCGATTATTGCTACTCCGTCATTGTGAAGTGCGAGCTCGAGAACGAGATCGGGAGCACGCCCGCGGTCATTCCTTGGCATAAACCCCTTTTAGATTGTTGAGGCGAATACGAAAGAGATCGGTGAACATCGTGGCCGAGTCGCGCAAGATGCGCACCCTGCTCCCCGAGTTGAAATACCAGTTAATCGGGATCTCGATGACTTGCATACCTCGCGTCCTGGCGATGAAAAGGATCTCAACATCGAATGTCCAACCGGCGATCGTCTGTAGTGGAAAAAGCTCCTCGGCTGCCTCCGCCCGGAAACATTTGAAGCCGCACTGGGTGTCCTGCAGACCGGGAAGTGTGACAATCCGGACGAGCAGATTAAAAGCCCGCCCGATCAGGTGACGGTAATAGGGCTCGTCGTAACGAACTGCGCCGGGAATTTCACGCGAGGCAATGGCAATATCAAAGGGAGGGGCCTGGGGAGGGAGAAAGAGGTTCACCTCATCGATTGGCATTGAGAGGTCGGCATCGCAGATAAAACGAAAATCACCTTTTGCTGCAAGCATACCTCTGCGGACAGCCAAACCTTTCCCGGCAACAGGTTCTTGAAGTGCTTGAATCTCTGGATGGCGGGCTGCGTAATCCTGGCTGATCTGCGCTGTGTGGTCCGAGCTTCCATTTTCAACAATGATGATTTCGGACTCGTAGGGCTGAGTATGGACGAATTCGAGGATCGCCTCTAAGCTCTGCGGCAGTCGATTTTCCTCATTGTGGGCGGGCACGATGATCGAGAGGAGAGGCGGCAAATAAGGCTCCTGTGTCGTGGGCGAACCTAACCGTAAAAGGTGTAGGAAATCACCAAAATGATGAGGATGCTCAGGATCATCACTTCGAAGAACACTAAAACACCAAGGAGGATCCGCTGGCGCCGAGAGAACGGGAAGCGGCTGCGCTTCAAGGAGCGCTCATTCCGCGGGGTGAGTGCAGAACCATCCATATCGAAAGCCGCATCCAATTCGACGTGGGAATCCTCGGGCAGTTGGATGGGGTCGACGGGTCTGGGTTCCGGCTCGGGCTCTGGGACAGGCTCAGGAATGGGCTCTGGCTTAGGTCTGGTTGGTTTGGTCAGAACTTCGGCTAACTCAAGGATGTCATCCTGGTTCATAATGGCTTGAAATTGATTCACATTTGCGGCGAAATGGTCAATGGCATCAGCCTGGACAATACGCGCCTTCGGGTCGGCGGTGTCGACATGGGTCTTGGGATTCGTGAAGAGCAGGATCGCCTCGACTTCTGGGAGAGCGTAACCCTTTTCCCGCAGGTAGTCGTGAACTTCCTGCGCCATCGCCAGAACACGAGATTGCAGATTCGGGCGGACAGGTGAGAAGCGGCGTGATCGTCCACCGCCGTACTTCATCCAAGCCTCACCCTTCGCTCGATAAACGCCGACGAGTGGGCTCGGAATAATCACACGCACACCTTGTGGGCTGAGGAGCAGCATCGGAATTGTGGTCGCCGAGCCGGGAAGCGGTAAGTTGAATATAGCTAGATGATCGTGGCCAAGTGTATTACCTAACTTTTCATAGGCTTCATTCTGGGCTTCCAGTTCGCCATACCACTTTGTTCCGTGCTTTAAAGTTCCCCTAATACGGCTTTCCAGACTGATGACGCCTTCTTCATCGCGGAATTCAGAACACTCTATGCGTTTCATGATTAGTCCTTAATCCGAGCGTTTAGTATTTTTAAAGCAGTCTTATGTCTAAAGAGATTATAAAGCAGACATAAACCATGACAAGCTGTGAACATCGAGCTATTTTGAGGATATAATCGAAATTACGAGGTGCACTGTGTCTCGAAGGATAGTCATCACGATTATCTCTCTGCTTTTTGTGGCGCTTATCATGCCGATGAGTGTAAATGCGCAGGGTGGTGGTCGTGTATTTTTATTGGAGGCAACGGGACCCTTAACACCCACGATGGTAGAGTACCTTGAACGGGGGATTGAGCAGGCGGAGCGGGAAGGCGGCGAGGCGCTCATCTTCCAGATCGACACACCTGGCGGGTCCATTGATCTCATGAACAGGATGGTGCAAGCGATCCGCGGAAGCCATATCCCGGTAGTGGTTTACGTCGCCCCGCAAGGAGCGATTGCCGGGAGTGCAGGCGCAATTATCACATTCGCCGGGCATCTCGCTGCGATGGCGCCTGAAACCGCAATCGGGGCCGCGAGCCCGGTTGGGATGCAGGGTGAGGACCTCGGCGAAACGATTGAAGCCAAGGAGAAGGAGATTCTCAAAGCTACGATAAGGGGCCTGGTCGCACCTCGGGGGGAAGAAGCCACAAACCTGGCTGAAGCGATGATTGACTCTGCGAAGGCGGTATCCGCTCAAGAAGCGCTTGACGCTGGTTTGATCGATTTCATCGCCGACGATATTGAGATGCTCCTTGATCAAATTGACGGCCAGAAGGTTGATGCGCACGGGGAGCGTATATTGCATACGGAAAATGCGATCGTCACGGAGATCCGCCAAAATTACATTGAGCAATTTCTACAAGTCCTGACTAATCCAAACATTGTCTTCTTGCTGCTTTCGGTTGGGGTTCAGGCTATCTTGATCGAGATCTCTTCGCCAGGCGGTTGGATCGCCGGCTTTATCGGAGTCGTGTGCCTGGCACTGGGAACCTATGGTCTCGGGGTCTTGCCTGTGAACTGGTTTGGATTGATTTTCGTCCTCACCTCCTTTGTGCTCTTTATATTAGAGATTAAAGCACCCACACATGGGGTGTTAACGGTGGCGGGTTTAGCATCGTTTGTCATCGGCTTTCTGGTCCTGTTTAATTCACCTTCAACGCCGTCCTTTTGGCGTGTTTCTGTCCCCCTTGTAGTTGGCACTGGCATCGCGATCGCTATTGGCTTTTTGGCAATCTTGAGCTTTGTGATTCGCGCTCAAATTAAACCGGTTGAAGTTGGTGCCATGTCGTTGGTGGGGCGCACAGCCGAAGCACGTTCGGATTTCTCGCCCGGGGGGACGGTTCAGGTTGGCGGAGAACTCTGGAGCGCAATCCTTGAGAACGAGGATGATGAAGTTACAAACGGGGAGAGGGTTGATATCATCGGCGTAGATGGAATACGGTTGCGTGTGCGCCCTTTGAATAAGAAAGGTAGTTGACTCGACATTAACCAGCTTGTACACTATCGCGTACGTAATGAGGAGGCGCGATGTCAGCAGAATTCCGCATGATCGTTCGCACTGGACCGAACCCTGGAACAGTCTTCGAGTTGACCAAGGAGGTCTCGCTCATTGGGCGCGATGTGACAAACGATGTTGTTGTCGGGGACGCGGAAGTCTCGCGACAGCATTCCAGAATCACCCGCACCCCTGGAGGGTATGTTCTAGAGGACCTTGGTTCAACCAATGGCACCTTTGTCAACGGTGAACGATTGGTGGCGCCGCGGGTGATGAACCCGGGCGATTTGGTTGCTCTAGGAGAAACCGTATCCTTAACCTTCGACGCAACATCACCGGAAGCAGCGGCGACGGTTGCTCAGCCAGCTGCAACTGCAGAACCCGCGAAGAAAGCTCCCGGGGCGGCTGCCCAACCTGCCGCGCAAGCTCAACCTGCATCGCCGCCGATCTCGGCGGAAGAAGCCTCGCCGCCGGGGAAGAAAGGTGGGAAACCCTGGCTTCTGGCGGGCCTGGGATGCTTCGTCCTGGTTCTCTTTTGCGGTGGATTCTTATGGATCATGGATTATTTCTTTCCACAGATCCTGTATGCGCCTTTAATCTGGTTGGGTTTCTAAGTAAACAGGGAATCTTGTAAGGAATGACGGGGCAGATCACTCTGCCCCGTTTTTTTATCTTCACCCAATCAAGCTCATCATAAAGAGATGGTAGAAGTGTGTAACCTCGGGAGCTCTCCTGCATCCAAAGAAGAAGTGATTATTAATTTAAGGAGAACATTATGGAGATGGAAATCACCTTTCCCGGAGGCGCGCGTGTAGATGCCCACTTCGGATCGTTTACGATAAATACGGACCAATCCCCGCTGGGAGGCGGGGAAGGATCGGCGCCGTCGCCCTTTGCGACTTTCCTGGCATCCCTCGGGACCTGCGCGGGGATCTACGTCCTGAGTTTTTTGAAGCAGAGAGGGTTGCCCACAGAAGGCGTTCGCATCATTCAAAAGACACATTCTAATCCGGCAACGGGATTGATAGAGCAGTTTGATCTTGAGATTCAGGTTCCCGAGGATTTTCCAGAGAAGTATAAAGAAGCACTGGTCCGTTCAGCGGAATTATGCGCGGTGAAGAAGCATTTTGATGATCCCCCGCGCTTTAATATTTATACAGAGTCCGTTGAATTGGCGATAAATTAAATTAATTCATACTACAATCAAGGGCGGAGGTCGAGATGTCTAAACGGCTTACCGTCCTTGTTGTGCTTATCTTGGTCATCGCCCTCGTTGGTGGAGTGATATTTCTGCGCGGCCGACAGCATGCTGTCGAAGATATCGGTGACGTTCCCCAAGAAACCGGAGAGCTCCAGAAAGCTACCGCCACCGAAGAGACCGATTTGTATGCCGCAGCGCGCGAGCAGATGGTCGAGCAAGGGGTCATCGCCTACGGGATTGCCTCTCCTGAGGTGATCGCGGTGATGCGACGAGTCCCGCGGCACCAGTTTGTCCCTGAGGAATATAAACAACTGGCGTATGCGGACAACCCGCTTCCCATCGGCTACGGACAGACGATCTCGCAGCCTTACATCGTGGCGTTAATGACGCAGGAATTGGATGTCGAGGCAGGAGATAAAGTGCTGGAGGTCGGGACCGGCTCCGGCTATCAAGCGGCGGTCCTGGGAGAGCTGGACCTCGAAGTTTTCACGATAGAGATCATCGAACCGCTGGCAAAGGAAGCCGAGCAGCGCCTGGAAGAACTCGGCTACGAGAGTGTTCATGTTCGCAATGCAGACGGATATTTCGGTTGGCCGGAGGAAGCGCCCTTCGATGCGATTATTGTGACGGCTGCTCCCGATCATATTCCCCAGCCGTTGCTTCAACAGTTGAAGATTGGCGGGGTTCTTGTGATCCCGGTAGGACCTATTGGCGGCATTCAGGAATTGTGGCGAGTTACGCGCGTGTCGGCGGATGAATTTCAATCCGCCAGTCTTGGCGGCGTGCGCTTTGTGCCCTTCACTCGAGCGGGATACGATGATCCATGAACCATGTCCGCCAACTCATATGGTCTAAATTATCGACTTGCTTTCCGCCGATCCTCCCCCGAGCGCCGCTCTTCGCCATTGCGGCGTTCTGGACTGCGATAATTGGGATCGTCATCCTGCCGTCGATCTTCACCGGAACGGCGATTATTCCCGCTCCTGCGTTCCTCATCTGCTAAGGGCTGTGCACCTTCTTTCTCTTCAGCCATGTCACACTCCTTCTGAAATCTGACTTTCAATGTAGCTCAAACTCGATGATGGAGCAATCCATCGCTGGTCGCCATTTCTGAATAAGCTCTCCGGCATTCCGTTCATTAACCATCCAGGCTTCCGGCGGGGTGGCAAGAAAAACAACCCGCGCCAGGTGCCTGGCGAACGTGGCGATCGGTGTGGCCCACGCGTTAATTAAGGGATCCTACTGCGGATGGCTCTTCACTCAATTGGGAGTGAAGAGCCCCTTGTCCCGAGCATCAAGCACATGTCTCATTGCCGTGTGAGCGGCCGCGCGGCGAACCAGGCGACCACGTAAATCAAGCCTCCGGTAAAAAGCGTGGCTTGAAAGCCCAAAGAAAGGGCGATTATCGCTGCCAATACACCGCTCACCCCGGATAGTGCACCATTGATTGCCCACGCCCAAGGAATCAGAGGGGATGATTGTCTTTCAAGGTGGGCCAGGCCCGACACAAAAGGGACACCCATGAGTAAACCCAAAGGGAGAAGAATCAATATGGAGAGCGCAATTCTCCCATAGAGCGGCAAGGGCAGGATCCACTGAATGAAGGTGGGCAAGGCGATCGTTACTATAGCGATAGTCAAGATCAAAATAAGCAATGCGGGGCGTAGCGATAATCGCGGGGAGATCAGGCTGCCCAAACCTGAGGCGAGGAGCAGAATGAATAGAACCGTCGCCAGGGCGAGAGCGGGCTGATCAAGAGGTAATCCCAGACTCTGGATTAGGGGGATTTCGATCATTAGATAACCGGCGCCCAAGCTGCCAAAAAAGAGGAGCATAGAGGCGCGGGGAACAGCAGCGGTAGATCGTCGACGGAGGACGTAGAGCGGAGCGATGACCAGAGGGATGCCCAGGAGAATCATTAACACCAACAAGCCAAGCAGTACGAAGTAACCACTTCCACCGAACGGCTGCCAGATTTTTCCAAGGGTGGCGAGAACATCGGATGTTTGACGCCAACGAAAGAAATGGAAGAAGTAGGGCTGAGTGTCGCGCGGAGGGGTCAGATTAAACGGGTAATCGCGGATTGTTGTTTCGTGGTTCTCCAGTAGATTTGTATAAAGCTGGTGGTAAACAGGCTCTGGGAGGACGTTGTGGCGATTAACTTCATCGGTTTCTAGATTTGGGAGGATGAGGGCGTCAAACCCGTTCTCCTGTAGAAAATTGCGCACCAGGGCGAGTTCATCGTCTGTAAAGGGCTTACGACTGGCGATCATCGTCGCTGTCCTCATCCCGCGGTAGGCGAGGGTATGCGACTGGGGGGCAGATACTCCCGTCTCGCGAAGCGCGGCAATCAGCGTGGACCATGCCCGGGCGGATTCGCTAGGAGGGGTCTCAACCCAGCGCGTGATTACGAGCAAGCCATCATCCGAGAGGCGGTTCCAGGCTTGGATGACGGATTCCTTTGTGAGTAGAAAATTCTCAGAAAGACTGAAGGCACCCGAGGTCACCGGGTGAAAACTGTCGCTTAATGCAAATTCGATGACCGTGTACTGTTTTTCGGGAAGGCTCAACAGACCTCTGCTGGAGCGTGGGCTGACGGTCAGGCGGGGATGGATGTAAAGCCCATGGCTGTATTCTAAATATTTCCTTTCGAGGACATCGGTTACGAGAAGGTCATCTGTTGGTATGGTTACATGCTCTACCCCTGAGGCCAGTGCCAGGAGAGGGCTGAGCCCGGCGCCGGGGTTCAGAACAAGAGCCGCCCCATGCGGCCGGAGATTGTAGGCGAGGGTGCTCGGCATGTGGGAGGCCAGGTTGTGTAATGCTGGGTCATCTGCTGAAAGATTAGTGATCGGCTGTGGTCCTTCACCGTCCACAAATAAACCGGCTTGAGCGGGAAGTTCACCCGCTGCGCTCAAGCTGAGCCCCGGAAACACATGAATGCTCCCACTCTCGATCACGTCGACGCGGGAAGATGCGCTCCAGCGCGAGTATGTGAGCTCCGCGTCAGGCACAAGCCTGATCGTTGACAGCGGTTTGTATGGCGAGAGTCGCAGCTCGAGCCAAGGTGGTGTGCGCATGAAAATAAGCAAGGTTAGAGATCCGAGAGCCAGAAGGCCTGCCCGGGTAGGAAGGCGCGTGCTGAATGTTGCCGCAGCGAGCAGGCCGAGCGCGATTGACAGACCGATTGCCCCTTCCCCGCCTAGCAGCTCCATACCCACCAGCGCCAGCAGACAACCGGCGCCGGAGCCGATCATGCTGGCGGCATAAAGGCGATGGGATTCACCGCTGGCATTGGCAAGCGCCGCGCCAACAACCCAACCGGTGAAGATGAAGGGTACTCCAGATGCCAGGAAGTAAAGGAGCAGGATCCAGACCTGTTGCCGATCCCAGGCGATGCTGTAAGAGTCGAAGGGCAGGAGATTGATAATCAGGTACGCGAGCAGCACAGCCCCGGAATATCCCAGCGCCAGGAGGGATGCCGGTGGTGACGACGGCCGTATGGCGATGAGGAATCCGCTCGCTGCGATTCCCATGACCGCCATCCCGACGACCAGGAAAGCAAAGTGGTGGAACTGCTGAACGGCGAAAATGCGGGTTAGGCTGATCTCATAAACCAGGCTGCCGGCAGAGATGAGCATCAGTCCCAGAGGGTATCGATATCGAGATTGACGCGTGGAGGCGTCCATTATGAATA
>JAIWHF010000071.1:0-12144 GCA_048629905.1 Methanosarcinales archaeon
CGCGTGCCTGTTATGCGCATCTCCCAGTTATCGCCATTTATTGGCTGAAGAACGCCTGTGTCCGAGACCTGGCCTCCAGCTTCCACGTAGAAGGGGGTACTGGGCAAGATCACACCAATAGATTCGCCCGCAGAGGCTGAGCTAACCGTTTGGCCGCTTTTGATAATCGCAAGAACATCGCCCTGGGCGGAAAAACTGGAATAGGGGTCGTACTCAACCCCGTTTTCACTTAGTTGTCCATCTTTCTGAAGGTCAGCGAGAAGCTGCTGATAGAATTCGACGTCATCATCAGCCAATTCGCCGAGTGTGTCTCCTGCGCTTGAGGCGATGCGGTGAGTTTCCATCGCCTTCCTGAAACCTTCTTCCTCCACGTCAAGATTGCTCTCGCGGGCGATGTCACGCGTGATTTCGAAGGGGAGGCCATACGTCGCGTATAGATCGAAAGCTTGATCGCCGGAGATGACCTTTTTCTTTGAGGCAAGTGTTGCTTGCACAATATCTGAAAGGTAATTGATGCCGATATCTATCGTGTGCTGGAAGCGCCGCTCTTCATCGGTCACGGTTTGAAGTATCGCCTGGCGATTGCGGACTAATTCTGGATACGCGTCACCATAATGCTCGATGACCGTTTCGGCTACCTTTGCCAGGAAGGGCTCGTCCAAGCCGATCATCGAACCGAAGCGGCTTGCTCGACGGATGATCATCCGGCAGACGTAATTACGTCCGATGTTCCCAGGAACCACTCCGTCAGCGATGAGAAATGTTGCCGCGCGCGAATGGTCGGCGATGACGCGGTAGGGTGTGAAGTGGGTCTCGCGATCGGCTTCAGTGTGGCCAGCGAGTTTTTGGACAGTATCCATCAGTGGTGTGAATAAGTCGGTTCGGTAGTTGGAGTCCACATCCTGGATTACGGAGACGACGCGGTCAAAACCTAAGCCAGTATCCACATGCTTTGCAGGGAGCGGTTTTATATCGGTCGGGCTTGATCGGTTGTACTGGATAAAGACAAGATTCCAGAGTTCGATGAAGCGTTGGCAGTCGCCATTTACCTGGCAGACGTGGTCTGGTTCGTCTGCCTTCTCGCAGTATTCTGGCCCGCGGTCAAAATGGATCTCGCTATCCGGTCCCACTGGACCTGTATCTGCCATCTCCCAAAAATTCTCTTCACGACCGAAGAAGAGTAAATGCTCTGGGTTAAAACCTGGCTGCTGGCGCCAAAATTCGGCGGCTTCATCATCGCGCGGAATTTCGCCCAGTTCGTCTTCGAAGCAAGTCGCCCAGATCTTGTCGCCTGGGAGACCCCATTCAACTGTCAGGAGTTCCCAAGCCCATTCGATCGCTTCCTTTTTGTAATAATCACCAAAAGACCAATTTCCAAGCATCTCAAAGAATGTATGGTGGGTGTCGTCCCGGCCAACATCGTCAAGGTCATTATGTTTTCCGGCAACACGCATGCATTTCTGTGAGTCGGCAACGCGGGTGTAAGGGCGTTTCCCAGTTCCCAGAAAGACATCTTTAAACTGAACCATTCCCGAATTAGTGAAGAGGAGTGTTTGGTCGCCGCCGGGGACGAGTGACATCGAGGGCACAATTGTATGGCCACGCGCCTCGAAGAAGTCGAGGAACGATTGCCGGATCTCAGCGCTGGTCATGCTGCTTGTTTTCCCCTTGGTCGCCTTCTTGCCTGCCATTAAACCTCCGCTTCAAAAAAGGATTATACGCTACCTGATAATGCCCTTCAACCGAGTATTGAATAGATCATCCAAGAACCTGGCACAAATCATACATGGATTCTAGGAAGGATGAATATATCTTGACCGAAGTCCGCGGCTTGCGTTATACTTTTCTTTACTACGGGGGTGTAGTGTAGCGGCTTAACACGCTGCCCTGTCAAGGCAGAGATCGCGGGTTCGAATCCCGTCATCCCCGCTAGCCGCCTGGAATGTTCCAGGCGGCTTTTGTTTATAGGTCTCCTCGTAATTGTGAGCGCAGATGACTTAATCACCTGTGCAGCCTCCCGGCCTTCTCGATACGACATAGGCGAGGTCGATTCCTCGGGACGAAACAATGCAGCGTGCGTGAGCATAAGGAAAGCAATCCCTTCTTACACAAAGGTGGAGCTAGCAGGAGTGAGGTCATAGGGATTTCTCGCTGCGCTCGAAATGACATTGTTAGCGCAGAGTTATTCAAGTCAATGTCGAAGCGAGGATCCACTGCAGGCTATTAAATTTGTTGGAATGGGTCCAGTTCTTCTTCGAGCTGACGGCGGAATTGCTCGGTATAGAGCCTGTAGTAATGGCCTTTATCATCCAGCAATTCGGCGTGCGTGCCCATCTCAAGGATCTTGCCGTTTTCGATCACAAGGATGCGGTCGGCGCGTTTGATGGTGGAGAGGCGGTGAGCGATGATGAAGCTGGTTCTCTCATCCGTGAGCGCAGCCATGCCTTGCTGGATGAGTGCTTCAGTGAGCGTGTCGACAGAGCTTGTTGCTTCGTCCATGATGAAGATCTCAGGATCGGCGAGCAAGGCCCTGGCCAGGCTGATGAGCTGCTTCTGTCCAACGGACAGTAAGATACCGCCTTCGCCGACTTCGGTATCGTAGCCTTTCTCCAACTTGGTAATAAAGTCGTGTGCGCCAGCGATCTCTGCCGCATTCTGTATCTCCTCAGCGCTGGCATCTAAGCGCCCGTAGCGCAAGTTTTCACGAACAGTTCCAGAGAAGAGGTGGGGGGTTTGCAGAACCATGCCGATGCGGGAGTGAATGGCGTGTAGAGAGAAATCTGTGTAATCCTGGCCGCCGATGGTGATTCTTCCTTTACTAGGCTCGTAGAAACGGCTGACGAGATTTACGATTGTGCTCTTACCGCCGCCAGTTGGGCCAACAAGGGCGATGGTCTCCCCTCTGCGAACATTGAAGTTGAAATTCTCAAGGACGAGCGCATC
Source organism: Methanosarcinales archaeon (assembly GCA_048629905.1). GTDB lineage: Bacteria > Chloroflexota > Anaerolineae > Anaerolineales > E44-bin32 > E44-bin32. The sequence continues at coordinate 2,944 of JAIWHF010000071.1, forward strand.
TTTTTCATAGAAGAAATCAACGTCCTCGAAGGAGATATCCCCCTGGATAGTGCCGGGATCGAACGCGTCCGGTTTATCTTGCACTTCTGGGGTCGAATCGGTGAGCGAAAAGACGCGCTCGGCGGAAGCGATCGCGTGCTGCATTTCTGCGTAAACCCGGGCCAAATCCTGGATCGGCCACATCATGAAGGTGATGTAGGCGATAAACGCCTGAATACCACCGATTGTGATTCCGCCTAGCGGCACTTGAAGGCCGCCGTACCAGGCGATCGCTCCGATGGCAAGCGCACTTACGAATTGAACAGTAGGAAGGAACAAAGCCGAGAGCCAGGCGGCGCGATAACTGGCGTTGTACATCTCGCTTGTGAGCTCACTAAACTCGTCAAGACTCTTCACTTCACGGTTGAGTGCTTTGATCACCCGAACGCCTGCAATTTGCTCATTGTAGGCACCGGTTAGCTTGGAGTTAATTTTTCGGACAAGACGAAATTGGAGAAGAATCTTTTTCTTGAATTGCGCTGCGATAATGATGAGGATGGGGATCATCATGAGGACGATCAAAGCCAATTGCCAATTGATCACTAACATGAAGTAGACTGCTGTACCGATATTCAGCAATCCCCAGGTTACATCCAGCAATCCCCAGGTGACCAGCTGCGCGATCCGCTCAGAATCCGATGTCACCCGTGACATAATCCATCCTACGGGTGTCCGATCGAAGTACGAGAGCGAGAGGTTCTGAAGGTGATTGAATGTGTTCTTACGCAGGTCGTATTGGACTCGCTCACCAAGTACCCCGGCTAGATAAATGAACCCAAAGACGTTAATAACCTGCACGATGGTGAGCAAGGCATAGGTCCGAATGATCTGAAATAGTGCGACACGGTCACCCGGGATGATGCCCTCATCGATGATCTGTTTTCCGAGGAAAGTGAAGTATGCATCAAGAGCCGAAACGACCCCGATCGTAACGACGAATCCGATCAGCCAGGGCCAATGGGGTTTCGTGAGACCCAGGATGCGCAACACGGTCTGCCCGTTGAATTCCGTTGAGAATTCTTCTTCTCTGAATTCAACTGCCGACATCTGTCAGCTCCTGTTCAAGTGCATCTTCGATCTGTGTCTGCATCTTGTGGACCTTTTGGTAGATTCCATCCTCAGCGATGAGTTCCTCATGGACCCCATGCTGTACGATTTTCCCCTTATCCAAAACGAGAATCTGATCGGCGTTCATTACGCTCTGAATGCGATGAGCAATGATGAATGTCGTCCTGTTTTCCATCAATCGATTTAAAGCTTCACGAATTTCCGTTTCGGTCAGGGTATCTACGGAAGAGGTCGAATCGTCAAGGATGAGAATACAAGGATCCTTTAGCAGCGTCCGGGCGATGGCGATACGTTGTTTCTGGCCGCCAGAGAGCGTTACACCTTTCTCTCCCACGAGCGTTTCATACCCCTCTGAAAACGTCATAATCGTTTCGTGGATTGCGGCGGCACGGGCAGCGGCTTCAATTTCATCCATGGCTAAATCGCGATTGACGCCAAGCGTTATATTTTCTCGTATCGTCCTTGAAAACAGGAAAGGCTCTTGCTCAACGATCCCGATTTGCTGCCTAAGAAAACGCCGTGAGTACTCATTGAGCTCGACCCCGTCGAGCTGCAAGCTGCCATCTGTGTAGTCATAAAAACGTGGAATTAGATTGACGAGTGTGGTCTTGCCCGATCCCGTAGGTCCAAGTAGGCCAATGACATCGCCGGGTTCGCATTCGAAGGAGATGTTTTCAAGAACCGGGGAGCCATCTTCATAAGCGAAACCAATATTGTTAAAGATAATTTGACCGGCCGAGTCGCGATCTTGCGGATCAATACCGACATCCATAGGCTCTCGGACTTGACGGATCACTTCTACAACTCGGGTGTATGAGACCACACCCATGGAGGTCTGCACGATGAGGCGTCCCAGGTTTCTCATCGGCCATATGATCCAGATTAGCATTCCTGTGTAGGCGACATAAGAGCCAATGGATAAGGTCCCGTCGATGGTCATTAGCGCCCCGATGGCAAGTCCGGCGATCATTTGGAAACTGGCGAGGATGTCGGACAACGGCCAGTAAAAGGCGTGCATCGTGAGCAGACGGCGTCCAAGAACAAATTTTCCCCAATTCTCGCGCTCGAACTTCTCTCGCTCGAAAGCCTGGCGGGCGAAGGCTTTCACGACTCGTGTGCCGCTCAGATTTTCCTGAAGTGTTGTCGATAGAACTGCTTCTTGTTCCTGGTATGACTCGTAGAGTTTAGAGATCTTTCGGAAGAAGAAGTAGGAAAGGATGATGATGAGCGGTATAACGACGATCGATCGCCACGCGAGCACCGGGCTTATGCTGTAGATCGCAGCAAAGTTCAGGCTGAAAAGTAGAAGAATACGCCCCAGGCCGATGATTTGGTCAGCGAAGAACCTGCGCAAAGCATCGACATCGGAGGTGCTGCGCTGAATGAGTTCACCTGTAGGCGTCTGGTCGTGATAGGTAAAAGTCAGGCGTTGAATGTGGTCAAATAGATAATTCCTTAGCTCCCGGACAATCCCCTCCGCAGTTCTGGCGGCAAGCGCTCCGCTGACGAAGGTAAAGAAGCCCTGAAAAAGGGCAAGACAGATAAAACCCATGCCCACCCAGAACAGGCGCGCTGACGTTGGAGTGCTTGGGAGCACTTCATCGATAAAGTATTGGAGCCATAGATAAATCGCTGTCCTGGCAAGCGAAGCTACGGCAAGACTTATGAGGGCAACGAGGTAGATAAAGCGATAACCACGCATCATGCGCAACAAACCCACCAATCTGTTGTCCGTTACGATATGTTGGAAATCGCGCTGCTTGTCCATTTCACGCTTCTCAGTGATGTGGGGTTTATGGCTAGAAAACGTTGAGCCGGCTATCCGTCTGCCAGAGAGGATTCGGAAATTCCGGAAGAGATCGAAATGTAGATTTGCGTGTAATTAGTCGTTAGGTGATGGAGGATTCCATAAATACGCTCTCGATGAAATTGATGAAGATATTGAATTTTACCATCCAGATCGCCGGTCGTGTGATGCTTTCAGCTTGCAGGCGATTGTGAGCAGATCGGCTTGAGTGTTTACAAAGGGGTAACTTGACACCCGCGGAATCGCTATGGTATTCTCAACCGGCTTTCTAAAGGAAAGTGGGAATAGGAGTTGCTATGGGGGATGATCTTCGCTACTGGGTTGGATTCAATCGGATTAGCGGCGTAGGCGCAGCACGCTTCAAGCTGCTCTTGGAAGCCTTCGGAGATTTGGAATCTGCTTGGAAGGCGACGGCGTCAGAATTGCGCGAAGCTGGTTTAGGGCAAATAACTATTCAATCCATCCTATCGGCTCGCGACGAGATGGATCTGGGTCTGGAACTGGAGCGGATCTACGAGCAGGGTTTTACGTTACTTACAATTAGGGAACAGAACTATCCCGCCAGGCTCCGTGAGATAGGCTTGCCGCCACCGCTTCTCTACCTAAAAGGTGCATTGGGAGACAACGACCGCCTGGCTGCAGCAATCGTAGGCACACGACGAGCGACGCAATACGGAAAATCAGTTGCGCGTGAAATCGCTTATGTCCTGGCAGGGTGCGGTGTAACGATCGTCTCAGGGCTCGCTCGAGGGATCGATGGGATTGCCCATCAGGCAGCAATTGATGCCGGTGGACGAACTATCGCCGTGTTGGGTTCCGGGTTGGATAAAATCTATCCGCCCGAACATCGAGGTCTAGCGGATAAGATCGAGGCGCAGGGCTCGGTCATCAGCGATTACCCTCTGGGGACGAAGCCTGAGGGGCGTAATTTTCCTCCACGCAATCGCATTATCAGCGGGCTTTCTTTGGCCGTGATTGTCATCGAGGCTGGTGAGACGAGTGGGGCGCTCATCACAGCGGACTTCTCAGCAGATCAGGGGCGAGATGTTTTTGCTGTGCCGGGCGATATTTATAAGCCGAGCAGTAAAGGGACGAATCGGTTGATTCAAGCTGGAGCACACCCTTTAGTAAAACCCGAAGAGGTCTTAGAGGTATTAAATCTGGATCTTGTGAGCAGTCAGGATGACGTTGCCGAGCAACTTCCGGAAGATGAGATCGAGAAAAAAGTATTTCAGGCGATAAGCAAGCAGCCGATTCATGTTGATGAACTGCAGGCACGCTGCTCGCTGCCAGTGTCAACCGTAAATGCAGCGCTCGCAATGTTGGAATTAAAGGGGCGAGTTAAGCAGGTTGGCGGGATGAATTTCGTAAGAATTCGTGAGGCGAAAGCGACATATAAGGTGGATTAAACCCATGGGTTCAAACTACTATGCTGCGATAATGGCTGGAGGAGGGGGGACTCGCCTCTGGCCTTTATCAAGACAAAAACGTCCCAAGCAGGCGCTCAAGTTTTTTGGAGACAGGACGCTCTTCCAGGTTTCGGTGGAGCGGATATTGCCGATTATCGATCCTGCAAACATACTCGTGCTCACGATTGAAGATCACGCGCAGATATTAGCTAAACAAGAGGAGTCGTTGCTGCAGAGTAATTTCATAATTGAGCCATCTCCGCGGGGCACCGCATCAGCAATCGGCCTCGCTGCAATTTACCTTAATCATCGCGATCCTGGAAGCGTCATGGCCTGTCTGACGGCGGACCACTATATGGCCAACGAACCAGCATTTCGGGAACTTCTTCAAGCGGCCTACGATGGTGCACTTGATAATCATCTAGTTACTCTAGGGATTACGCCCAATGCTCCGGATCCAACCTACGGATACATTCATAAAGGGGATGAAGCAGAAAAGTACAGGGGATTGCAAACATATACCGTGCAAGCTTTCAAAGAAAAGCCGGACGCAGCTCTTGCCAGGGAGTATCAACAAAGTGGTGAATACAGCTGGAATTCAGGGATGTTTGTCTGGCGAACTGAGCGCATTTTAGAAGAAATCCAGCGTCAAATGCCGGATTTATTTTCAGGGTTACAAGAAATCGAGAAGGCTTTGGATACGGATCAAGAGCGTGAAACGGTTTCTGCAGTTTGGAATGAGCTAAAAAGTATCACGATAGACTACGGCGTGATGGAGGGGGCGGAAGATGTTGTCGTCATCCCAGCCGATGACCTGGGCTGGATTGATGTTGGGGATTGGAATCGCTTGTACAACGTTCTCGAGAAAGATGAGGATGGGAATGTTAGCGATGCCGATACCACACTTTTACTCGACACACACGGAGTTATTGTCTTGCAAGATGAGCAGAGAGACTCGGATCGTCTTATCGCCGCGTTAGGAATCGATGGCCTTGTCATTATTGATACCGAGGATGTACTGCTTATCTGCCAGAGAGAAAAAGCTGATCAAGTGAAGCGGCTAGTTGATTTAGTGAACGAACGGAAATTGGGGAATTATTCTTAGCGGAGATTGTTTCATATGGAAGCGTATTGTGTAAAGTGCAAAGAGAAGAGAGAAATGGGCAGCCCAGAACCGACGTTTACGTCTTCTGGGACTCCAGCAACGCGGGGAAAATGTCCAGTCTGTGATACAGGATTATATAGGATGGGTAATACACCGGCGCATGAAGGGCTCGAGAAACCTGAAGTACAGCGGAAAGTAGCAAAGAAAAAGACACCCAAACGTAAAGGTAAGCTTGTCATCGTTGAATCTCCCGCCAAAGCGAAGACAGTAGGACGAATATTAGGAAAAGAATATTCTGTGAAAGCGTCTGTGGGTCATGTGCGTGACCTATTGCGCTCACAGATATCGGTAGATGTGGAGAACGACTTCACGCCAAAGTACAGAGTACCCAACGAGAAACGAGTTGTCGTAAAAGGATTAAAAACGGATTCTGCAAAAGCATCTGAAGTTTTCATTGCTACAGACCCGGATCGTGAAGGTGAGGCGATCGCATGGCATCTTATTGAAGCGGCTGAGATGGAACCCGAAATCGTCAAACGTGTAGTGTTCCATGAGATTACCAAAACTGCTGTTGAAGAGGCGTTTCAAGAGCCACGGATAATTGATATGGATCTTGTGGATGCGCAGCAGGCACGGCGCATTCTCGACAGACTTGTGGGCTACAACCTCAGCCCATTGCTCTGGGCCAAGGTTCGCGGGCGTCTCTCGGCAGGTAGGGTTCAATCCGTTGCCCTGAGGATGGTTGTCGAAAGAGAACGGGAAATCAGCGATTTCATTCCACAGGAATACTGGACGATCGATGCTGGTTTCGTGAACCATCAGAAGCCTCCTGGTTTCAAAGCGAGGCTTACTCGCTTTGATGGAGCGAAAGCTGAAATAACAACCGATGTGGAAGTTAAAAAATTCGTCAAGGATATTGAAGCGGCGGATTATCGTGTAGCCGGTGTCAAGCATGGCCAGCGCATCCGAAAACCTGTGGCACCTTTCACAACCAGTACAATGCAGCAAGCTGCCTCTAGACGGTTCAATTACACTGCGCGCAAGACGATGGCTATCGCGCAGCAATTATATGAGGGTCTTGATGTGGGCGAAGGTGATGCATACGGTCTGATTACGTACATGCGCACAGATTCGACACAGGTGTCTAATGATGCGATCAGGGATGTCAGGCAATTTATCGGGAATCGCTATGGTAAAGAGTTTCTACCCGAGAATCCAGTAATCTATAAGACGCGATCGCGCGGCGCTCAAGAAGCGCACGAGGCGATTCGCCCAACGTCTGTTTCCCGGACTCCTGAGCGGATCAAGTCGTATCTCTCAACAGACCAATTTAAACTATACAACCTCATCTGGCGGCGCTTTGTTGCCTCCCAGATGAGACCTGCAGAGTACGACACGCTCGCGATAGAGATCGAAGGCCTTTCTACGGACCACCAGTATCTTTTCCGGGTATCGGCATCAGCTTTGCGCTTTCCAGGGTTCTTGGAAGTGTATGGTGATAGGAAGAAGCAATCAAAGAATGGAGATAACGGCGGAAAAGGTCTTACATCCACACTTGAACAACTTCCCGAACTGGCCGAGGGGGATTCTCTTGATCTAACCGAAGTGTTTCCAGATCAGCATTTCACGCAACCTCCTCCGCGCTATTCCGATGCTAGTTTGATTAAAGCAATGGAAGAGCACGGGATTGGTCGTCCTTCAACTTATGCTCCAACGATCTCGACGCTGCGGCAGCGAGGATATGTAACTCGAGAGAAGCGCCGCCTATATCCCACAGAGATAGGCGAAGTTGTCACGGATCTACTGGTAGAGCATTTCTCGGATGTGCTCGATATAACGTTCACGGCCAAAATGGAAGGTTCGTTAGACGAAATCGCAGCAGGTAATCGGGAATGGGTTGACGTGATCCGCGAATTCTATGAGCCATTCTCAGAAGAACTTGCGAGCGCTTTCGAGAACATGCCCGAGATAAAGACCGAGCCAGAATTGCTCGATCGTCCCTGTCCTGAATGTGGAAAATCTCTTCTAATCCGACATGGGCGCTACGGGAAATTTATAGGCTGTTCGGATTTTCCCACCTGTCGGCACACTGAACCCTGGTTGGAGAAAATTGGTGTAGATTGTCCGGATGACGACGGTGACCTGGTCGAGAGACGAACCAAGAAAGGGCGCGTCTTCTACGGCTGCTCAAATTATCCAGAATGTCAATTCACCTCCTGGAAACGACCTTTGAAAGTACCCTGCCCAGCTTGCAATGGGCTACTGGTCGTGGAGAATCGTGATCAAGCAGTGTGCATATCATGCGAGACGAAACACGATCGCAGCGAATTGCCTGACGCCGAGGAGGATACGGCATAGATCATGCATCACTACCTTTGCTTTGTTCCAGGTGTCGGACTAAAATCCAGACATTGGAGTATCTTCAGCCCTGAGAATAATTGATTGAGGGCTATAGAGGGAAAAGAGGGACCATGGATAACGCAAAAGAGATCGTCACAAGGAAATCCTTCGCCGTAGTCGTTGCTGCAATTGCCGGAATTGCGCTGGGTTTACTTTATGCTTGGGTGATTCAACCTGTGGTGCTTGTTGACGCTGATATTTCACAGCTGCGCGAAGACCTACAAGTCGATTACTTACGAATGGTAATTGATTCGTATTCAGTAAATTCAGATGCAGAATTAGCCATTCAGCGTTACGATTCGATCGGCGATAATAAAGAAGAAATATTAAGCTATGTAGGCGAAAACCCTGGCGAAGTCAGCCCTAGCGACCTCCAAAAGTTCCAGGCGCTCGTGGCCGTGGAATCTCCATCAGGAGTGTTGATTGTCGTAACCACTGAAACGGAGGAAGGGCCCGCATCAGCGGAACCGACTTCTGTCTCAGCAGAACCGACTCCTGCAGCTACGGAACCGACTACTGCATCACGGTACATTTTACCGGTTTGTCTGGGAACACTGGGTTTGGGCGCGTTGTTAGGTGTTGCGCTTGTCCTGAAACGCAGGGTCGAATCCAGGGAAAATGACTTTGAAACTGAATTTACACCAGATATTGAGGATGCCGCGCATGATGTCGGCTTTGAAGCTGAAATGGAAATCCCGAGTGACGAGCCGTTAGCGACATTCCGAACTACTTACACGATCGGCGATGATCTGTACGATGATTCGTTCAGCGTCGAAAGCCCAGCATCTGGAGACTTCCTTGGTGAGTGTGGCGTAGGTATTGCTGAAGCAATAGGAACGGGGGATCCCAAGAAGGTATCCGCATTTGAGGTTTGGCTCTTTGATAAAAATGACATTCAGACTGTAACCAAAATCATAATGAGCAATTACACCTACAACGATGAAGAGACGCGCAATCAGCTGGCTGCGAAAGGTGATCCAGTTGCGGCTGAGGGCGGAGAAGTTGTTGAGTTGGAAACTGCTTCCCTTCGCGTCGAGGCTCGAATCGTTGATATCAGCTATGGGGAGGGGGCTCTTCCAAAAGAAAGCTTCTTCGAGCGCATGACGATTGAGCTGAAAGCAATAGCGAAGACCTAGGAAAGCATAAAAAGGGTTTCTGGAAAAAGCAGAGAATACCGTTTATCTAGACGAATGAAAAAGTGGCTGGCCTTTTTGGCCAGCCACTTACGGTTCCTTACAGGTTCATAGGCCATAACGAAAATATTGTAGAGACGTAGCATGCTACGTCTCTACATTATAATATCATTTATTATGCTATTTTTCAAGTATTTCAAATATATCATCACGTATATCATCGATATTTCGCAAGCCATC
>JAIWHF010000072.1:0-11801 GCA_048629905.1 Methanosarcinales archaeon
GGAAGCAGAAGGTGCACTTTTCAACCACCCCGCGTGGTCTACGTGGGACTTCAGGGTACCCCCACTCCGGAACCGCCGGGTTGGGTCCCGTGAAAGCCTCCCAGTTGAAGGCTCTTGCGAAATACGGGCAGGCAATTTCACAGTAGCGGCAGCCGATGCAGCGGTCGTAATCCATCATCACGATGCCGTCTGCTCGCTTGTAGCTCGCACCCACCGGGCATACTTCCGCGCAGGGAGGTTGTTCGCAGTGCATGCAGGGCCGTGAGATATAAACCGGCTCACCCCCCTCGATGTTGTTTTCAATCATGATTACGTTCCAGGAGATCTCCGGAGACACATCGTTGTGGGCCTGACAAGCCAAACTACAATACCCACATCCCGTGCATTTCTCCTGATCGACCACCATTGCCCAGCTGTGTGGACTCTCGCCCTCTGGACCTGAAGCTGACGCCTTTCGTGCCCAACGCAGCCCGGCAAACGCAGTCGCTCCAGCAGCAGTCATTCTGATCATGCCCCGCCGAGTTAATTTCTCTTCGGCCATGGCTCTACTCCTCATCCTTTTTAATACGTTCATACCAGCGCTCGAGCCACGGGGCGAGGATCATCCCGCTCGCCATCCCGACAATACCCGAAAGCATGGCAAAACCCACCGGGCTGATCGGGCTTGGATCGGCCCTGAGAGTAACAGTCTCCACAGCAGCCACCGGCTCTGGTTCTGGCGCTGTAAAAGGCTCAGGGTGCACCTCCACCGGGTCATGCATTTGATAGGCATGGCATTCGTTGCAAGTACTCAGTTTGACTCCGAAACTGTGATCACGAACAGCGTGGCCCTCGCCGGCTTCTGTTAAAGTCGGGCCCAGGTGGCAATCTGCGCAGGTCAACCCTTCGGCCGCGTGCTCTGAGTGTCCAAAACTTGAAGCCCTTGTGCGATGGCATTTCGAACACAGCACGGAGGCGCTAAAGGCTTTCAACCCTGTGGCATGTGGGTCATGGCAGCCAATGCAATTAAGTTCCTCGCTCCGATGTCCTGAGACCTGCCACTCGAAGTAGGTTTCAGTGTGACACTTCCCGCAGAAAGCAGCCGATCGGTCTGCGGGCATAGGTTCCGTGGGATGGTCAACGCCTTCTGGATCATGGCACGACTTGCATCCGACTCCATCCTCCTCCCACATACCCGTTTTGGGGTCGTAACCTGTGGTATGGCAGTTCATGCACGTTTTGTCTTCTCCGCCTGCCCGCCAAGCCTCTAAAAATATCGGATCCGTTGATGCTTGCCCGTGGGCGCCATCTACCCAGGCTTGTTGGAAGGCAGGATGACAGACGATGCAGTCAACCTCCTCATTCCCACTCTGCGCTTGAGCTGGTGTCTGTACAAGGGCGAAGCCCACGAGTGCAAATGGGAGGGCCAATACCACCCCTAAGAACGATCTTCGCAACCATCGCATCATATTCATTTCTCCTGGATCACCCATCAGACAGGTCTCGGGACGGGCGCCGCTTGAAAAACCGGGCACTCGAGGCATTTGGGCTGCATCTCACCAGATACATCGCGGTGCACTTGCCAACAAGGGCGGCCACTCTCTATAAATGCCGGACAGGTCTCGCGAATCTCATGGGAGCATTCGTTCGTTGCCCAGCAACGTATTTTGTCGAAAAGGCTAACCTGCACAGACTCTGATTGAGCCGCCAGCTCTACCTCGCGCTGCCACTTCTGGTCCAGCCGACGTAATGCATACACCAGCAGCGCCGTTATCCCGATAGGAATTCCGAATCGGAGCAGCAATCCGGCAATCAAGGTTAAGATTACAGAAAACTCGTCCATTGGTTAGTCCTTAAGCGTTGGCTACGTTCCTGCGCTCGATCCATGTGCCAATGGACAACAGGATTGAAATGGGCATCACGATTCGTAACAGGACAAGCGAGAGAAATACCAGTTCGCCGTTCATGGGCTTCACTCCTCGGAGGATATCTCCACTCCTAATTTAAGGGTTGCCCGTGAAAAGGTAAATCCGGTACTTACCCGATTTTTTCCCTATGGTTCCTGCCCCAGCGGATCTTTGTGGACCTGGTGCAGACATCCCATTTTTGGTGCTAATATCGATAGAATGTGGGGTGTGTAACCCAAACGGGAACAAAAAACACCGCTCTTCCAGCGGTGTTTTCCTCAAGTGATGGTTTATCTTCAGGCCTTGATGATGCCTTTGCGGATGGCGTACTTTACAAGCTCGGTGCGGGAATGCATGCCAAGCTTACGCATGATGTTTTCACGGTGCCTGGCGACGGTCTTGGGACTAATACCCAGCGTCTCACCTATCTCAAGATTCGTTGCGCCGTCTGCCAGATGCGCCAGGACCTCCTGCTCCCGGTCCGTCAGCCCATCCATCCCCCCTCTCGTCTCGGCCTGCGGCTCCTGGGTAAGATAATCTTTGACCAGGAGCTTGGCCATCGAAGGATAAAGATAGACCTCGCCCACCGCCGCTGCGCGAATCGCGGTCAGCAGCTCCTCCGGCGCAGCCCGCTTCGGGACATAACCGCTCGCTCCAGCATCCAACATCTTGAAAAAATACTCCTCGTCCTCATGGATGGTCAAGGCCACAACTGCAGTCTCCTCGCGCAACCGTTTCACCTCCCTGGCTGCGTCAATCCCGGAGAGATCCGGTAGTCCAATATCCATCACGACAACATCTGGCTCGAGGCTTTCCAGGGAAGCCAGCGCCTCCTTGGCCAGCCCGAACTCCCCAACGATTTCGACATCGGGCTCTCCTTCCAACAACATGCGCAAACCCGAACGCACGACTTCGTGGTCATCCACCAGCATTAGACGAATCGTCATCATACTCCTCAGATAATTCTTGATAGGGAACGATCACCCTGACACGCGTCCCTTCACCCTCTGCAGATTCCAACTGGAACCGCCCATTGAATAAGGCTGCTCTCTCCTCCATGCCCGCGAGTCCCCAGGAAGGTCTAGAAGAATCCATCGATAGGATTTCGGGGTTAAAGCCGCTCCCATCGTCGCTGACTTCCAATTGTACACTGTCTATCTCGAACACAAGCCTGACCTCGACTTTTTCGGCATTTGCATGCTTTACGACATTTGTCAGCGCTTCTTGAACGATGCGGAAAAGGCCTGTTTTGACCGGTGCGGGTAAATCTCGATCTTCGCCCTCGACGTTAACCTTTATCTTAAGCGGAACCCGTGTTTCGACCTCGCCCGCATACCAACGCAAAGCGGAGGCTAAACCCAGGTCATCCAGATGTGAGGGTCGCAAGTCCGAGATCAAGCGTTGTAATTCTGTGAGGGAATGAGCCACCAACCCCTCTAGCTGTCGCATATTTCCCGCCGCCTTATCCACATCCTCTCGCAAAGTTGAGCTTACACCACGCAATCCCAATCCTATGGCAGTAAGCGCCTGGCCTGTCTCATCGTGCAGCTCCCTTCCGATCCGTTGGCGCTCCGCTTCCTGCGCGGCGACGACACGACCTAGCAATTCACCGCGCAATGCCTCCCTGCGTTCTGCCTCTCGCAGACGTTCTTCCTGCAATTTCGCGATATGACGCTGGGTCTCGACTTCTGAGGCGCGCAAGAAACGGATAACGAAGAAAGCGCCAATAATCGCTACGGTAGCTCGCAGCAGTTGGACGGGAAAGCCGAATAGCTCAAAAAACAACGTCGAGTTCACAACATTCGATGGCGGCAGGGGGCTGGGGGCTACAAAAATCTGGCCGACGAGCCCATACCACGCAAATGCAACTGCCGCCCAAAGAGTGTCTCGACCGAATCGTTCTAAACCGACTCTTCGGAATTCCCGTTGCTGACGGATCAAGCCAGCACAGGCTAACAATGCCGATGGAATCGCCAATACATAGCGCGACCACACATCAGCCACAATCCAGAGCTCTGAAGATACCGGATATTTCCCGCGCAGTGCGAGCACCCCAAAACCCCAGATGGCTGCAAGCAGGAGAGGAACAATCAGGGCCACCCGTCGAAACTGACGGGTTGGAGCGAGCAAGGCCGAACCAAAAGCGGCTAGCGATAGAAAGGAAAATGCTAACAGCGCAATGCGAATGCTCTGCCAGGCTAATAGAGCCGTGTCCTGCCCGGGGAGAATTCCCAATATCTGAAACATCTCCAACCACTCGTGCGTTCCATGGAGGAATCCGAAAAGGGCAAGCGGGCGTAGGGCGTATCGTAACCGCTCATCAGAGCCACGACCGACCTCCAGCGTGACGGCTAGCCCCATGCTGAAGAATGCTAAGCCGTAAAAGAAGAAGATCAGCGCAATGCTGGAAACATCCATGAGACGAAGTGCCTCCGCGGATTAGACCGTACACAGTTTAACATTGCGGGACGATTGCGAAAAGTTGAGAAGGAACCATCCCTTTTGGGGATGGTCCTTATAGAAACCGAGATTCCTGGTCGATATGAACCATGGGAATTTTTATTAATGCCGAAGTTGTGCGCCACAGCGGCGGCAATAGTGATCCGACGCTCCAGCCTGTACTCCACAGAGATGGCAATAAACTGGCGATGCATCAACCTCTTCCCGGGATTCACCTGTCGTCTTTCGCCGGCGTTTGCGTTTGCGTGGTTGAGAGGCTGCGGAATCCTGCCGTTTAAAACGCACGTACACGATCGCTCCAGCAGCGATCAAAACGAGACCGACGCCGCCCAGGATCCAGGGCAACAGCTGTGTGAGATCCGGCGTCTCACCACGCACCTCGTCTGGCCGGTCGATCGTGGGTTGGGCATTGATCGTGAGCGCTGAGTCCTGATTCTCGTATGCGAGGCTGATAAGCGCTTGCGATGCAGCAGACAGCGGGCCATAAGACGCGCTGTGATAAACCAGGCCATCGGTGTGAACCCCGGCTACACCCTGGGCGGTCACCCGAATGTTGTCCGCACTCCAGGGCTGTTGGATCTCGTATTGAAATTCAGCAATGTCCATCCCGCCCGGCCAGAAGAACGTGAAGCTGCGTTTGTCACCCTCATGCGTTAAATCGGCGTAGAATTCGATCCAGATACCAGAACTTTCCGCCTCCATAACGATCGTCGCCCATTGTCCTTGCACCAGACGCTGATAGTCCGCCGTGAATAATTGGCCCTCCGGCCCTTGAATCGCTACTGCTGATGGTTCGCCATACGCCGCCGGCACAGGGATCTCAACATGTGCAGGCAATTCCACCGCAGGGGACAACACACCGCGCAGGATCACCAACACACCTGGCTGATCATATTCCGGCAACAGTGCTACCTCAAGGCCATCCAAGGGAGAGGCGCTTCCAAGCTGCAACGGCGCTGAAAGCAGGGTCGATGATGGTTTTAAATAGGTTAATGTGATTTCCTGCTCGTCACTCGCAGATCGCTCTCCAAGAGAGATAGTTGTAAATGTGAGGCCATTGTCGGCCTCTTCGGCCTTCCCCTCCGGCTTTATGCTCACATCACTCGCGCCGACCGGGTGCATGACCTCCACCGTTAAGTCTGCGATCTCAATCCCGCCCGGAATCAGGAAATCAAAGCTTCGGTTCGCGCCTTGTACATCTAGATCGGCGTAGAACTCAACCCATACACCGGTCGTAGGAGTCTCGATATCCAGGAACGACTGCGTTCCCTCTTGGACCACTTGCCACTCCACATTGTCATCCAATTGACCGTCGGGGTAATGCGCGGCGACGGCGTGAGGAGCATCAACCCCATCCGGCAGGGGCAGCCGGATGGTCGCCGGCGAATCAGCTTCTGGTGATACGCGCGCCTCATACAACACGAGCACGCCGGGTCGATCGTACTCCGGCCAGAGCGAAATCTTCAAACTCTCCAAAGGCGCCGCGGACTGCGCAATTCCTCTAGAGGGTGAGAGTATCAACAAAAGGAACAGGATAACTGGCACATTCAAGATTCTCTTCATATTTTCCTCGCTGCATACGATAATACACTTTCAGACTCACGACAACCAAAATCCCCAATTTCGTTGATGTTGAATAAGCGAAAGTTCCTCTCCTCAATTTGTGTCTCACAACCGCCCACTCAACAATTTCCGGTCGATATCCGTCAGAGACCGGTATAATAGCCCCATGAATCCACCCCTTCTCCCCGCTCCAGTACTCATCGAGAACCGGGAGAGCCTGAAAGAGATGACCGACAGGCTCGCGCGCGAACCCCTTCTCGCCGTGGACACTGAATCCAACAGCCTCTACGCTTATCAGGAACAAGTTTGCCTGATCCAATTTTCGATTCCTGGATTTGATTACCTCGTCGATCCCCTCGCGGTTCGCGATCTAAGCTCGCTGTCGCCGCTTTTCTCAAACCCAAAGATTGAAAAAGTGTTGCATGGAGCCGAGTACGATGTCATGTGCCTTGCGCGTGACTTCAACTTTCAGATCATCAACCTCTTCGAAACCCGTGTCGCCAGCCGGACGCTGGGATGGAAACGCACCGGCCTGAGAGACCTTCTGGAGCAAGTCTTATCCGTCAACGTCGATAAACGTTTCCAACGAGCCAATTGGGGCAAGCGACCTTTGTCGTCAGAGATGCTCGACTACGCTCGCCTCGACACACACTTCCTGCCCAAATTGCGGGACCACCTCCATCAACTATTGCGCAATAATGGCAGTCTGGAAGAAGCTCAAGAGCTATGCGAACTAATGACCGACCCACCACGCCGAGAGAACGGCTTCAAACCAGATGGTTTCTGGCGGATTGCCCACTCCCGTGAACTCTCCCCACGCAAAGCAGCCATCCTGCGCGAGCTCTACACAATGCGTGACACTTACGCCCGACGACAGAATCGCCCACCCTTTAAGATCCTAGGTGACAAAAGTCTCCTGGAAATCGCCAGGAAAGGACCCCTCACCTCCGCGGAACTTAATGCTGTGCCCGGATTGACGAACAATAAAGTTCGACGTTACGGCGATGAAATCCTTGCTGCCGTTGATCGCGGCTTGAAGGCGCCCTTACCTCAGAAACCGCGCAACCGGGGGCTAGATGAAGCCACCCGTACCCGCTACGAAGACTTAAGGGAATGGCGCAAAAACGCAGCAAGAAAAAGAAATCTCGAGTCAGACCTCATCCTGCCTCGAGATATACTCATCGAAATTGCTGCTCAAGCGCCACGCGACCTGGCGACCCTGAGGAAGATCATGGCTCCACTGGAATCACGCTTCCAGAGGTATGGTGAGGAAATCCTTAGAATAGTTCATTAACTATAATCAAGAGGGCCATCATGAATATCACTTTCCACGGCGCAGCCCAAACGGTTACGGGATCCCGTCATCTTTTAAGCCTGAACGACCATCAGCTATTGCTGGATTGCGGTCTCTTTCAAGGTCGCCGCAAGGACACTTATTCACGGAACCTGAATTTCCCCTTCGATGTAACCGCTCTCGACGCGGCCATTCTCTCCCACGCACATATCGACCATTCGGGCAACTTACCCAATCTGGTCAAGCAGGGCTACCCTGGCTCCATCAACGCCACGAGCGCCACAGCCCATCTCGCGGGTGTGATGCTGCGTGATTCAGGGCATATACAGGAGTCGGATGTCAAATTTGTGAATAAACGGCGCGCCAAGCGCGGCGAAGCGCCGATCGAACCCCTTTACACAATAGCCGATGCCGCCACCGCTGCTGAACAATTCGTCCAGCGCGACTACGATGCGCAATTTGAAGCTGTTCCTGGTGCGATCGCCACGTTGGTTGAGGCCGGGCACATCCTCGGCTCAGCAGGCGTGATCCTGGACCTCGAAGAGAACGGGCGCAAAGTGCGCCTGATGTTCTCCGGCGATATCGGTCGCGCTGACTTGCCGATTGTGCGCGATCCGGTTCTGCCGAAAGATGTCGACTACCTCATCATGGAATCGACGTACGGCGACCGGTCACATGACAGCTCGGGGCAGGCATACGACGAACTTCAAGCTGTCCTGAGCCGCACGATCGAGCGGGGCGGGAAAATCATCATTCCATCGTTTGCTGTCGGCCGTACACAGACGCTTGTTTATTACCTGCACCAGATGATCGATCGCCACGAGATCCCCCGCATTAAGGTCTTTGTCGACAGCCCCCTGGCCGTGAATGTCACGGATATTTTTCGGGATCACCCCGAGTGTTTCGATGAAGAAGCAAGGAATTTCATGCTCACCGACCCTCATGGCTCGGCGCTCGGCTTCGACCTATTGACCTATACGCGGTCTGTCGATGAGAGCAAGGCTATCAATTTCATCGACGATCCGGTGATCATCATCTCGGCTTCAGGCATGGCCGAGACCGGTCGCATCCTGCATCACCTGCGTAACAACATCGAGGATGAACGCAACACGGTCTTGATCACCTCCTGGATGGCTCCACACACGCTCGGTCGACGGCTTTCGGAGGGGAAGAAACGCATTAAAATCTTCGGCGAAGAACACAAAGTGAGGGCAGAGGTTGCTTCTATCAATGGCCTCTCAGCCCACGCCGACCAGCCCCATTTGATCGAATATGCGCTTGCCTCGAAGGATACGCTTAAAGGTGTATTCCTGGTCCATGGGGAAGAAGGGCCCGCGTTAACGCTTATGGAAAAACTGAAGCAGGCCGGCTTGCAGAATGTTCACTACCCCGAGTTGGGGGAAAGCGTGGATATCTAACGCCCGGCGAGCTATAATGTCGACACCCCGTGGAGAGGTGCCGGAGTGGTTGAACGGGGCGGTCTCGAAAACCGTTGTGGTCCTTTGGGCCACCGTGGGTTCGAATCCCACCCTCTCCGCCAGAAAAGGGCGTCCTTAAATCGGGCGCCCTTTATACTTCATGGATGACCCCCACGATAAAAACCCCGGCTCAAATAGACTATGGGATGAACAACCCGAGTCCCCCATACACCCACATCCGTTGAATCAGGCAAACCACGATGGCTTTTGAGCAAATCGAAATCGCTACTTTTAATCAACGGAGTCGATGAAGCGGCGATGCTGGCGGCGATATTTTATGAAAGCCCGCCTGCCTTTCGCTGTTAGCTTCACGGAAGTGTTGGGGATTTTTCCTTTATACCCCTTGGTGATTTCAACATACTCCACCTCTTCCAACGCCGAAAGGTTCTTCGATAGGGTTCCTTTGTTGATTTCGGTTGCGTTGAGCAGATAAGTGAAGTCAGCGCTCTCACATCCGGCCAGGACGGCGACTATCGCCAGGCGGACCGGTTGGTGAATCATGCGATCGAACTTTGACGGCAGCGTGAAGTCAGTCATGCTTGGCCTCAACCATGGCGAGGCGGGTTCTCCGCAGCGCATTGCCCCTAAATAGAGAGTATTTCTCCGCCGCCTTCATTCCTGATGATGTGGTCATAGAATCGAGGCTGCCGGGAGGACGTAGTTGTTCGTGTGCGGCAGGTTCGTTTTTTGAAATTGATTTTAATTTGTTGACAATCGCACCCAATGTGTCGGTTTTTCAATTCGTAATTGTAGAGACGCCCTGGTCTCTACGGTGGCCGTCCATTCCGAGGGGAGATTGAAGACATTGTTGACGATGGTAGAGACGTTGCATGCAACGTCTCTACAAGTGAAGTATCGATATCTACGATGGTGACGATTCCATGGATGTGATTGGGCATGACCGAGAATATCGAGCTTTTACCTTTCACAATCTTCTGGTAGATGCGAAAAGGGGCGACCAATAGATCGCCCCAAAACCATTCTTGCCGGTTGTGATTTACTTTCGGATTTCGATCGCCTCTAACTGCTCCAAGGACTTTTTTACCACATCGAAACCACCCTGCCAGAATGCTTCCTCGCGCATGTCGATCCCCGCGTTTTTTAGGATATCATCGGGGGAGGCTGATCCTCCCGCCGTTAAAATGTCTATGTAGCGGGGGATGAAGCTCTCGCCCTCTTCTTTGTACTGTTTATAAAGGGAGAGCACCAGGAGCTGGCCGAAGGTATACGCGTAAACATAGAAAGGTGTGTGGTAGAAATGCGGAATCGCCAGCCATTCAAATCTGAAGTCCTCGCTCAGGTCCAACGAATCTCCAAACTGGTCTTTTAGATTATCAAGGTAGATTCCCGAGAGATCGTCCACCGCGGCGCCCTCGTGCACCCGTTCATGCGCCTGGCGTTCGAACATGGCAAAGTAGGCTTGGCGCATGATCGTGGCATAGGCATCATCCATCTGCCCGAAGAGAATGTCGCGCCGCACGTCGGGGTCATCCTCGATCTCCAACAGATGATCAACCAGAAGCATCTCGGCGAAGGTGGATGCAGTCTCCGCGAGTGGCAGCGAAGAATGCTGCGTCAGCTTGGTGTGGTGCGCCGCCAGCATCGAGTGAACGGCATGGCCGAGTTCGTGAGCCATCGTAGCCACACTGCGCGGCGTCCCGTTGTACGACTGGAGCACCCAGGGTGTTAACTCAGGCGTGACCGTTGAGCAGAAAGCCCCGGCGCGCTTGCCCTTGCGAACCTCACTGTCGATGTGGTTCTGGTCGAAGACACGCTGCACCAATTCAGCCATACTCGGGTTAAACTGCCGGAAGCTTTCCAGCACCATTGCCACTGCATCATTATAGGAGTACGTTTTTTCTGATTGCGCTACGGGGGCATAGATGTCGTAGCGACGCAGGCGGTCCACCCCCAGCCAGCGAGCCTTCAATTGGAAGAAGCGATGAAACAGCGGCGCGTTCTTGCGACAGACATCTAATAGCGTTTCCACCACATCATCGGGGATATCGTTGGCCAGATTGCGAAATGCAATCGGCGCAGAATACCCGCGCAGGTCCATGACTTCGCTACGCCAATCACGCAGAATGGATTGATAGATTTGCCCCAAGATGGGTCCATCCTCGTCATATACGCGGTAGAGTTCCTTATAAGCTACTTCGCGCATCGTTGGATCTGGATCGCGGTAGTACACCGTGAGTTCCTCACGGGAGAGTTTCTTCTCCTCGCCACCGACCTCGAGTTGAAAGCTATAGCGATTGGTGATGGTGCTGTACAGGGTCACCAAGGCGCGAGTGCCGTTGACATCCTTGAGGTTGATGATCTTCTCCTCGGGCTCGGAGAGCGTGTAGGGCTTCTGCAGACGGAGGGCTTCCAGCCAATATTGGTAATCGCCCGAAGCCTCCAGCAACCTTGCGGCCGCTTTGTCATCTAAACTTTTCCACCACAGATTAAAGAACATGATGCGATTTTCTACCTGAGCGCCGAGTTGCTGCATTTGCGCCATGAAGGCTTGAACTTGTTGATCCTGCGTGTCCTCTGAAAAACTCAGAGATGCGAATGATCCCACCCTGGATATCTGGCGGGTGATTCCTTCGTAATCCTGAAGAATACTAACGAATTTCTCCTCCGCGATGTCCGCAGCGAGTTGCTCCCGATGCTTCTCAAAATTAGCAACCGAAGCATCGAGTTTCTCAAGCGCCTGCTCGATCTCCTGTTCTGTCGGCGGGGGGGGCTCGGCCGGCTGGAAGCCCTGGGCCAAAAGCTTGTCGCGCAGGCGGCGGCCATCCTCGGCAGCCAGTTCTCCACGGTGGGTGAGAGTATGCAGGCGGCGCTCGATTTCATCGTCCACCTGGCGGGCGAGTTCCAGGGGGGAGGCCAGGGACCGCCGCAATGCACCCAGAGTATCACCGCCGGCCTGGACCAGGCCGGTTTCATCGAGCGTTTTCGTTCCTATTGGAGTCCCTTCCCCACGATCAAGGCTTCCAAGTTTCTCGATCTGGAGGTCTGGCTCCGCGAGGCCGTGTTTCGCGCGCTGGAACCCGATCAGCATGCGGGTATTGAAGTTGATTTCATCCAACTTGCGCCCCTGGCGCTGTATAACTGGGCACTGTTCGACCAGAT
>JAIWHF010000073.1:0-11760 GCA_048629905.1 Methanosarcinales archaeon
GCTTTCGAAATTCTCGCTTGTATATCTGATCGGGGTCACTAAGCCGCCGCGCTTCTTTCCTTCCAAGCGAGCATCCGTCACAAAACCCAATGAAGAGATGGAGATGCCAATATCCTTTGGAAGGATGATGTCTATGTCTCCCACAAACCGATAGAGTTTAAAAGTGACCTCATCTTCTGCGAAATTGGCCTGGGTGAAATCAAGATCGACGTCGCCCACAAAACTCCAGATCTCCTCATCCATAGCATCCCATTCACCTGAACGACGCAGATCCCCGAAGAATAGCATTTGAACACCCGTCCCCTCCGGGGCGATGCGCGGCCTTACGATTATTAAAATCCCAACCAAGATCAAGAAGCCGGGCCAGCAGATGGCGCCGAAATTAATATCGAGCAGATTGCTCAACAAAATGAGAAATCCAAATCCAATGATCACACTGCCCAAGAGTATCTGTGTTTGTTTCTTCATGTCACCCTCCTAAACGCCAAGATCAGCCAGCCTTTCTTGATTATTGTCCCTTTACTCTTTTAGAACAACTTAGGTCTAGTTCGTTGCCACCTTGCATTGGTCTAAACATTAACCATAATCATCGCAATGGAGATCGTCTCTCAAAGGCGACCGGTATCACCTACCAGATTACCTATCAAGTGCGCTAACCTACGTGAAAATTAAGGCCATGCGCCTGCCCCCATGATTTCAGGATAGGACATGAAACTCCAAGTTCACCCTATCAAGCTCCGCATGTCAAATGCCTTCGTGGTCGAATTACCATCCGCTTTGGTTCTCATTGATGCCGGCTCTCCCGGTGATACTCAAAAGATACTCTCACGGCTGAACGCCTTCAGAGGCAAACCCCTGCGTCTCATTTACATCACACATGCCCACCTCGACCATTACGGATCGGCAGCTTCGATACAGCGCGCCACCAACGCTCCGTTGGCGATTCACGCTGAAGATGCTGTGGCTATGGCAAAGGGGGAAACCCATCTCGGTCAGGTTCGCGGCCGAGGCCGGCTCACAGCCGCGCTGATGCCCATCGTGAGAAGGCTGTTCCCGGTTGAGCCGGTTAAAGCCGATCCTTTGCTTCAAGATGGGCAAGATTTAGGGGATTTCGGATTGCCCGGGCAGGTGCTCCACACCCCCGGACACACACCAGGCTCTACTTCGCTTATTGTGGATGGCAGATTGGCCTTCGTTGGAGATTTGTTCTCCACTTTCGGGAAGCCCCATACCCAGCGCCTGTACGCCCAAGACTGGTCAGAAATAGACAAGAGCCTCGAACGTTTAAATGCGCTCGATCTCGAGTGGCTCTATCCGGGCCATGGCCGGCGACCCTTATCCGGGGAGGAATTCGCCTCGCTTGTCACCACACAACGATAAGAGTGCCCCCCGCTTTGAGCATGAAGCAGCGAACACTCTTATCATGCACCATTTAATTTTCTTAGGGGGAATTATGCAGCCGACACCTTCAGAGTAAGCATACCTTCCTTGATCCACGAGAAACCAAACCCATGCCACGGTAATCGCGAGGCATACTTCTTACTGGTTTCAGTGGTCACGAGATCGATCTCGATCATGTCGCCGCAGGTACCCTGCATTTCTTCCGCCCATGCATAACCGTAACCAAAATATGGGAAATTCCACTTCCTTTCCCGGCGAACTTTTCTGGCCGTCAATGCTGTTTCATTTCCTCCGATGGTCCCCCCCATCTCTTTAACCCAGGCAAAGCTAAAGCCCCGCCACGGGAAACCAGCTTTTCTATCCCTCCCCACATCAACTGCCTGTAAATCGACGGGCACATCCATGGAGGAACCTTGCATTCTCTTCGCCCATGCAGAGCCATACCCAAAGTATGGAAACGACGACTTTTTTTCCATGCCAACAGCTGTGGTCGTGAGAGGGATTTGCAGCTGCCCACCATTCGCCTTCACCATGTCCACCAGGGCTTGATAGGAAATAGAGTGAGCATCACCCTCAGCAGACTGTACGGCAGCTTCGACGAGAGGCTCCTTACAGTTCGGGCACCTACCGCTCCACCCCTCAAACTCACAATTACAGCTAGAGCAAAACATCGTTCTCACCTTTCTATATTTGGAGATCTTGTGCGGGTTACGATTACTATAGCTGGGAATAGATAAATGTTCATGACATGAGACTGACTTCTAGGAAAAACCTTTCAATAGGGAATTGCGCACATCCACTTGAACAGCGTACTTTGCGGAATTAGGACCTAGCGCTAAGGAAATGATCAATTCCTTTTTTTTAACCCGAGCAACCTTGACGGATCGGAAAGAAACATACTCCAGGGAATTAGCCCTGGAGTATGCCAAAGATGTTTGTGATTACGGGTTACGACTGTTTCAGATGTCCTCAGATCACGGCGATCCAAGCGCTTTGAGGTTCCCCAAACCGCTGACACTTTCCCGCACCTGCGGATTGCCATAGTAACTTACATTCCCCACCCCGCTGATATTCACATCCAGGGATTCTGTCGCCCACACTGTTGCGCTGCCAGCACCGCTGATATTCACACCGACATGTTCGCTCTGTAACTCCGCGCTGTCGTATGAACCCGCGCCGCTGACGTTTATCTCCTGGGCTGCCGCAAAACCGGAGAGCTCGATCGACCCCGCTCCGCTTAACTCCACATCAAAGCGCTCGGCATCTATACCACTTGCTTCGATGCTCCCTGCCCCCGATAAGGCAATCCCATCCAGCGTTATGACGGTGAGGGTGTACGTGATTGATTTCGTTGGTCGGACAATGTCCTGCCACCTATCGGTATCGAAACCGATCTCGAGGGTGCCCCCACGCACCCGTGTTTCAATTCTTGGTAGGATGTTATCTTCTGCCTCGATCGTAAGAGATTCTTCGCTGCCATGAGCAATGATCAGCTTCCCAAACCCCTCGAAGGAAACTCGATCGAAATCTGATACATCTCGCTGCTCCGTTATCAGTACCCCAGAGCCTTCCTCATAGCTCAGTGGGATCGTACACGCACTTATGACCAATCCCAGTACAAGCAAAACCAACCATTTCCGTGACATTTTGACGTTCCTCCTTTAAATTATTGTTGTGGCTACTCGGACATCTAGTGATTTTGTCATTCTGAGCAGCTAACAATTAATGATAAATATTAGCTAATCCTATATACGCAGGGAGAAGGGGATAGGTTGCACGCTTTCCGGGGCAAATGAACACTGTGCAGTTAGAAATCGTATAAGGTGTAAGGTGTGATTGCTCTCAATCCTAGACTTCAACCGCTTATGATCGCTGCGCATGCACGCCGTCTATGACAACTAACTTTCAGACAATCAGGAAATTGAACCTCATGAGCCATTCTTTGAAGCGCCAATGGCGACTCCCTTTTCTCCTCATTCTCATTTTCGGAAGTTTCGCTCTCGCCAGCTGCCAAATCTCCAGCAGTGAACAGTTATCCATCACTCCAACAATCTTGCCCTCGGCAGCCCCAACACTCGATGTAAATTCTCTTGGGCTAACCCAACCCGAAATAGACTCCCTCAACAGTTTACAGAAAGTGGATGATCACCCGCTATATGTGATGCACTACCAAGGACCCCATCGTGCGACGACTCTTGCTGCACCGGGAGCGAATGAACTACAGCGATCCAATTTCGAGTTTGAAAACGCGACTCCGCAGTGGGCTTGCTCCCTGTTCACAGCTCTCGCCAACCCTCAAGGCGGGGTATACGGACGCAACTTCGATTGGGAATTCAGCCCCGCTCTCTTGCTCTTCACCGACCCACCTGATGGATACGCCTCGGTATCTATGGTGGATCTGGCATACTTCTTTGATGCCCCTGCTGTTACTCAACTGATGGATCTCGATCTCAACGACCGGAGTCCTTTGCTAAACACGCCGTCAATGCCCTTCGATGGGTTGAACGAGAAAGGACTGGCGATCGGCATGGCTGCCGTCCCCGAATCACCAACGCCAAGCGACCCGAACAACAAGAGCGTAGGTTCCTTGGGTGTCATGCGCATGATCCTGGACCACGCCGCGAGCGTCGAAGAAGCGCTCACGATCATGAGAGGCGTGAACGTCATCTGGAATGGTGGACCCCAGCTCCACTATCTCATCGCCGACGCCAGCGGTGAAGCCGCATTGGTCGAGTTCGTTGCTGGTGAGATGGTCGTGCTCTACAACACAAACCCCTGGCACCAGGCGACGAATTTCCTCCTCAGTAATGCCAGCGGCTCAGCAGATGGGATTTGTCATCGCTATGATGCAATCACTGAAAGTATGCAGGATAAACAAGGCGATTTATCTCTTGGGGAAGCGATGGAGCTGCTCGGAGATGTATCTCAATCTTCTACTCAGTGGTCCGTTATCTATCAACTTCACACGGGTCAGATCTCCCTCGCCATGGGTCGCCACTATTCAGAAATTCATACCTTCCAACTCGAAGCCCCAGCCTTTGAGGACTGACCGCGCCTTTCTAATTAGTCTGAATTAGTTTAGAAAATGGTTTAATACACCGGGAGGAGAACGATGCCGAAGGAAATTGATTGGGGAGAAATTCTTCGAAGCGATCCGACTGGCTGGCTGCTCGAGGAAGATCGGGCGAATCCAGCGGTGCGCTATATGACGTTGCGCGACCTATACGAACTCCCGCGGGATGACTCAGAATTGGTGAAAGCGGCTCAGGCTGTGATGAAGAGCGGACCTGTGCCTGTCATCCTCGACGCTCAAGATCCGGAGGGTTTCTGGGTTAAAGAAGGACCAGGGTACAACCCTAAATACCGCTCCACTGTATGGTCACTCATCGCATTGGCGCAGCTTGGAGCTTCCCCCGACGACCCCAGGGTCCGAAGAGGGTGTGAGTATTATCTCGAGCACGCAATTTCGAAAGAAGGGGCTTTCACAATGTCAGGCTCACTCTCGGGCTCGATCTATTGTCTCACTGGAAATTTAATTGCCGCTTTAATCGATCTTGGTCTATATAGCGATGCACGCCTTCGTACAGTGCTGGGCTGGTTAGTGCGGGCAACAAATGGCCAAGGTTCTCGACAATCAGACGAGCCGAATACATCACCTTTCTACCTCAAATCCGGAGTCAGTGGCCCCATCTTCGAATGCTCTGCCAACAATCGACTCCCGTGTGCCTGGGGAGGTCTAAAGGTCATGCGCGCCCTGACCCGCATCCCTGAACGTGATCGAACCCCAGAAATAAATCAAGCCATCAAAGTCGGCACTGACTTTTTCTTCAGCCGCGACCCGGCCGATGCCGATTACCCGATGGGGTGGAGCGAGAAACCGAACCGCAGCTGGTGGAAATTCGGCTACCCGCTCTTCTACATATCGGACATGCTTGAGATCCTCGAAGTCCTATCTGCGCTCGGTTTCGCCGCAGATGCGCGCCTCGATAACGCCTTCCAGCTCCTGCTGGATAAACAGGATGGCCAGGGGCGATGGCCGCTCGAATACACCTACAATGGCAAGACCTGGGTGGATGTAGAAGAGAAAGGTAAACAGAGCAAGTGGGTCACGCTGCGAGCGCTGCGTGTGATTCGTGCGCGAGTTGAAGCAGCAAACGGATCGTAAATTGGAAATATTTTATTCGTAAACTTGGTTTAAGAATCTTCCCCGGGGTGAAGAATCACCAGAGCTTTATCCGCGGAGAGACTTTCCAAATCCTGTCGACTCGGTGAGGGCGGCAATCCTTCCGCTCGCAACATCATCCCGATCATCCGTGGGTGGCGCGCAAGGCGAACTTCCAGAAATTCCGCAATCCGGACAGGATCTGTGCTAGTCTCTGCGAACGCCTTGAATTCCTTCCGGCCAACCCGTACTCGCACACTCGGATCAGCCAGGATGTTCCGGTACCAATCCGTTCGGGTACCGAAAGCTGAGCCGACGTAGTACTTTCCTTCGATCTGTTCATATTGCAGCGGGGTTACTCGCAGAAGCCCGGTTTTCCGTCCCCTGGTGGTCAGCAGGAGAACCAGCCTTCCTATTATTGGTCCGAGTCCCAACGCATAAGCAATTCGCGGCGGCTTGTTAAAGAGCTTGTATAGCTTTCGGGTCCCCGATCGCGGAGTATCTTTGTCACCCATCACAGTTCCTTTCAGGTGTCTCCTCTTTCTCTCCTATCCTACGCTATTCAACATCAAAAGGGGAATACTCATAGGAAGAAGGCTGCCGCGCTGTGAAATAATCAAAACGATTTGAGTCCATGGCCAGGCTGGATACCGGCAATGAACCGATCGGCTTCGATTTGGTTCTTCAACTCAATGATTTCAAGATGCTTGTTTTGGGGCATTTGAAATAACTGCGGGTACTCGCGTCGGCGCCGCTTATAAGTCCGTAACACCCACCAGACAATCGACTCTGTGTTGAACAACGCTCGGCTCAAGCTCTCGCGGTTACCCGCAAACAGCTCCTCGCGGGTAACAACCCTCCGCAACGTCCTGCTGATTGCTCTTGAGAAAATCGTCCGGAAGGGATAATTCAGCCAGACAAGGTGCGTCGCTCTAGGCCAGACGATGTCGCGCACCTTGCCGTAATTACCATCGATAACCCATCGATCCTGTACTGCGACATCTGCCACCAATGAACGGAATTCCTCTAATGGTCGCATCTGCCAATCGGGAAGCCAGTGGAGCACGTCTAACTCCGTGTGCGCTATGGCGAGCTTGCCGGCAAGCTGACTCGCGAAAGTTGTCTTTCCCGAGCAGCTCGTTCCGATGACGACAACGCGTTTCATGGGTTGAAACGATCTCGGTTCCATTAACTAGAATCCCCCCTGCCCATGTCCCTTCCGTAATGAAGATGTGAGCAGGTCTTCCATTGTACCGTCCATGCTGGCTAAGCTGCACTTTTTCCGCCGGTATCAAGAATCACACTTGGCGAAATATCGTTCGGTCAATGGGCAGTTGGTTTCCTGATCATATAAGATAGAATGCATCCAACCTTGAATAGCGCAGGGAAGTAAAGTCAAAAGCCAGTCACTCTCGAGATGCCAAGCTTGATCTCCTCCCTGCTTATTAACAAAGGAGTCAACCAAATATGAGCGCATACGGTTTTGATCTCATCGCAACGAGAGAAATCCCGGAATATAAAAGCAAGGTGGATTTGTTACGGCATAAGAAGACAGGCGCCGAACTGCTATCCATTCAAAATGACGACGAGAACAAGTTCTTTGGTATCACTTTCCGCACACCCCCGCCTGACGCCACTGGAGTCGCCCACATCCTCGAACACGCAGTCCTGGCCGGCTCAGAAAAATATCCATTGAAAGAACCCTTCGTCGAGCTTCTGAAGGGATCCCTGGCCAGCTTTGTCAACGCGATGACCTTCGAAGATAAGACTACATATCCTGTAGCGAGCCAGAATCTCCAGGATTTCTACAACCTGATTGATGTCTATATCGACGCAGTCTTCCATCCATTGCTTTACGAACGGATTTTCGAGCAGGAGGGATGGCACTATGAATTGGAAGATCTCGAGCAACCCCTTCGATATAAAGGAGTGGTCTTCAATGAGATGAAGGGGGCCATGGCAGACCCCGACAATGTGCTGTTAAAAGAAATTAAAAAATCGCTCTTTCCAGAAACTCCCTATGCACACGAATACGGTGGCGTTCCAGAGGCTATCCCTGATCTGACCTATGCTCAATTCAAGGCCTTCTTTGACACTAACTATCACCCCAGCAATGCCCGCATCGTATTTTGTGGAGATGATCCACCCGAAGAGCGCCTGCGCTTGATGCATGAATATTTAAAGGATTATGGTCCTGCAGCGGAGAATCCGGCCATACCTCTGCAGAAGGCATTTAATAAACCTTTGTCCTGCACCGTCCCTTACGTCGTGAGCGAGACTGATGAGTCCGCAAAAAGCCTGATCACGATGAGCTGGATGCTCCCCGAGAATAACGATGCCGAACTGGCGATTGCGTACACCCTTCTCGCACATGTTCTTATGGGAACGCCTGCCTCACCACTGCGACGAGCGCTCATCGAATCGGGTCTGGGAGAGGAAGTGCTCGGAAGCGGGTACGACTACGGTTTGTTTACGACCCTACGGCAGTTATTTTTCACAGCTGGGATGCGCGGCGTACAGACGGAGGACGTAGATAAGGTCGAAGAAATCATCCTCACCACGCTCACAGATATCGTCGAAAATGGCTTTGATAAAGCGATGGTCGATGCGACTGTGAACACCATCGAATTTCAGCTCCGGGAAAATAATTTCGGCTCCTATCCACGCGGTTTGGTTCTGATGGTGCGTGCGCTTACAACATGGCTTCATAATGGCGACCCTTTCGCATCTCTGGATTTCGCCCCTCCATTGGATGCGGTAAAACGCCGCTTGACCGCGGGTGAACCAGTCTTTGAAACAATGATTCGCCAGCATATGCTCGAAAATCCCCACCGCTCTACCGTCCACCTGATTCCGGACACTGGGCTTCAATCAAGGCAAGATGAGGCGGAAAAGAATCGCCTCGAAAAAACTCGCGCTTCTTTCTCGAAGAGTGAACTCCAGGAAATCATCGAAAGCACAAAGAAACTTAAAGAATTTCAGGAGACGCCCAACGATCCGGAAACCCTCGCTCTGCTACCGACACTCAAACACAGTGACCTGGAACCAGAAGAACGCCGGATTCCTCTGGCCGAATCGGAATTGTCCGGAGTTAGAGTTCTCTATCACGATTTACCAACCTATGGAATTGCCTATCTCGACCTTGGTTTTGATTTGCACGCCCTCCCTCCTGAGCACATCCCATACATCCCACTGCTCGGGCGGGCTTTTACGGAGATGGGAACAGAAAAAGAGGATTACATCCAACTCGCCCAACACATCGGCCGCACGACAGGGGGCATCGAGGCAGAGACCTTTACCTCGATGATGCCTAACAAGGATGAGGTTGCTGCCTGGTTGTTTTTGCGGGGAAAAGCCACGGCGGAACGAACCGACGACCTGCTCTCAATTTTTCAGGATATTCTGGGCGGGGTACGCCTCGATAACCAGGAACGATTCCGGCAAATTGTCCTTGAAGAGAAAGCTCAGTTGGAAGCAGAGCTCGCCCAACTCGGTCATCAGGTTGTTTACCGTCGTTTGCAGTCAGGCTTGCATCGTGCCGGTTGGGCAGAGGAGCAAATGAACGGCGTGGAGTACCTATTCCATATTCGTGAACTCGCTGAGCAAATTGATAACAACTGGTCCGATGTCCTGCAAACGCTGGAAACCGTCCACCACTCGCTCATCCACAAGAAGGGAATGATTTGCAATGTCACGATGGACGGGGAACAGTGGCGCACGGTTAAACCAGCGCTAGAAACTTTCCTGGCTGCGATACCTTCTGGGGATAGTTCCTTGCATAAATGGGCACCGGAGTTATCTACAAGCAATGAAGGGCTGACCATCCCGGTAAAAGTTAATTACGTTGGAAAGGCGACCGATATTTATCAACTCGGGCACAAACTGCACGGATCGTACCCTGTCGTTGCCGGCTACCTGAAGACGACCTGGCTGTGGGATATGGTCCGCCTGCAAGGCGGTGCCTATGGCGCGTTCAGCCTATTAGACAACCTCTCCGGTGTTTTTGCCTACCTTTCATATCGCGACCCAAATCTCCTCAAAACGCTGTCGATCTTCGACGAATCAGGAGATTTTTTACGAAAGCTTCAACTGAGCGACCAGGAGTTAACCAAGAGCATCATTGGTGCAATCGGCAGGCGAGATCAGTATATGCTGCCCGATGCTAAAGGCTTCACTTCGTTGAAACGAACCCTTTCCGGCGTAACCGATGAATACCGGCAGCGGATCCGCAATGAAGTGCTGGCAACGACCGCGGGTGATTTCGCATCCTTCGGTGAAGTGTTGGATAGCGTGGCGCACGCAGGCCGTGTTGTTGTGCTCGGATCCGAGGATGCAGTTAAGGTAGCGAATGCCAAGATGGGTGAGGACTGGCTTCAGCATATTCCCGTTCTGTAACGAACAGTGCACCTTGAAGTGGCTCTTCTCCAAATTGAGTAGGTGAAAAAGCAGGTTTTTGCTTGCTTGTTCCGCCCTGAGCTGAACCTCTGGGCTCGGTATTAATCTAACCACCCGCAGGTTTGAACCTGCGGGTGGTTTAACATACGGACATTAAACGTCGGCTCCACCTGTGAATCATGGGGGCCAGAAATTAGGATGAGACAGTATTAGCGATGAAGCTTCAGGATAATTCCTTCTTCATCGCCATACCCAAGCGATAGATGCCTTCGTTGATCAACTCCTCGTTGGCATAGGAGAAGTTCAGGCGCATCGCCTGGTCACCACCCTCTCCGCCGGGGTAAAAGGCAAAACCGGGCACATAAGCCACGTTCATCTCCAACGCTTTGTCGATGAACTCTCGCGTCTTGATTTGTTCAGGCGCCTGCGCCCACAGGAAAAGCCCACCTTTGGGTCGGGTGTACGTGCACTCCTG
This sequence comes from Methanosarcinales archaeon, assembly GCA_048629905.1. Classification (GTDB taxonomy): domain Bacteria; phylum Chloroflexota; class Anaerolineae; order Anaerolineales; family E44-bin32; genus E44-bin32. The sequence goes on from JAIWHF010000073.1 coordinate 10,434, forward strand.
CGGCCAATGCTCGGCGATGGCATCCATCATCATGTCTCGTCTCTGGCTGTAAACTCCCCGAAGCCTCTTCACATGCTGACGCAGAAATCCTCGCTGGCAAATATCGTTGACGACCATCTGAATAAAGGTTCCTGTATGCAGGTCGGCTCCTTGCTTGGCTTGCACAAAGCGAGTGATGATCGGTTTCGGTGCTACGACATAGGCGAGGCGGATGCCCGGGGTGAGCGTCTTGGAGAAGGTACTCAGATAAATCGTCCGTTCGGGTGCAAGTCGAAATATCGGGGTAATGTACTCCCCCTCATAGCGCAATTCACCGTACGGGTCGTCCTCGATAATCACGAGGTCATATTCGCGAGCGATCTCCACCAGGCGCTCTCGCCGCTCCAAAGGCATCGTCGTTCCTGCGGGATTGTGGAAATTCGGCAGCACGTAGATCAATTTATGGTCGTGATCGGATTCGAGAATCGCCGGTAGATCATCGATGATCAATCCATCCCCATCAATCGATAGTGTACAAAATCTCGCCTCATACGATTCCCAGGCCTGCAGGGCGCCCAAGTATGTTGGCGCGCTGGTGATCATGCAGTCACCCGGGTTGATGAAGAGTTTGCCGATGAGGTCCAGAGCTTGCTGCGAGCCATTGGTCATGATGATGTTATCCGTCTCGACCCGGATCCCATACTTTGACAGCATCTCGGCAATGAATTGCTTCAGCGGTTTGTAGCCCTCAGTTGGGCCATACTGCAGCGCCTCCTCTCCGTGTGTACGCAGGACCTCCTTGCATGCTTCCCCGAACTCGCGGATGGGGAAGAAATCGGGCGCAGGGAGACCACCGGCAAATGAGATGATCTCTGGGTTAGCGGTGAATTTAAGAATCTCGCGGATGAAGGAAGGTTTCATACCCTTCGTCCGTGTGGCCAATCGCTTCTCCCAGCCGATATCTTCGACATGCGTGATGAAATCTTCTTTCTCTGCCATCAAAGCCTCCCATCTCAACTTACCTTATTTTCCCTCCGCTCGATTACATCTTCAAGTGACATCCATAATGATTAGGTAGTGATACGCATCGAGCCATCGGTACTCTCATTTCCCGTTTGAATCTCTTTCTTTTTTTAAATCTCCATATTATCAACGCGGATCTAGCAATAGTAGGAAAAATAGTGTGTTTCGAATATAGAGAGTCAGGATGGCAACAAACGAATCATTGACAAACAACGATTGACACATAATGAACGTGGCTATTGAAGGGGATTTACGAACTAAGGGAAAAGTTGAATAGTGCATTAATCCGCTGTATTACGATCATTCCGAATCGATCCAATACCAA
>JAIWHF010000074.1:0-11631 GCA_048629905.1 Methanosarcinales archaeon
TCGTCCTAGTAAAAGATTTGATTTTTTTGGTATTTCGCCAGGTGAGACCCAAGAAAAGAGAATGGAGAATCTCAATTCTCTATTCTCCATTCTCCATAAATGGTTTCAAATGCCTCTTGAAATGCGCCTTCAAAAACTGGTTGTATAAATCTTGGTTAGCCTCGAGTACATCCATCAATCGCGGGCCATAATCATCCAGCACAGAGCCAAACGTGACATGGAGTACCTGTCGTGCATCGAACTGATCGAACAGGGTCGGGAGTTCGTCATCGGATAAATCGGCGGCCGGCGGAACCTCATCCAGGACGCCGGAAACGTGGTAGGTTGCCCGGTCAGTCTCGTAGTGGGAACGGGCGAAATCCAAAATCTCGCGAAAGAAGGGCTTATCGATCTCTGCAATCACCCGCAGGCACTCCAGGTAACTCGTCCCGGCAGTCTTGACATGCGCCAGGTTGTGGGTTTGGCTTGCAATGCTGGGATAAATGCTGAATTTGTCCGACCCGGTATGGATGCTGAGTTTATAGCCGCCAATATGATGCATCACTGCCACATGGTGTTCCAATTCGGCATCAAAAACATCGATATCGCCGACATAATCGACACCCTTCTCGAAGCTGCCGATAAAGCGTGGCGCCAGGCTGACGAATGGCACGCCCAGCCGCCGCAATTCGCTGGCGATGTAATAATGCTCGATGATGGTCGTCGGCGTATCGGTTTCATCGACTGAGGCTTCCAGGTCGAATTCGCTGACATTTTCAACCAGATAATCAGACACGGATTTGATGTGGGCGATTGCCCGACCATACTTGACCGCAGCCCGTAGGAGAGTCTCTTCCTGGAATTCCAGGGTGAACCCGTCAAGCTCAACAGGATTCTCAATGTAAAACTGGTACAGATCAGCCAGGGTCATTCCGAGCGCTTCCCAGGGCAGATTTGTCGCCTTCGCTTTGAGAGTCTCGGTTGTATCTGTATGTGCCTCATTATCGACGTATTCGTTCGGGTCAATCGTATAGAAGGAATACCCTGCTTTGATGAAGGGGGGCAAATCGGCAATTTCTTTGACGTGGTCGGCATCGGCCCCCCAGGGCGCGTGCCAGCCCATCTGGAAGACGCCCCACATTGCATCGTCGAGCACAATTTGGGGAGTGCGTCCAGTGCGGCTGTTTTCTCGCACCGATTGCTGGGCAAAGATGGGAGCAATATCCGTCCCTTCGACGGCGGCAATATGACCGGGGGTGGCAATCCCCAAGCGGTCGCCAAACCCAAAGGAGGTGGCTAACCCCAGAGGTTGGGGCTTCAACCACGGGAGGCGTTCCCGCAGGGTGGCGGCGTTCTCTGGGGTCAGGGAATATCTATACTGTCCGGTTTGAGCATCCCTGATTCCCTGGAATCCGGCGGTATCTCCCTCGATAATAAGAAATCTCTGTCTGTTAAAACGTGCTAGATAATAGCAAGTCCCTTTTTCCTGGTATTTAGATTTGGGATAATTCTCAAACGATATAGTTGGCATGTCTTGTAGTATTTTGATTTAATGGTCAATCAGAGTCACTAGCCAAAAATTGGCGCAGGTAAACAATGCTTCGGTTAGCCGAAGTATCGGCGTCGGGCTTGGGCATGAATTCGCCGGAAACATAACCCTGGTAACCTGTCGAAACAAGTACCGATAAAATCGATTTGAAATCCAGGTGCCCCGCGCCAGGATACCAGCGATTGGAATCGGCGACGTGAAAGTGGAAAATACGATCACCGCAGGCGCGAATACTTTCTTCCTCAACGGGTTCCTCGATGTTCATATGGAAGGTATCCAGCAGCAAGCCGAAATTTTCGGCACCGACTTGTTTGATCAGGTCTAGCCCGTCGGCAACGGTGTGAATAAGGTCAGTTTCGTAACGGTTGAGGGGTTCCAGGGCATATTTCACATTGTGTGAGGCGGCCTCGGACGCGCATTCTTGAAGGGCCTGGACGAGGTAGCGCATAGATTGTTCGTGGGTTTGCCCCTCGGGTGTGATCCCCCGGATCAGGCCCAGGATGATAACCGCATCGAAATGTTTTGCCAACGGGATATGACTTTTAATGCGTTTGATGGCAGCTTTTCGGACAGCAGGATCATCGCTGGTGAAGGATAATCCTTCTTCCCCCCAAGCCTGGCCGGTACCGATGGCGGGTACTTCCAACCCATAGGCTGAGATCACCCGGTCCAACTCGTCTACATCGACCAGTTTTGGGTCACGGATCGCCAGTTCTACGCCATCGTAACCCCAACCGGCGATCTTGGCGACGTTGGCTTCGAAATCCCCTTTGAAGGCTACTGCCTGAAATTGGGCAGCGTGAGTGGATAGTACGATGGAGAGTTTCATAGGCGTTTGGTCCAAAAGTAACGAGGTAACGAGTAACAGGGTCTTCCCTGTTACTCGTTACCAGTGAGATTTCACCTGTCCAGGTCTGACGCTATTGGATCAGGCAGGTAATCTTACATTCCTCCCGGTTCGTCTGCAACTCGATGATGTTTTCAGGCACTTCTTCCAGGCTGATCTTCTTGGTGATCATGGGGGTCATATCCATGCCACTGGCCATGCACTCGATCACTCTGGGGAAAGTACCGTGCCCGGAGTGGCCTTGAGCGCCGACGATGTTCGCTCTGCGAACTTGCAGAACCTCCCCGGTGACAGGCATTTTAGCCTCCGCACGGGCTGTCACGACGATGGTGCTGTTCAGGGTGCGGCCCTCCCAGATGACGCGCTCGATACCCGGGTAAACGATCTCAGGCAGGCCGGTCGCTTCCATGAAGAGATCGGCACCCATCCCATCAGTAAGTTCTAACACCCGATCAGCGAAATCTTCTTCGAGCGGGTTGATGGTATAATCGGCGCCCATTTTCAACGCCAACTCGGCGCGCTCTTTTTGTGGCTCAGAGATGATAACCTTCGAAGCCCCCGCTTTCTTGAGAACTGCGCAGGCCGCGATCCCAATCGGTCCGCCGCCCAGGATGACGACCCGGTCACCCGGACGGATACCGCCGCCCCGCTCGATCACAGCATTGTAGGACACGCTGGTAGGTTCCGTCAGACTGCCGGCCAGGAAAATATCGTCGCCTTGATAAATATCAGCTAATGGTTCCAGGCTCCAGAGAGTCCTGGCAGGCAAGACGATATATTGGGCAAACGCGCCATTGACGTTGAACCCGATTTCATCCAACTGTTCACAGTGGTTGGGATAGCCGTCCGCGCATGGTTTACACTGCGCACACCACAGCATTTCCTCCGTAGTGACGCGTTCGCCGCCTTTGAAGGGCTTGTTGGTGCTCTTATCTAAAACACCCTTGCCGGCTTCCACCACGATCCCGGAGAATTCGTGCCCCAGAATGCAGGGGAAACCCGTAAGCCCCGGGTAATAGATGTAACCGTCGTCGTCGGCTTGCGCCATGTGAACGTCCGAGCCGCAGATGCCACAGGCTTTGACCTGCATCAATACTTCACCCGGTCCAGGGGTAGGAATGTCATATTCCCTTATCTCAATCCGGGGATTTTTCCATACCAGGCTGCCCAGATATGTCTGGCGACCTTCGATATCTTTCGACCCCAGTTTGAAATCGGGTTTGGGTTCCCAATCTGCAACCAGGGTCACTCCTTGCATTTTACCTTTCATTGTATTTGCTCCTTAAAATTTTTTTTATGTGTGCTTTGTAACTACCCAGCCTCGAGGCGGAAGAGCCCGAGAATTCCTCTCCAAAAGCGGGATATGTCTGAGTAGTTACCGTGATTTTATTATTCGTACGTGTGGCGCATTGTGCGAAGAAAACGCAACACGTAGCTATCGTAGTTTTGATACACCATTACGGTCCCTAGTTCTGCCCAATTTGCGGCAGCGAGTAGACCGACTTCCAGCCTGCACTCATCGGTTCGCGCAGGTAAGGTTCCATCTCCTCGGCGGTACGGAGGGTGACCTCCTCGACAGGTGGCACCGACCCAGCGGGAAAGACTTCCAGGATGTCGTCAACGAGGAGGGTCAGGTAGCGCAGAATGGCCGCCAGCGGCTTTTTAGCTTTCCAGGCCTCGGCGTCGGCCGCGTTGCCGACCACACCCTCCGGTGTGGCAACCAGCTCGATGACGAAGTGACCTTGACCCTCGGACCAGCGGCTGGGTCGACGGTAGGGGTCTACCGATGTGTCGAAGTGTCCATCGGGCAGGTAGCCCTTTCCTTTGGTGTTGACAGCGTACTCCATATCTACCATGTCGGGGAAGAGGAACAGTCCCAGGGAGGTTTCAGCTTCTTCGGCATGCACGAAGTTCGTTCCCCAGACACCGCCCCGCTCCGTGGTGTAGAAGAACTCGCGCACCGCTCGATGCCAGTCAATCACGCGGAAGATGCCCGGCAGTTGGTATCGCTTCTGGAACTGCTGGATAACCGATTCCAGCATCCACAAGTGACCGTGGTTGTTGATCAGAATCTGCTTGCGGAAGCCATCGTTCCACAGACCGAGCATGGCGTCAATCAACATCTCGCGGGAGATGTCCTCGCGCACGGGCGCGGTGCCCGCCATGCCGTAGTGGTGATAAGGGTGCGAGCCGAAGTTGAGCGGCGGCAGGGAAAGGGCTACCGGGTAACCTTTGGATCTGGTGTAGCGACGCACTCCCTCGATTATCTGGCTGACGAAGAGGGTATCCGTCGCGCTGACCGTGTGCAGACCGTGGTTCTCGGTGCATCCGATCGGGATGAGCACGATGTCGTTCTCCCGCCGTTCCTCGATCAACTGATGGCGGATAGTGGTCTGGATGTAAGAACCGGGTTTTCCCCACTCAACCGGTGAGGGCACGCCGTATTCTGCGAGAATGGCGTCAACCTCTGCGTCGCCCGCTTCCCAGATACCCTTCTTCATGCGCCCAACTGCGTTGTCCTCGAAAAAGAGGTCGGGCTGGTCAGTGGCAAGCCACCCTTTTGGTACTTGTTTATCTGTCATTTTACTTCTCCTTTGATATTAGTAGGACTTACGCCGTTCGGCGAGAAATAAACCGAAAATGGGGGTGTAGGGCTACTCCCGCTCAACTGCGTAACTTCGGATTAGGTTGTTGTTGGGGTTTATTGTATTTTATTGCATATGCGCTGCGGAATACGCAACCCTGCACCTGCGTTCGGGGCAGGTGTACGTATTACGCTTACATTGTTTCCACCTCGCTCAACCGAACCGGGCGGTTGTCCTGGTAGGATTTCTTGGCGGCGTAGCCCATCACCACCGGGATGCGCCCGTCAATACCGGTCACAGGCGGGCTCGTATCCTGCTGGATACATTCGATAAATTCCTTCATCTCTGCTATGTAGGCTTCGGTGTAGCGCTCGATGAAGAAGAATAAAGGCAGAGGGGCATGAATACCGCTGGCGTTGCTGACAACCGCAGTATCAGGGGTATTGTTGGAGATGACCACCACGCCCTCGGAGCCAAAGACCTCCACGCGCTGATCGTAGCCGTAGACGGCTTTGCGGCTGTTGTCAATCGTGCCAATCACGCCGTTCTCGAAGCGCAATGTGATGATGGCCGTATCGATGTCACCGGTCTCCCCGATTTGGGGATCCACCATCACGCCGCCAACGGCGTAGATCTCCACGACTTCCTCCCCAATCAGGAAGCGGGCCATGTCGAAGTCATGGATGGTCATGTCCAAAAAGATGCCGCCAGAGACTTTAATGTACTCGATGGGTGGCGGGCCAGGATCGCGGCTGGTGATGCGCAGGATGTGGGGAACACCGATTTCCCCCGAGGCTACGATCTCACGCACACGCCGGAAGTTAGGGTCGAAGCGGCGGTTGAATCCAATCTGTAACTTGACACCACTCTCTTTTACAGACGCCAGAACGTGGTCAATCTTACTCAGGTCGTGGTCGATGGGCTTCTCACAGAAGATATGCTTCCCGGCCGCGGCTGCCTCTTCGATCATCTGGGAGTGGGTGTCGGTGCTGGAACAGATGACGATGGCTTCGATAGTTTCATCTTCCATGATGCGCCGGTGATCCTGATACGCGTCCGGGATCTGAAAGTCGGCTGCCACCTTCTTGGCCGCCTCTTCGAAGACGTCGGCTACGGCCACCAGGTTGGCGCCGGGGACGCGATAAGCCAGGTGTTCGGCATGCACACGCCCGATGCGCCCGGCGCCGATGAGTCCTACGTTGATCTTTTGCGTCATAACTGCCTCACTCTTATATCATCTCAAAAAATGGGTCATCGAACGATAAGGCACGAGACCGCGGTTAGATTAGTAAGCTTCCTTGCCATGCTGCCGAGCATTTTGCCATGAGTACCCAAACCCCTATATCCGATTACGATGAGATCGACGCCATTCTGCTCGGCATAATCATCGATCGTAGATGCCGGGTCTCCCATGAGAAAATCACTGGTTATATCTGAAAGACCTGCCTCCTGAAATTTTTCCCGGGCGTCACCCAGGATGATCTCGGCAGAGTTCTCCAGAATTTCCCTGCGCGACGCCGTCACCTCTCCTGCGGAGATCATTTCCAGCAATTCTTTGGGAAGCGAAAAATCACGAATCACGTGTAAGAGTAAAACAGAAGCTTGGTAACGTTTCGTCAAGTCAATGGCAGCGTCAATAGCGCGCTTCGAATGGGATGAGCCATCCACCGCAACAAGTATTTTCTTGAACATAATGATTTCTCCTAATTCAATCGCCGGCGACCCATTCCTCGATAGCGCGAATCGCATCTTCAGTGATACGTACGCCGTTGGGAATCTGCCGCCTGCCAAGTACGAGGACGATCGTCGCTTCAGCGTATTGTTCAGAGGGCATATCTGCCGACGTGTTTACAGGTAATACTTCAGGTCGCCATTGTGTGTCTGGCGGCAGGCCCAGTGCGTCGAGGAATGCTGGCCTGAGAGTCTTGTGCTCGTCGCACTGGAATTCGACGTGGTGGGCCCACTCGTGGACCAACGCGCTCTGCAACATGGCAGGGGTTCCCGGAACCCGGACGGTGACCGTGGCGCTGTCCGGATCGTAGGCTGCCCGGCTGCCGAGGGCGCGCGTGGCACGCAGGCGCACGTCGCCGAAGCAACTGGTTCTCGCCTGGAACACTGTGAGAAACTCGTCCCAGGTCTCCATCGCCAGAGCCTGGAAATCGCTCGCTACGGATTCGTCAATGACGAGTTCAGGTGGCTCTTCAGGCTGCGAGCAACTCGACAGCGCCACGCTTATGAGCATGGTAACAACGACCGCGACCATGAGACATCCAATTCTGAGCCAATGGCATAAGAAACCAGGTTTTTGGGTCTCGTAGTGAGGCGACGTTGTCAAAATCCTGAAAACCCACATTTCTCTAGCGTCACTCTTGGGCGCGATCTCGTACTAGCTCGTGGCTCAAGGCATCCAACTCATCGGCGCCAGACATGCTTCTGATCATTTCTTCACGGCTCAACTCATCTTTGTTCCAGATACCCAGAGTCTTACCGCGTTTGAGGATGATGAACCTGTCGCCAACGATATAAGCATGGTGCGGATTGTGGGTGATGAAGATGACTCCCAGGCCTCGCGCCCTGGCCAGAGCGACGTAGCGCAGCACCGTGCCGGCTTGCTTAACGCCCAGGGCAGCCGTCGGCTCATCGAGAATCAAGACCTTGGCTCCGAAATAGACTGCTCGCGCAATGGCCACCGATTGGCGTTCACCACCGGACATGGTGCCCACGGACTGATCGGTATCGCGGATGTCAATCCCCATCTTACCGAGTTCCTCGCGCACGGTGCGTTTGGCAAAATCGACGTCATAGCGCTTGAACGGTCCAAATTTCTTTTCCGGCTCGGAGCCGAGAAAAAAGTTACGCCAGATAGACATCAGGGGAATCAGGGATAGGTCCTGGTAAACTGTTGCAATACCCATAGCGAGGGCCTCACGAGGGGAAGAGAGCATCATCTTCTTGCCTTCGAAGAAGTAGTCACCCTCGGTTTGCTGATGTACACCGGCAAAGATTTTGATCAGTGTTGACTTTCCGGCGCCATTGTCGCCCAGCAAGCAGGTGACCTCGCCGGGGTATACTTTAGCCGACACATTGCTGATCGCTATCACACTGCCGAACATCTTGGATATATTTCGGACTTCAAGTATAGGTTCAGTCATCACGACACCTCCTCTTCAGTGTGGGTTTTGGTGACGGCCACGGTCGCGGCTTCGGCTCTCCTGCGAGTGAAGTTGTTCACGAGGACGGAGATGAGCAGCATGATGCCCAGAAAAGCATAGAACCAGTCGGTGTCCCACCCGGCAAAGACAATGCCCACGCGGACCATCCCGAAGATCAACGCGCCCACCGCTGCGCCGAAGGCAGACCCATACCCGCCAGTCAGCAGACAGCCGCCGATGACGGCGGCGATGATGAAAATGAACTCCTGGCCAATGCCCTGGCTTGCCACGACAGAGCGCAGGCGCAGGTCGCTCATCATGCCTACCAGCCAGGCAGCCGTGGCGGTTGTCATGAACAGTACGATTTTCACGCGCTCCGCGGGCACACCCACGTTGCGAGCGGCCACTGCGTCACCCCCAGTGGCGAAAATCCAACTGCCATACTTCGTCCGTAACAAAATCCAACTCGCCAGGATGGTGAGCAGAATCCACCAGATGATCGAGCTTCTGAACTCGGTGCCGAACAATGTTATTTCCGTATTGAAAAGCGTGCGGGCAGCAAAAAAGCCCGACACATCGTCAATGCCACTGACCCGCACCTGGTTGATGACCAGGCGGGTCACGCCAACGTTCGCTCCTCTTAAGATGAAGAAGGTGCTGAGGGTCACTATAAAACTGGGTAGTCCCGTCTTGACCACCAGCAGGCCATTCAGGAAGCCAACAGTCAGAGCAAAAATAAGTGCCACTAACATGGACATCCAAATATTCAGGCCAAGCTGGGTGCCGAGCATCCCTGCAATCAATCCTGTTGTTCCGATCATAACGCCGGCCGAAAGATCGAATTCGCCGCCAATCATGAGCAGGGCAACCGCAACTGCCATAATACCCAGGGTAGAGGATGGGTCCAGTATGCGAGCTACTCCGCCAACCGTGAGCCAGTTTTCCGTCGCGGTCAGCGCAAAAAACACCCAGACAACGGTGGCGCCAATGACGGCCCCAACTTCGGGTCGCCGGAAAAGGCCTCTGACGAAGCTGACTTCAGCAATCCGCTCGTCAGCCCTTGCGCCGTCAATCGTCTCAGTTGCCATGGATAACCTCCTTAATGGGGGGTGTAGGTGGACGAGGCGGGGTGGGGCAGCCCCCACCCCGCACTCATTTGTTTGATTGTGCCGCTTTATCGCGTTCCGGCGGCGGAGAGGTCCTTCACGGCTGCAGCGTTGCTGGCGTCAACAAAACCAGGCCCTGTGAGTACGGGCAAACCACCACCGACGACGTTCAGGTTGGTGTTGTACAGGTACAAGAAAACGACCGGCAGGTATCCCTGGAGGTACTGCTGTTGATCAATGGCAAACAGCATCTCATCCGCTTCGAGTGCTTCGAGGACATCTGGGCTGAGGTCGAAGGTCGCCAACAGTTGCTCACCACCGGCAGCCTTGTACGCATCCAGGGCGGCGATAGCAATATTGGGGTTGAGCGTCAGGATCGCGTCAATGCTTGAGTCGGAGATAAGCTTGTCTTGAATGCTTGCCAGGGTCCCCGCAACGTCCCTGACCCCTGTGGTGGCTACATTGAACCGCTCGACTTCGCCATCCAAGGTATCGGTGAGGCCATCGCAGCGCTCTTCAAGGCCGATATTGCCTTCCTCGTGGATGACGCAGAGCACCTTGGTCGCTCCCGCAGCATTGAACTGCTCTCCAGCTCCCTGTCCAGCCACGAACTCTGTCTGACCGATGTGATTGAGGGCACCGAGTTCCTTGTAAACGTCGAGGCCGGAGTTGATGGTGATCACCGGGATGCCCGCGTCAACCGCCTTGTTGAGCGAGTCCATCATTGCGTCGGGGTTGGCCAAAGAGACGATGATGCCGTCCATATCTTCGGTAATGTAGGTTTCAACCAGTTGCGCCTGCTCCGCGGGGTCGAGGCTTCCACCGGATTTAAGCTCCACGCCCATAGCCGCGGCCGCGTCTTTGGCGCCCGTTTCCACTACGCCCCAGAACGAAGACTCGGCGGGGCTTTCGTGTACAGCCATGCCGAAGACCAGGCCCGTCTGTGCGACCTGAGGCTCCTCTACTTCCTCAGTGGCGACTTCCTCGGCAGGCGTAGCTGTCTCTGCCTGACCGCAGGCCACGAGTAAGACCAGTACAACGAGCATCAGCAACAACGAAAATAGTTTTCTAAAGTGTGACATTTTCTCTTTCTCCTTTTTTTGAATTAAAAGATTTTGTTTCTCGACTGCTAACGTGACCAGACGTATTCGGGAATAGCACCACCTCCTTTCGTTCTCCTAGTTCGGATGCACCATGATCTTGCCATCCACTCGTGCGGTGGATTTGGCAATGGCATCCACGGCTTCGGCCAACTGGTAGTGGGCGGTAATGATCGGGCTAAGGTCCAGCCGGCCGGAGCCGACCAGTCGAATCACATTGGGGAAGTTGGCGTGGCCAGAGTGCCCCTGGGCGCCGAAGAACTGGCTGCGGCGCACCTGGAACGTCTCCAGGTATATGGGTACCTTCTGCGCCGCCCGTCCAACCTGCACGACCTTGCCGTTGATGGCCAGGCACTTCTCCATCTCCGGCACCACCAGTTCCGGCACGCCGGTCGCCTCGTACTGGAAGTCGAAGCCCTCGCCTTTGCTGAGTTCCATCAGCACTTCGCTGGGTGTCACCTCGCGTGGATCGTAGGCGTAGTCGGCGCCGACCTGCCTGGCCAGTTCAAGACGCTGCGGCGATATCTCAAAGGCGACGATCATACCGGCGCCAGCCGCTTTGACCAGGCCGATAGCGGTCAGACCAATCGGTCCCGCCCCGAAAACGCTGACGTAGGCCCCCGGCTTGAAACCGCCACCCCGTGTGAAGATGGCGTTGTAGGAGACGCAGGTCGGTTCGCACAGCGCACCCACCGTGTAGCCCATCTCCTCGCTGCCGAAGCGTTCGGCGATGGTGTCTATTTTCCAGCAGAACTTCTCGTCAACGGCGATGTAGTTGGCAAAAGCGCCGGGGATGGTGAAGCCGATCTCTTCCAGGTTGACACAGTGGTTGGGGAATCCATTGCGGCAGGGGGTGCAGCGGCCGCACCAGATCATCTCTTCCACTGTCACCATGTCACCAGGCTTGAGCAAGGTGACTTCTTTGCCAACCTCGACCACCTTGCCTGAGAACTCGTGCCCGAGGATGTTGGGGAACTTGGTCAGACCGGGGTACAGGATATAGTCCTGGTCGTCGGTCTCGTAGAAGTGCATATCGGAACCGCAGATACCACCCAGAATTGTTTTCACTTTAACCCAGTCATCACCCAGTAATTCAGGCTCAGTGATTTCTTTATAATCTGTACAGCTTACACCGCTCCAGAAAAATTTTGGTGACAATTTACCCAGAGCTAGACCGATTATGTAACGAGGAATGGTGAAATCAAATTGGATTGCTTTCATTGACGGTGATCCTTCATATAAACAAAATGAATTCCATAATGCAAGAAATCATATTCTACACCTAATTATCGGAATATTCTTCTCAATATACA
>JAIWHF010000075.1:0-11551 GCA_048629905.1 Methanosarcinales archaeon
CCGATCGCTCGATCGGCTCTTTCTTACAGCTCTCGATCTTGTTAAACCGGAAGCGGACCGGTCTCGTTTACCTCACTAAAGACTCTTGTTTTCCCACCCGTCTCGGCATCCTCCAGGATGACACCCTTCAGTTCGGCAAAATTGGCAAAAAACTCAAAGAAATCAAAAAGAGGCGCCCTGTTTTTTTGATCTAGGATTTCTCCCATGAGATTATCACAAACAAAAGTTATTCGGGTTCGGATTGGTGAGACGGAAACCAGGTGCGCAGTTCCAACGATACTCTCACTCGGAGGTTCGATCTGGGGATCGCGTGGTTGAGAAAAAATCGACACGCGCAATGCACTTGTCATAGGAGAAAAATGCAGCGCTGCTGGATCCCCGCGTAAGGACCAAAGGGAATAGCTATACTTTTCAATAGCTTCAATAAGAAGTTCTATCGATTGGGAGATGTTGCAAGCAGTGTATAGGACAGACGCTGTGTCCATTCCTCAATCCATTCGGGTTGAAAGAATAGGCATACAAAGGTATCCCCCAGCGCCGCTCAAACCGTTTAAATATTATATCACGGCTTGTTTTCCGCGCCAGACTGTATAGGTAAAATCTTGCACTTAAAACACCACCACGGGGCTGTTCATCAGTCAGGAGATGCAAAACATGAAAATCCAGGGGACTTGGACCGCGCTCAAGAGGACTCTTCCCCTAAAACAAGGCGGATTCTGTGTTTAACGGGATCACGCTTGAGCAGGATGATGCCATCTTCAAGCAGGCGGCCGTCCATCTCAATTGAGCGAACGCCTCGTTCAACATGATCCGGGTTCTGAACCTCGATGGAGTAAGCCGCCTCACCATAGCGATAAGTGAGTGTAAACCCATCCCACCAACCGGGGATGACTGGATCAAGCTGTAGCTGCTCCCCTTCAAGCCGGAAACCGAGGATCTCTTCAAGCCACACGCGATACATCCAGGCGGCCGACCCTGTGTACCACGACCATCCCCCTTGCCCAACGCGCCCCTGCAGATGATACACATCCGCCGTGACGACGTATGGCTCAACTCGGTAGCGCCACACGTTTTCCGACTCCTTGGTCTGCTCGATCGGGTTCATTATGCGTAGCAGGCGTGCGGCCCGATCGCCGTCTCCTTTGCGCGCCATCGCCATCGCCAACCACAGGGATCCGTGCGTATATTGGCCGCCGTTCTCACGAACACCCGGGGGGTATCCCTTGATATATCCAGGATTCCGGCGCGATTTATCGAAAGGAGGTGTGAAAAGCAGGACCAGTTTATCCTCCTCGTTCACAAGCTGCCTCCAGGCTGATTCAAGGGCGATGGTCGCTCTTTCAGGATTCGCCGCGCCGCTCAACCACGCCCAAGATTGCGGCAGCGAATCGATGCGCGCTTCCTCATTCATGGATGATCCGAGCGGGGTCCCATCATCGAAAGTCGCGCGGATGTACCATTCCCCGTCCCAGGCCTCCTGCTCGATGCGCTCGGCAAGGATTTGCGCCCGCTCCAAATACTGCACCTTCAGGTCACTCTCACCAACGCGATCGGCGAGGTCGGCCATCCTATGCAACACATCAACCAGGAACCATGCCAGCCAGACACTCTCCCCCCTGCCATCCGCCCCCACCCGATTCAACCCGTCGTTCCAATCCCCTGCGCCGATGAGCGGTAACCCACGCGGCCCTTCCGTTAGTCCGCGTTCAAGCGCTCGGCGGCAATGCTCAAAAAGGCTGGCCCGCTCCACTGTGACGTCGGGGACGAGAAAGACTTCATGCTCACCCTCCTCGAGCTGTCTGGCTTCAAGGAATTGGATTTTCTCCGAAAGGATAGCTTCATCGCCCGTGACACGGACATACTGCGCCGTAACATAGGGAAGCCAGAGCAGATCATCCGAAATCCGGGAGCGTATGCCGGCGCCGCTCGGAGGGTGCCACCAGTGCTGCACATCTCCCTCCCGAAACTGACGGCTGGCAGCCAGTAAAAGATGATCTCGGGCAATACTTGGCATTGTGTAAAGGAATGCCATCATGTCCTGAAGCTGGTCGCGGAAGCCAATCGCGCCTCCGGATTGGTAGAAGGCAGAGCGACCCCATATTCTGCAGCTCAAGCTTTGATACAACAGCCACCGGTTAAGTAGGAAATCCATCGAAAGCTCAGGCGAATCCACCTGGATCGTCCCTAGAATTTCATCCCACCAACTCCGGGTTCTTTCCAAAGACGCATGAACCGCCAAATTCTCTCGGTATGTGCGCACGATCCGGACGGCCTCCTCGTCTGAGTCTGTTTGTCCGAGGATGCAAACCAATTCCGTCTCTTGCTCCGGTTCAAGCTCGATCTGAACCTGAATCACCGAGCACGGATCCAAGCCTACCCCCGTACGCCCTCCCAATGACGTGCGCTCCAACCCTACGGGCTTCACCATTGTCCCATTTCGTCCGAGGAATTCCGTGCGATCAGCGGTGTAGGAAACTGCATCCAGGCTCATCGCCGCGAAGGCCACTCTCTCCGGGTAGTCCGGGTGATAACCGTTGCGAGCGAGCAACACCTGATCACCCTCCTGCCATTGAGTGACAACGTGCATTTGAGATGTCTCCCGATTCTCACCCAGGGTCCATTCAACATAAAAGAAGATGGATAATTTCCTAACCTTGGACGAATCGTTTCGCAGCTTCAGAATCTGGAGACGAACAGGCTCCCCGCCCTCATCATCTTGAGGTACGAAGACCGTCAACTCCTGCTCGATCGCATGGCTGTTATGCTCGAAAACGCTGTAGCCGGCGCCGTGTCTGGCCCGATAGGCCGGTCTTTCCCGAATCGGCAGCGCCGTGGGATTCCAAAACTTGCCGCTCTCATCATCGCGTATGTAGATCGCATCCGAGGCGGGATCCAGAACGGGGTCATTGGACCATTCGGTGAGACGATTCCGCTGACTGTTGCCATACCAGGTAAAACCCACACCGGATTCGCTGACCATCGTGCCGAAATGCTGATTGGCGATGACGTTCACCCAGGGCATGGGTGTATTCGTTTGCGGACCCAAATAAATCACGTATTCGCCACCATCCTGCGTGAAGCCTCCAAGGCCATTGAAGTAAGGAAGCTCCATGAAAGAAAGCCGTGCGGATGGTTCCTCCGTTACCCGCTTCGTGCGCATCTCCTCTGGAAATTCAACACTCTCAGAGGGTGTCCCTAATTGCTGTGGCAGAGGGCCGCGAGCGGCAACCAGGGAAACATGGGCAGTGGCAAGAATGAGCTTCAGATCATCCTCGGGGATTTGGTCGGCGCTGCGCAGGAACACACCCCCGGGTTGATCAACGCCTGTATACATCGAATTAGCCTGGATCAACCGCTCGATCTGCTCGTTGAGCGGCTGCTCGTAAGAACTCGACTCCTCATTCAAGATGACGAGGTCGACCACCAGGCCATGCTGGCGCATGTATGTATGCGCTTGGAGCATCTGGCGTACAAGGCTAATGTCCTGTACCTCCCCGATGCTCACAACTGCGATGGGCAGATCGCCCGAGATGCCATACGCCCATAGCGAAGATTGGCCCTTTTGGTTGCCCTGGATGCGTTCGAGCGGCGGTCGTAATTGGGCATTGTTGTAGAGCATATGCGCCGCCAGCCGCTGGAAACGACGCGCATCATCGGGGTGGATCCGCAGCAGCCTCAATTCAAGCTGAGCATAGACCCAGGCTAATTCCATCGCCCGCGAGACCGCGGTTGGTTCCCCATATTTCTCCATGAGCGCCAGAACGTCATCGCGCGACTCCGCCGCTCCCAAGATCAGTGAGAACTGGGTGGTCTGACCCGGCCGCAATATCACCCGCCGGCGCAGGCTCAGGATGGGGTCTAAGACGTAGCCGGCGCTGTTGGTCAAAGTACGTCCCATCGCCTGTGGATGGGCCTTGGAACGCCCCCGCCCGATGAAGATTTCCCGATCGGTTTCATACTGCATACTTGCATCGGCACCACGTTCGAAAGTCAGACGATGGGCGACGTAAATAGGTGGATCGTCGTCATCGCGCGCTCGGCGCGATGCAACCAGCGTACGCTGAGCCGCGACAGCTTCGGTCTGGATGAACAATTTGCTGAATGCCGGGTGCTGGCGGTCAGCGGCGTGCGCAGCCATGGCGAGTTCGATATAGCTGGTGACCTCGATTTGGTGCGTGCGGGTGGTGCGATTGATAAGCGTAATACGGCGGATCTCAACATCGTCCTCCGGAGAGACCACGATCTCCGTCTCGGTTTCGATCCCATTATCCGCACGGTGGAATACCGCCCGGTCTATAGAGAAACGCACTTGATACGATTCGGAATCTTCATCCACAGGATGATAGGTGTTGGACCAAACTTTGTTGCTATCCAAGTCTTTAAAGTAGCAATAGGTACCCCAAGAATCGCGCGTCGTATCCGCCCGCCACCTCGTCAGGTCGGAATCACCCCATCGGCTGTACCCACCGCCAGCGTTCGTCACCATCAAGGAATATCTGCCGTTGGAGAGCAGCTCCACTTTCGGCATTGCCGTGTGGGGTGTATTGAATTTACTGACGGAAGGTGCGATCTCGGAAACTGATACCCGTGAAGGAGGTCCTTCACGAGTAGAGATGTGATGTACCGGCGGCGAAACAGGGATGCGCTCATACAGCAAGGGCTCCGCCGCTCGAACCCGTGGGTCGGCATGGAACCAACGTTGGATCGATCCTTCGTGAAGCAAGTTGGAAAGCGCAAGAAAACTCATTCCCTGATGATGGGCCATATATGCCCTGATGATCACCCCGCGCTCACCTTCGCGTACACGTTGGCGGCTGAAGTCTATGGATTCGTAGTAGCCATAGTCAGCCATCAGGCCATCCTCCGCAAGTCTGCGCAGGTTGGATACAGCTTCTTCAGGCGAGACACTCACCGCCAACAGCGTGGCATAGGGAGCAATAACGAGATCATCCTCAAGTCCGCGCTTCAAACCTAAACCGGGGACGCCGAACGCCCGATATTGATACGTCTTATTCAGGTCCAGATCTCCATAAGCCGATTCCGAGATTCCCCACGGCACCTTTCGCTTCCTGCCGTAGTCGATCTGTACCATCACGGCTTCCTTCGCCGCAGCGTCGAGTAGAGAATTGGAGAAAGTGCGTTGGAAGAGCAGCGGCATCAGGTACTCAAACATCGTACCTGTCCAACTCAAGAGCGCCATCTTGCCGCTGATCGTGCCATACGGGCGGTGCATCGAGAGCCAGTGCTCATTGGGTACATCCCCACGGGCGATGGCGACGAAACTGCCCAGGCGGGCTTCGCTCGCTAAGAGATCGTAGAACGAACTATCCAGCTGACCCTTGGAGAGGTTATAGCCGATCGAGAAGAGTCTGCGCTCCTGATCATAAAGAAAACGCATGTTGATTTCGCTAGATAGCTTGCGGGTCTGTTCACGGATCGCTTCCGCCTGTGTACACAATTCGCCCGCAACCCGCTTCGCATCTGTGTATGACTTGTCCAACCTTTTAAGCCATCCTTCAACTTCCTGTAGCCCTTCTTCCCGAGCTCGGGTGAGTAAGGCGATGGCCCGCTCGGCGTCGGCATCACCGGAGGCGAGAACCCTGAGAGAGGGGGCTTCTTGCAGGGCGGAGTAAATCTCCTTCCTGACATCGTCCCCCAGCGACTCAACCCACGCCTGTTGCTCATCGATGATCTCTACCCAAGGAAGGTATCGCTCGACCAGATCGAGACCCGCCGAACACATTCTCTCGACCTGCCGCGCCCAATAGGCTGCACCAGCCTCAATTCCGGCATCCTCGCGCAGGTGATCAGCGAGTTCCAGCGCATCGGAACGCACGTCGCGCAACAAGTGTATGCGCTCCATTAAACGCGCCGGGGATTCATGCAGTAGAGCCATCATCCGCTCGAGCTCTGGATATTTGCTGCCAGGCTGCTCTGTCTTCAGCTCGCTCTCAAGGATCTCGACCGTATCCAGAAGACCTTCAGTAAATCCGGAGTGCAGGAGCGGACGATCCAGCATCTCCCAGATCCCTTGCTCCAGGGTCCATAGACAACTCAGGAAATTTCCACTGTCAACCGCGGACACGTATCTGGGTTCCAGCGGAGCGAGAGTCTTTAGATCGTACCAATTCAGGAGATGGCCCTCGTACCTCTCAAGTTTGCCAAGCGTGGTCAGGGTGTTACCGAGGCGATCGATCACCTGGTCAGGCGTGAGATATCCGAAATCATGGGCGCTCACGGCAGTTAACAACCACAGTCCGATGTTGGTCGGGCTGGTCCGCATCGCCAGCTGGTCTTGATGCGAGACCTGGTAATTATCAGGCGGCAGCCAGGATGTTTCCTCACCCACGAAATCCTCGAAATAGCGCCACGTGCGGCGCGCTATGCGGCGCAGCAGCCGCAAATCTCTCTCGGGCAATTTCTGTTTCTGCGAGCGGGTAACAGGCTTGGTGTTCATACCCCAGCCAATGATCGGTGTTAGGAACCACAGTAGAAGAAATGGGCTGGCAACAAGGAGACTGTCAGGCGAGAGCCTTAAGAGCGAAAACGCCACCGCCAATGAGAACAGGCTGATGGAACTCATATGGATCAGGAATAAAGGCTGCAGGCTGCTTGACCGCCATTGAGTCATCTGCGCCGTTGTCCACTGCAGCAAACCCCGATGTGTGACGAAGCGGCGATACATGACGCGGATAACCGCGTCCAACGTCAGCCCAGCCTGGTGGGGAAGGAGTGCAGCATCCACGATGGAGCGCCGGATATCATGTCCAATTTGCCGTGGTGAAAACGAGCGTAAACCCCAGCGACTAGTCGCCCAGGTCAACGGCTGCGCCAACGGTTGGAATAGAAGCCCAAAACCCACCAAGATCGTCGAGACGCTGCCCATCGTAGGTGAGATCAACCACGATAGGACCATCAACGCAACGCTGAACACAGGGACCATGCTGCGCCGTAGGTTGTCGAAGATTTTCCATCGGTTCAGGGATGAAAGCGGGTTGGGAACCCGGCCGCCATCGGCCGAGGGCACGCGCGGCAGTACCCAATCGGCGATTTGCCAATCGCCTCGAATCCAGCGGTGCTGGCGGCGAGTGAAGGTTAAGTAATCCGGTGGGAATTCATCAAATAATTCGATATCACTTGCCAGCCCCACACCGACATGAGCGCCCTCGATCAGATCGTGACTGAGGAGCCATTGCTCAGGAAAACGGCCGCGCAGCAGCTTATCGAAGACGCGCGGATCGTAGATTCCCTTCCCGTGGTAGGAGGCCTCGCCAGCCAGATCCATATAGGCATCCGATACCGCTCTGGTGTACGGGTCAATGCCAACGGGGTCGGTGAAGAGGCGGCTGAAGGGCGTCTGGGTCGCGCTGGGCAGCGATGTGCTCACTCTGGGTTGAATGATTGTGTAGGTCCCCTTTGTGACCTCACCCTGCTTGGTTAGAACCGCGGTGTTGAGTGGATGTGCCAGTGTCTCAACCATCCTGCGTGCGGCGTC
The DNA here is from genome assembly GCA_048629905.1 of Methanosarcinales archaeon. Classification (GTDB taxonomy): domain Bacteria; phylum Chloroflexota; class Anaerolineae; order Anaerolineales; family E44-bin32; genus E44-bin32. The sequence continues at coordinate 7,496 of JAIWHF010000075.1, forward strand.
GCGCGGCAGCTGTGTGTCGCTGTCCAAGGTGATCACGAAGCGCACATCCGCAATTCGGCGCGGGTCGCCCACTTGCACGATTTCAACTTCGCCGCTGTCTACACCGCCAGCGATCAGACTATTCAAGTCCTCAAGCTTGCCGCGCTTCCGCTCCCACCCAATGTATTTTTGCTCAGATTCCGTCCATGTGCGTTGGCGATGAAAAAGGTAGAAGCGGTCCGAGCCGTATCGTCGATTGAGATCCTTTATGCCATCGGCCGCCTTCCGGAGCAAAGCTTCATCGCCGACCTGATGATGCTCAAGCGCATCGCTGTAATCCGTAAAAAGACTGAAGATGAGATTGGCTTCCGGATTCGCCAAGTAGCGGATTTCGAGCTTCTCCAAATCCTCCTGGATGGTCTCCTCATCGAGCAGCAGGACGGGGATGACGACCAACGTTCTGAACGCCTCAGGTATGCCGCTGTGTCGGAAATCCATCTTCGGAAGCGTATGCGGCGGCAGGAGGCGCGTGAGAAGGTAATTCACGATCTGAACTGCGAGCTGGCTCGATGGACCCAGCAGCAAGACCCCCAGGGAGACCTGGAGGGGAAGCGACATCCCCCGAGCGCCGATCATGAGGCCGAGTGCTGTAAAAAACCCGCTGACCAACCCGATCGAGGTGAGGTAGATCCCCGTGGGATGACGGCGAACCCACTGCAGGAGTCGGAAACGAGGTGGTTCGCTGCATTCCACGCTCTTTACGAATTCACCTCGCTTGGCGCCGATGAGATATAGGCCTATATGGCTTTCACGCGAACGCCCCCTCGGCCGATTAGTATGTGCCGCCGCGAGGTCAACCGCCGCGTGCGCGACGGTCTCCTCCGACGCCTCGCCCCTACGAGCGATTTCTTCCACCGCCTGCCGGTACCTGTTACGCGTATCAAAATCCATATCGAGGTACACGCGTGCTGGATCACGCAGCAATATCTTATCCACCGCACTATGGCTTTCGAATACTTCACGCCAATCGAGCAAGGATAATTGCCGCAGACTCGATATCGCATTGCCGATCGACACCTGCTCTGCAGCCTGACGCCCCTGCTCACGTAGGTTGATCTCGCCAACCGGACCTCGTAGCGTTCGTTCCAGCCAGCTCTGCATCGGGACCAAGGCGGCATCTTCATCATAGAGGTGCCCCGTGATCTGTGAGCCGAAATAAGCGCTTGGATTCGGCTGATCCTCGGTGAGCTCAGCTAACACAGAAAATATCTGATCCGGATCTCGCCTGGCCGTCGCAAGCAATCGATTCGCCCAGAAATCGGCCTGCTCGCGCTCTCGCAACTCTGCCATCATCCGTTTGGCCATCTGCTCGATCGACTCGACCAATGTGATGCGGAGCATCATCGGAACCGCCCAAAGTTCACCGATCGTGAGGTTTGACACCGACTGGTACGCAGAAAGGAACTCATCGATATTCTGGCGGTCCAGGCGGGCATCGGTGTGCATCACAAGTTCTTTCGCCAGGCTGTACACGCGCGGGCGGCCCTTATTTTGTTCGCTCACCAATACGGGGAGTTCGAAAAAGAACTTCTTCGGTAGATTAATCTGAACATCGCGAATGTGGCTCTGGATCAGATATTCATTGTCCAGTATCCACTCAGCGGAGGGGGAGATGGGCTGTTCGAGCCTCTCTGCTTCGGCTAAATCTCGGCGAACCGATCGTATAACCTGCCGGGCTTCTTCCATACGGCGCAGACACGAGACATCGCTCCGACCGCCTAGGGCGACGCTATGTTCTTGCGCCAGCCGGATTGCGTGGTGTTGAATCTGCGGCGCAGGAAGCGGGACCAGCTCAAACCGATCGTCTGCGGATGGATACCTCCGTTCGGGATGGAGAGCGAAGATAGTCGGTTGGACCTCTCCATATTCACGCAGAATTGGTATCGCCCATCTGAGCGATTCGATATCCTGTCGCAGCAGAACGAGGAATTCGTCTTCCAGGATCCAGCGCGCGTAACGAGCGGTAAGATCACGCTTAATCCCCAAATCCAACAAGCGTACGATAAAGAGCCCCAGGACCACGCCGATCGCATAACCCAGCAATGCAGGGATCGCGCTGCCCCAGAGCTGACCAACACCAAGTTGAAGCCCCCCTGAGCGCCAGGCGAGTAGGAAGGTCGGCAAACCAATCAGTAATCCACCTAGAATTCCACCGATCCATCCAAAGAAGCCCGTCGCCTTATTGATTGAAACACTGCCGTCAGCGGATTTTTTAAGCAGCGCTACGCGACGGACTCCGCGCTTTTTTAAAGCCCGGTAAGCCAGGGAGGCCGCTTCATCTTCGGTATAGAATGCCAGGAGAAGACCTGGTTCCCGCATGCTTCCTTCACCCTTCCAGTTATTGTTGCGAAGTTCCCGCTCTCAGCTATTTACAGGTATTAATCGCACGCAATCCGATTGGCGGTTGACACCTGGAACGCGCGGCGATGACCCGTTGGCGCAATAGGTTGATTTGCCTCGTGTTTTAAGCTGCGCACGGCCGAGCTGAAGACCGGGATAATGTATCTTATCACTAACCCTCGAACTGCTCACGGCAACTTTTCTGAAGCAGATTCATGGATTAAGGGCCAGGAATCCGCGCCAGACGGATAGTTCTCGTCCGCTCACTTATTCAGACGATCTGAGCAACCCGAATCTCACTCGTGAGCGCTGCGGTACCGCAGGCCATGCACAAAACAACACAAGCTTGTAACCCACGAGTCAAAGATGGCATATCCTCTTTGATTGCCGCAAATTGCAGATACAATGGGGTTTGTTCTCATTTCTGTGATGGATAGGGGGAACCCTTGATCCGGTCAGAAATCACGGTTTCGATAAATACAAGAAGTCACATCCTAGGTGCCATTGCCCGCCGATGATCATACCAACCAAGCTTTTACTTGAAGATCAACGCCTGATCGATGCACCCTATAAAGTCCACTCGCTCGATGACCTTAATAGGCTTGAGCCTGCCGGAATCTACACCGTCTCACGGACATATTATGCAACGAAAACCGTGATGCTGAATGCGCATTTATCTCGACTTGAAGAATCCGCAGCGTTGGAATCCATACCCTTACAATTGGATCGTGTGCGTCTGCGCGAAGCGCTGCGAGATACTCTTGCGACCGGTGGCTATGAAAATGCACGCTTCCGCTTAACCATCTCCCGCGATAACCCGAATCAAATCCTTCTCGCGGCTGAATCGCTCAAAGAGGTCCCAACCGAGATACTAATGAATGGAGCTGAAGTCGCTGCGCATTGCATCACCCGTCCAAACCCACGCGCCAAAACAAATGCCTGGATTGGATTAAGGGCCGAGGCGAGCGAGGCGCTTCCAGAACATATCTACGAGGGGATCGTTTGCAATTCGAGAGGCGAGCTGCTCGAAGGTTTTAGCAGCAACTTCTACGCTGTAAAAAATGAAAACCTGTGGACAGCGGGTGATAACGTGCTCTTCGGGATCACACGTAAAATCATACTGGATGTCACGCCTGACCTGCTTCCTTCACATCTACACCCTGTCACGATTGAAGATCTCTCGTCGCTACAGGAGGCATTCTTATCAAGCAGCAGCAGAGGTGTGGTCCCCATCGTGAAAATTGACGACCATGTTATCGGGGAAGGAAGACCAGGACCGTACACACTGGAAATAACGCGGATGTACAACTCCTGGGTTGAAGAGAACATCGAGCCGATCTGAGCCGGTGGAGTAACAACTCGATCCCGCATCCAGACCACCTTGTGCTTAGATTTTCAGCGCATTTGTCGGGATGAACGTTAGCACTTGTCGCAAGTTAAAAACAAAAACCCCTTCCCGCAAGCCGATTTGTATCGGCCATGCAAAAAGGGGTTTGTTCTTGAATAATTAGCTGGGGGTTGTTTCCATGGCGATTTCAAGTACCTCGTCGACAAGCTCACGAAGATGCGGCTCAGGCACCACGCCGACCTGCTCGCGGATGAGCTCGCCACCCGAGAATACCAGCAGCGTCGGTATGCCCTGAACTCCATAATGCATCGCCTTAGCGGCGTTTTCGT
>JAIWHF010000076.1:0-11548 GCA_048629905.1 Methanosarcinales archaeon
CTCCGTCGCGCTCCATCCGTTCTTCGTCCGCATGGCAGTCGGCGCAGATTTGGGGAGAGAAGAGGTGGAAAGAGCCCGAGGTAGGACCCTCGACGTCGTGGACACCGTGGCAATCGGTGCAGCTTGGGACATCTGGATTGCCCTCCCCGATGAGAGCGGATCCGTGAACGCTTTCCTTATATTCATCATAAATCTGGGAGTGACAGCGTTCGCATGTCTGCGGGATGCGGCTGCGGGGAACGTCTGGCGGTCCGGTATCGTGTGCGCCGTGACAGTCTGTACACACCGCTGCCTCCAAGTTGCCACCGGCGAGTGATTTTTGATGGACGCTGTCAAGGGTGGCGTCATACTTGTCCTGATGGCAGCGAGCGCAAGATGTATATAGATCGAGCGTGAACTCGCGGCGGGATTGAGCGCTGATTGGCTCATGAGGATAACCTGTGTACGTTGTATGACATTGGACACACGCATATCCCAGCCGGCCGTGGGTTGAAAGGCTGTATGTTACGCTGTCAACCGATAAGTAGAGCGGCTCCCCTGAAGGAAGCTCGGTCTGCAGTCCCGGCACATCGTGGCAGTCGAGGCAAGTTTCGTTATCCACGCCTTGTGGGGCGGGCGAGGTTTCCCCGTCGTCGGCATAGGCGTTATTGATTCCCGCCATGGCGACCAGGATCAGGCTGGCAGCCAGGATGATCACATGACGGATGTATAAGTGACCTCTCATGCAGTCCTCTTTCAATTTGATAATGGATGAACGAATCGAAGGCACATATTGAATGTCCTAATTAATAATGACCGCGCGTATTTATTTATCGTCATTTATGAATCTCCTGGCAAGAAAACCTCACTGCTTGCGGTGGGGATGAATTGCCCCTTATGGCAATCTTTAATATAATATGTATATACGATTGGGCGCTAAACGGTAGAAGTAGAATAGACTCAGCGTTTGCCCAAAGCGGCTCTTTAACAATTTCAGATATATGGTTGGGTTGGATAGGCCAGCCTGTAAAATTTGAACCGTACATCAGAGAAAACCTCTCTATTTGCACATGGAATGATGTGCATGGGTGCAAGTCCCTAGAAGCCCCGCTGCTTGCGGCGGGGAGCATTCACTAGTTCTCCCATGAGCCGAGCGGGCCGGACGTTTCCGACCCGCTCGGAGCAGTCAGGCAGAGGGGGCGGGAGCGTCAGGGACGATCGTGATAACCGAAGGCGCGCTCAGTGAGCTGCTCATCGGTCTTTGCCGTCGCTTGACCGCCGGCGACATGGCAGTGGCGGCAGGCGAAGTTAAGGCCAATCTGTGATAGTGCAATAGAACCATCCTCGGAAAATTGTCCGATCTGGTCAGGATCGATGGCCATGAGATGGGTGCGGATGTCGCCGGTGAACATGTCGGCGTTGCCCACCGCGCTCTTGGTTACACGCGGCATGTGGCAGTCTATACACTCAACAGCCATCGCAGTATGAACTTCAGAGTTCTGGTATTTGTCCTGTTCGAAGTGACAGCTTTCGCATTGGGTGCGTGTGGTTGGCAGTTCAGCTTGCCTTAACTGCACGACACCGGCATGTGGATCATGGCAATCGACGCACTCGAGGGTGAGGTGCTTGCTCTGGAAGAGCTCCTCGTATTGCTCGTGGTGTTTGATGAAACCACCCGAGGCGTTGACGGCTTCGGCTCCACCGCGCACATGGCATTCACCACATTGCTCGGAGCTGCGATCAACCTCCATGGCTACGCCATGCGGGTCGCTGACATGGTTCCCGCCTGGTCCGTGGCATTCCTCGCAGCGGATACCCGGTTCGGTCCAGGTGCCGATGAGACCTTCCAGGTCATCCTGGTGTACTTCGGGCGGCCAGGGGGAGTATCCCGTGGTGTGGCAAGGTCCGCAGTCATAGACCTTGTCAGCTTCTCCGGCGTGGTATCCGACCCAGCTGGCGTCGGTGCCGACGACAGCGTTGGCGAAGTTGTACTGTGTGGTGGCATTCTCGTCAGCGCCGGTGATGATGAAGCCGTCACGATCGATAAAGCGAGCCTTCCAGTTATAGCCGCCGATCACGTAGGAAATATCATCCCATGTATATCCATCCGGCGGATTGGCCACCTCTGTGAAGGGATATTCCGGAGGTTGGCCATCGACGACCTTGTTCAGCTTATATGGGTGACCGGAAAGCATGAACACGTCGTAGGTGTCGCTATGACATTCCTGGCAGGTTGTGCTGCCGACATACTCGGCGCCGACGCTGCCGACAGGACCGACGGGTCCTTGTGGTCCTTCAGGTCCCGCAGGGCCTGGGGGTCCAGCCGGTCCGACCGAGCCCTCTGCTCCGCAGGCAGTGATGGTCAGCGCTGCGAGCAGGATCAAGCCCAGCACGATGAACGTTCTCCGATGCATATGCATTCTCCTCTGATAACAAAACGGATTTTCGCTCTGCCCGACAACGGATGGGGCAAACACCCCACGCGATGGGTAGTACGCCCCATTCTAATATAGCTTTGTGCAGAAAAACACAAAGTTTGGGCGGATAGCGCGACATGTCATGCGAGGAGCGGGAAGAATGTCATGTTGTAAAGGATACCAATGAGGTCTTGTTACAATATTGGGTAGTGCGATGCTCTCCTGCGCTTTAAAGTCGTCGAGGAAGAGCTCGGGCAACATTCGCATACCGATGGTCCAGACAAGACTGGGTCAATTCATGTTGTTGTCGTTGTGACTACCTCCCCCGATAAGAAAATACTCTCATCTTCTTTTAGTCTGAGGTTCATATACCTTTAATGAATTCGGGTGAGGATATAACCATGGACCCACCGTGGTTCTGTTCTTGGCGCGTCGCTTGCTTAATCGCGGTGTTACTGCAAAAGCAGCCATGTTTAGTGATACAATTCGCCGCTCTCTCGTGGCAAGGGGAACGGCGGTCGATTATCTGGAGGTAAAGGGATGGGCGAAGTGACAAAAAAACGTACTGGCCAAGGGAAGTTTCTCCTGGGCGGTTTCTTGATCGTCGCGGCGATTGTGTATCTGATTGCCTCCTCGACTCAGGCCGCCGCGCAATATTATTTGACGATTGATGAATTGTTCGCCAGGGGCGAAGACTTAGGAGATCGGGATATTAAGATCTCGGGCGTCGTCGATGGCGACACGATTCAGTACGATATCAAGAATCTAACGCTTCGTTTCACCATTGCCAATGTGCCCGCGGATCTGGACGAGATTGAGGAAGCAGGTGGATTGGCCGAGGCGCTGCACATTGCGTTGGAAAATCCTCAAGCCACACGGCTAGAGGTGGAATACATCGGTGTCATGCCGGATTTGCTCCGTGATGAGGCCCAGGCGATTGTGACGGGCAGAATGGGTGAGGACGGCATCTTCCATGCCGATGAGTTACTTCTCAAGTGCCCCACTCGCTATGAAGGTGATGTCCCCTTACAAGCTGAAGATGAATAAACCAATTCCCTACGGCGCTAGTTTCCTCGTGGTGAGTGTCGCCTTACGTAGATATAAATTTATGTCTTAAGAGGAGAGACAAAACGTGGTCGCGAACATTGGTTATTATGCGCTGGTAATTACCTTCTTGGCTTCACTATATGGCGCCGGTGCGGCAGCATACGGCGCGTTAAAACATAAGCCGCAATTTGTGGAGAGCGGCCGCTACGCGATGCTGTTGACATGGCCGCTATTAACCGTCGCCTCAGTAGCTATCGTATGGTTGCTCACGACGGGTCACTACGAGATTGGCTTTGTGGCCTCGGTGACGAGCAATTCCATGCCCACTTACTTGAAAGTGACTGCCCTGTGGGGTGGACAGGAGGGTTCACTGGTCTTCTGGGCGTGGCTTATGGCGGCGTTTACAAGCGCGGCCAGCCTGCGCAAATGGGACCGTGATCGCGAACTGCTTCCGTGGTTCATCATGGTCACGATGATCACCCTGGCTTTCTTCCTCAGCCTGGTGGTCTTCTTTGAGAATCCTTTTGCTCGATTGTGGCTTTCTGCGGATGGACAGCAAGTGACGGCGATGCTGCAGCCTACGGGCGCTGTTCCGCTCAATCCGCCTGACGGTCGGGGTTTGAATCCTCTTCTGCGCCATCCAGGTATGATCATCCACCCACCAATGCTTTATCTGGGTTTTGTCGCCTACGTGATCCCCTACGCCTTCGCGATGGCCGCGTTGATCACTCGTCGCAGCGACGACCGCTGGATACGCATCACCCGCCGCTGGACGCTGGTTGCCTGGATATTCCTCTCGCTTGGGTTAATCTTGGGCGGGCGTTGGGCTTACGACGTGCTCGGCTGGGGTGGCTACTGGGGTTGGGACCCGGTGGAAATCGCCGCCTTATTGCCATGGCTCGCAGGGACGGCCTTCCTGCACTCTGTAATGGTCCAGGAGAAGAAAGGCATGCTCAAGCACTGGAATATGGTGCTGATCATTCTAACCTACGCCCTGGTGCTCTTTGGCACGTTTCTCTCTCGCTCTGGTGTGCTCTCTTCTGTGCATGCTTTCGCCAAGTCCGCAATCGGGCCGATGTTTTTCGTTTTCATCGGGGTCACATTTATTGTTTCACTAAGCCTGTTGATTAACCGTTGGGAGATGCTGAAGGGCGAAAATTTCCTAACCTCGGTATTCTCACGCGAGGCGCTCTTCCTGCTGAACAACTTTCTCTTCATGGGCATCCTGGCGGTCAGCTTCTGGGGTGTGATTTTCCCATTGATATCTGAATTGATTACGGGTCAGAAAATCACAGTTGGTCCGCCCTTCTACGAGCGGGCAAATGGACCTCTCGGTCTTGGGCTGCTCATCCTGATGGCTATTGCCCCTCTATCCGCCTATGGAAGCAGCACCTGGAAGCCTATCGGGCGGGGACTGTGGAAGCCAGCTCTCGTCTCGCTGCTGGTTCCCCTCACCCTGTATTTCGTCGGGGTTCAAAATCCGATAGCTCTCCTGGGGTATACGGCGGCGGCATTGGTTGCGTTTGTAACGCTGTACGAATTCTGGCGAGGGATAATGGCGCGCCATCGGCGGCACGGCGAAAACCTGCCGCTGGCTTTATGGCGTCTGGTGGGGAGAAATCACCGACGCTATGGAGGTTATATTATCCATCTTGGTGTGGTCCTGATGGCGTTTGGCATCATCGGAATTGAGGTATACCAGACGGAGACTCAAGCAACGCTTGCTAAGGGTGAGCAAGTTACGCTCGGGCGCTACGTGATGACCTATGACGACATTACGGTCTTTGACACTAACGATGGCCGCAACGTCGCCCGAGCCGCCGTCTCTGTTTATCAAGACGGGAAATATGTGGACGAACTATACCCGCGCAAGGATTACTATTACGACTCGCAGCAAGCGGTGACTATCCCGGGCACGCGGTCCACGCTGGCCGACGATTTCTACGTGATCCTGGTGGGTTTGGATCCGGATTCTCGGAGCGATGCAACGTTTAAGGTTTATCATAACCCGCTGGTCAATTTAATCTGGATCGGTGGTGTTGTCTTCAGCATCGGAACCATCGTGGCGGTTTGGGTCAGTCGTGGCCGGAGGCGGGCGAACAAGACGTCACCCGCATCAAGGAGCACCCGAACGTGAGGAGAGGTTTATTAATGCGTAAGCTTCAATTGGCGATGGGAATTACACTGGGTTTTATTCTGCTCTCACAGGTGTTCGCACTTCCCGCTTTCGCTCAAGATGGCGGCCCTACCGAGGACGATGTCAACGCCATCGCCCGTGAGCTCTATTGCCCGGTGTGTGAAAACATACCGTTGGATGTATGTCCGACGCAAGCATGCGAACAGTGGCGAGCCACCATACGCGAGAAGCTGGTGTTGGGCTGGAGCGATGATCAGATCAAAGACTACTTTGTCGATCAGTATGGGCCGCGGGTTTTGGCCGAGCCGCCAGCGGAGGGTTTTAATGCGCTTGTTTACATCCTGCCCCCGGTATTGTTCGCAATCGGGGCGATCATCCTCTTCATGGTTATGCGGGCCTGGAAGGTTGAGCCACCTACGCCCACGAGAAAGGATGTGAGTGTAGAGAGTGAGGATCCCTATATTGCCCAATTGGAGCTGGAACTGCGACGGCGGGATGAATAGGAGCGAGGGTTTGCCGTATGGAAATTATCGATAACTCAACAACGGAGAACAACGAAGAATCGCCCGAGAAAACATCGCGGCCGAAATGGGGCGTTGTGCTCGTGTGGGTGTTCGTTCTGGGGCTTCTGGCCGTCCTGGGCATCGGTTTAGTGCGTTCCCAACGAGGTTCTATCAGGGTTGGAGATCGTGTTCCCGATTTGGTCCTGAGTACTTTCGAAGGTGATGAGATCGATTTCGCCGATCTCCGTGGCCAGATTGTCGTGGTCAATTTCTGGGCGTCCTGGTGCATACCTTGCGAGCAAGAAGCCGTTGAATTAGAACAGGCATACCAGCTGTACAAAGATCAGGGTGTGGTTTTTCTGGGTGTGGACTACGTGGATACGGAAACGGAAGCCCGAGGCTACCTGGCGAAATTTGGAGTTACTTATCCGAATGGTCCCGATCTGGGGACACGAATCTCGCAGGCATTCCGCACGCTCGGTGTGCCGGAGACTTATATCATCGGCCCTGATGGTCGATTGGCAGCGGTTAAGATTGGACCCTATTTATCGCTTGACGAGATCGTCAATCAAATCGAAACGGTGATGGCTGAGTATAAATGAAAGTCGCTTTGAGGATTGCACGTTTCCCATCACGAAATCTACGGATTCAAGGCGCGCAGTAATGGGACGATGTGAGATGAACGAGGAGAAGGTACAAACATGGATATAGGCTCGATACTCGCTGGGCTAGCGTTGACGCTGCTGACGGTGGCGTTTGTCGCCATCCCCTTAATACAGCATCGAGGTAAGGACGTAACAGAGACGGAGCGGCTGTCCTCTGAGCTTCAAGCAGGTCGCGATCGGGTGCTGAGTAGTCTGCAGGAGCTGGAAATGGACTTCAATACCGGGAAGATCCTGGAGGAGGATTACCAGGATCAACGGCAAGCCCTGATGAAAGAAGGAGCAGGGATCTTGCGCCGGATCGATGTCTTGAAAGCAGGTGGTGATGTGTCCCCAAAGGGGGACGAAATAGACGACGAGATCGAAGCGGCCATAGCTCAGATCAGGAGTGACAAGGAAAATGGGGATGGTGGTTTCTGTCCCTCCTGTGGATCTGAAGTTAAGGCGGGTGATTTATTCTGCATTCGCTGCGGTAACACGCTGGCTGGAGTGGAGGAGAAAGCGTGAAACGAAAAGTCTTCCTATTCCTATTCATTCTTCTCGTATTGGCAGGATGTTCACTCTCCGAGGACGTCACACCGCCTCCGGAGCTGGCGACTCGCCAGGCTGCTGAACCAACACCGCAAGCGACGCAGCAGCGACCCGCACCTGAGGCACAGGCAACACGGGTGGAAGAACGCTCAACCCCGGAGAGACCACCGGATCCGAACCAGGGGGAGCTGCTTTATCTGGAAAACTGTGCAGTCTGCCATGGCCCCGCAGGGTTGGGGGGCGGTGCGATGTCCGCAAATCTAGAAATTCAGCCTTCTTTGTTAGGCGACCCGGCATTCACCTCTGGCGCGCTGCCTTCCGATTGGTATCTTACCGTCACACAGGGCAGGATGGAACGGTTCATGCCTCCCTTCGTGAATTTAAGCGACGCTCAACGCTGGGATGTTGTCGCCTACGCACTATCACTGAGCGTTCCGTCGGACCAACTCGAGCAGGGTGCGATTGTTTTTCAAGAGACCTGCGTCGACTGCCATGGTGAGCGCGGGGAAGCCCTGGCGCCTGCTGTGGACCTGCGTGATGCGGCTCTTTTCGCCAATAACTCGCTCAACGATTTTTATACAGTGATTACCCAGGGTGTAGGCTCAATGCCTGCGCTCGAGGGAGCGCTAAGCGAGAGCGAACGCATTGCCGCAGCAGCTTATGTGCGCACACTCGCCTTTAGCGAGGAAATAGAAACAGCGGAACCAGCCTCTGACGTGAGCACTGGGTCTGTTTACGGTTCAATCGAAAACGGAACGGAGGGAGCGGATCTCCCACATGGTTTGATGGTTACGTTTATTGCCTTCGATGGGAACCAACTGGTTTTCGAAGAGGAAATCCCGGTCGATGCCGACGGCAGGTTTGAAGTCCAGGATTTGGAGATTGTCCCCGGCCGTATCTTTGGCGCTTTAACGGAGTATCAAGGGGTGCAGTATTTCAACACAGCAGGACATATGCTGGAGGACAGCCTCTCACTTGTGCTTCCCTTGACGGTTTTCGAAACCACAACGGACGACAGCAGCCTCGTTATAGACCGATTGCATCTGATCTTCGATTTCTCTATCGAAGGTGTAGTTGAAGTTTCCCAATTGCTGCTCATGACGAATACCGGCGACCGGACGATTGCTGGACAAGACGGGTTTAATGATATTCGGATTACGTTGCCGAAGGACTTCAGCAATCTGTATTTCGCTGACTCGCCTGAGTTGATGCGTTTCACAGAAGACGCGGATGGCTTTGTGATGCACGAGGCGTTTATTCCTGGGGAAGCAGTGGAAGTCTACTTTAGTTTCACGCTGCCCTATGAACGCAGCCTGGATTATCAACAGCCCGTTGACTACCCTGTTGAAGCGATCGTCATTTTGAAGACGCAGGGACCGCCCTCGATTAGTGGTGAAGGGCTGAGCGAAGTGGGTGCGCGCGACATGGGCGGGTTGGTCATGGAAAGTTATAGGATGGACCCGCTTGAACAGGGAGAAACACTGGAATTGCGCCTCTCGGGTAGGCACCCTGCACAGACGGGATCTTCTTCAACAACCAACTTGATCGTCGGCGCTGTTGCCTTGGGGTTAACCTTAATTGCCCTCTTCTTTATTTGGTGGAGGTGGTATCAAGGGCGGGAGTCAACCGTTGAATACGACGATGAAACCGCGCCCGAGGAACCCCACGATCGCGAAGCGCTAATCCGCGCAATCGCCGCGCTAGATGATAGGTTTGAGGTAGGAGAGATCACAGAAACGGTCTACAGGAAACGTCGTGAGGAGCTCAAGCGTACCTTAAAGGCACTCCTTGAGTCGGCGGAGCATGATTAAGGTCAGGCGTCTGGTAAAGACGTTCGGTCCAAAACCCGTTCTGCGCGGCTTGGATTTTCAGGTTGGGCAAGGTGAGTTCGTCGCTTTGCTGGGCCCTAACGGCGCCGGGAAGACCACTTTTCTGCGTATCCTCGCCACCCTCTCCCGCCCCAAAATGGGCGAGGTGATTGTGGCCGGTCATCATTTACCAGCAGAAGCCGCGGCTGTACGACGGCGGCTCGGTGTTGTTTCCCATCAACCTTTGCTGTACGGTGATCTTTCCGCTGAGCAGAACCTGCGCTTTTACAGTTGGATGTATGGCGTTGGTGATCTCGAGCGGCGGATCGATGAGGTGCTGCACCTGGTAGGTCTCCACCCTCGCCGCCGGGATCTGGTTCGTCAATTCTCGCGCGGGATGCAGCAGCGCCTGGCGATTGGTCGTGCAATCCTTCATCGACCAGATATCCTGCTTTTTGATGAGCCGCATACCGGTCTCGACCAGGAGGCAGCGGCGATGTTGGATCAGATCCTGCGAGAGATCGCCTCCGCCGGGCGAACGGTGGTCATGACCTCCCACGACATCGTCCGGGCGGCTGATCTCGCAGATCGGGTGGACATTCTCTCGAAAGGGGTCATCACTGCCTCCGAGAGCACCGATGCTCTCGACCCCATACAACTCACAGAACTTTATCGATCGGTGACCCGTGTCTGAAATGCCTCCAACGACGGATATCGTTGAGCAAAAGACCGAGGCCAGAGCGGATGGTTCGCTGCGGGCGTATCTGCGCTCGATCGCGGCCATCGTTTGGAAGGACCTCGCCGCCGAGTTCCGCAGCCGCGAATTGATTGGGGCGATGCTGGTTTTCTCCGCCTTGGTGATCCTGATCTTCAACTTCGCCCTCGAATTAGATATCCGCACCCGCGAGGCCGTCACCTCGGGTGTGCTTTGGGTCACCTTCGCTTTTGCAGGCACCCTGGGGCTCAATCGCTCGATGGCAATTGAGAAGGACCGCGGCTGTCTCGACGGTTTGCTGCTTGCGCCGGTGGACCGCAGCGCAATATATTTTGGAAAAGCAATCGGCAACTTATTCTTCATGCTCATTGTCGAAGCATTCATCCTGCCGATGTACAGCGTGCTCTACAATGTAAATCTCTTTCAACCGGGCTTGATCTTCGTGATCCTTCTTGGATCGATAGGCTATACTGCAGTTGGCACGCTGTTGGCATCGATGGCTGTCCAGGCGCGCACACGGGACGTGCTGCTGCCAATATTGCTTTTTCCGGTGCTGATCCCGCTTCTGCTCGCGGCTGTAAAAGCGAGTAATGGTTTTCTCCTGGGTTTTGAGATGGCGGAGATCAGGCCCTGGATAAATGTGATGATTGCTTACGACGTAATCTTCATCGCTGTTGCCTTCATGGTCTTTGACTTCATCGTCGAGGAATAAGAGAACAACCCTGTGTGGGGAATGCCGTAAAAACAAGATGGATTTTGTGTCCAGGCAGCTGGACGGTGAAATAGCATCAGCGGAGGAATATCATGGAACGCACACCTAAAGCTCTAATAGTGTTGACATGGGTAACCAGCGCAGTGTTTGTCGTCGCCTTGTACATCGTACTCATCTGGGCGCCTCAAGAGGCGATCATGGGCGATGTACAGCGCGTGTTTTATTTTCACGTCGCCGCAGGATGGGTGGGAGCGCTTGCGTTTCTCGTAACAGCTATCGTCGGGGGGATTTATCTGGCTCGAGGTGAACAGCGCTGGGACCGGATCGCTGTATCGTCGGTCGAGATTGGCATTGTCTTCACCTTTATTAATATCGTGACCGGCTCGATCTGGGCTAGGCCGATTTGGAATACCTGGTGGACATGGGATCCACGCCTCGTAACGGCGACGATCATGCTGTTGATCTATATCGCCTACATCATGCTGCGGCAGGGTATTGAAGACCCCGACCGGCGCGCCCGCTTTGGCGCAGTCTATGGCATCGTGGGCTTCATCAGCGTGCCTCTGACTTTCCTCTCGATCCGCATCTTTCGCACGATCCATCCCATTGTGGTTGGCAGCTCAGATCCCACCGCGGCGGGCGCCTTCAATATGACCGCGGATATGCGGGTGGCATTCTTCTTCAGCCTCTTCACATTCACACTGATCTATATCACCTTGCTCTGGCATCGCCTGCGGCTGCAGCAGCAGATGGAGAAGATCGAAGAGCGCAAGTTGACCGCCATCTCGTCCTGAGAAAACCAGAAATTTACGCGGCTAGCCATCCAGGCGAATGAGGGACCGAGCTGCACAAAGAATGCAACAGGAGCAGACACAATGATTATTCAGGTAGGACCAGCTGACACTTCGAATTATATGATCGCCGGCTATGCCGTAATCCTCGGGACCATCGGTCTCTACATTGTCAACATCATCTTGCGCTTTCGCAGCCTGCGGCAGGATGAGGCACTGCTGGATGAGATCGAAGCGGAGCAGGCG
>JAIWHF010000077.1:0-11541 GCA_048629905.1 Methanosarcinales archaeon
GTCCCCCTTTGGGGGATTTAGGGGGAAGAAAGGAAAAAGCGAGCCATCACATCTGCGGGTCCCGGTACATTAAAGTTCCATCAACTTGTGTATCCGCGTTTATGTCACCTTTCCACAGTAAATGGAGGAGAACCTAAAATTCTAAACAAGGGTAATGCACGTGTGCGCGAAGACAGGCTCTAGGTAGATGGTTCGTCTGGGGAACAGGGGTGTGCTGGTATTCCGCAGTGCTAATGGGAATAGATACGGTCTCGCAGAGCCACAACCTGCCGGCGCAAGGCGTCGTCTATCTCAAGCTGGTCGGCAATTTTCCCGCAACCATACATAACCGTTGTGTGATCGCGTCCACCGAGAGCCTCGCCAATCTTCGGCAAGGAATTGCTTGTTTCCTCGCGGATCAGGTACATTGCTATCTGCCGCGGGAAGGCCACCTCTCTCGAGCGCTCACGGCTGAGGAGTCGACCCTCCTCTATCCCAAATTGGTCAGCAACCACGGAGATGATTTGCTCAGATGTCACGCTGCTTGTGTGAGCGACCATGTCTGCCAATGCCGCATCAACGAGGTTGGGGGTTAGGATTTCGCAGCGAAGGTCAGCGTAGGCGAGAACTCGCGTGAGTGCGCCCTCGAGTTCGCGAATATTGCTCTGCACACGCTCGGCGATCTCGCTCAATATTTCGTCGGGGGCTTCCCGCCCCAATCGTTCCGCTCTCGATCGAAGAATTGCCAATCTTGTCTCATAATCTGGCGCATGGATATCCGCCGTCAAACCCCATTCGAAGCGTGAGCGCAATCGTTCTTCGAGCGTCACGAACGCCTTCGGCGATCGGTCTGAAGAAATTACGACTTGTTTTTCCTGCCCATGGAGTGTGTTAAAGGTGTGGAAGAACTCTTCCTGGGTCGCTTCCTTACCGGCGATGAACTGAATATCATCAATCAGAAGGACATCAACTCTGCGGTATCGCTCGCGAAAAACCGCTGTGTTTCGTGAGCGAATGGCTTCGACCAGATCGTTTGTGAACTCCTCTGAGGAAACATAGCGAACCTGCAATCCCGCGTCGAGGCACTCATGCCCTATCGCGTGCAGCAGATGTGTTTTTCCGAGCCCGACCCCACCGTAGAGGAACAACGGATTATAGGCTTTCGCTGGACTCTCTGCGACAGCCTGCGCGGCAGCGTGTGCTAGCCGGTTGCCTTTCCCGACGACAAATGTCTCGAAAGTATATCGATTGCTTATCGAGGACGCGAGCCGGTCGCGATCGTCACAAAGCTCAGGGGGGTCTAATGCCGGTTCAAGCGGATCGTCAACGGATGAATCCCCTTGCCAGACGACGAATTTCACGCCAACTGTTCGGCTGAGGATTCCGGTTAGAACGCGCTTTGCAGTGGATAGCAGGCGATCTTCTAGCCAATCACGGGCGTAGGCATTTTGCACGCCGATGATGAAATTTCCATCTTCGTAGGCGATAAACTCCGCGTCACGAACCCAGGTGTCGTAAGCTGCTCGCGGCATCTCCATCTGTAGTTGTCCGAGCGCTGCCTGCCAGTGTCGCTCCGCGTTCATTCACGCCTCCAAGAAGCCCGAATCGTTTTCACTCATTTCCAGTGTCGGGCGCTTGCCATTTTCAAATGTCGGGTTTACACCCAGGTGGTAAATCGCAGGTTGGTCTGCGGTCGTTGAGGAAATGATCTACCGATCCACTGCGATGTCTGGAGGAACGTGGGCGCTCCTCCTTTTCTTTGAAATTTCTCTCTCCCACAGGTACTCGATTCTAGCAAATCGCGGCCGCACCTACAATAGCTAAGCCTCCCGGAACCTAAAAACTTTAAAAGTTTTAAGGTCACGTAATGTTAAAGAAAGATTCGGCTCCGATTTTCCCTTCGCAAATCCAGCATGTCATCAGCCCTTTCCGCATCCGTAGATACATGCTACTTCGCCAATCAGACCCCCACATCTGCGGATATAAATACTCTACAACCACCTATTCGCTAAGCCTCGCCTAACCTTAAAGACTTTATAAGGGTTGACGCACCGCGAGACAATGAAACCAACCTGATAATTGCGGGTTCGCCTATTGGAATTTGATAATGAGAGGTGTCTCGTGCGCGAATTCGGGGTTGCGATAGGCCATTACAGGTTCATCACCGTTGATTTTCACACCAACAGCAGCGCGGCTACTTCCCTCACAGAACGCGCGGCTATGATTTCCAGCCCTGCAGGCGCAGGAGGTTCTCCGCGCACCTGCTTGGGAATCACAACCCGCTTGAAACCAAGTTTGGCCGCCTCGTGCAGTCGTGCAGGGATCTGCGCTACCGCCCTCAACTCACCCGTGAGTCCAACCTCACCGATGAGGGCGACATCTGCAGGGACCGGTTTGTCTGACAACGAGGAGGCAATGGCGATTGCAGTTGCCAGATCGGCAGCCGGCTCACTGATGTGCATCCCGCCCACAACATTGATGAAGACATCCTGGTCCTCAAGGCGAATGCCAACCCTCCTTGAGAGTACGGCGACGGTGAGGAGCAAACGTTGAATGTCGATGCCATTGGCTGTACGGCGGGGGTGTCCAAACGATGTCTTGCTGGTGAGGCCCTGAATCTCGACCAGAAGAGGGCGCGTGCCCTCCATCGTCACCGCTACGGCCGAACCCGGGGCGTTCACAACACGCTCGGCGAGAAATGCCTCAGAGGGATTGGGCACTTCAACTAACCCGTGTTGCTGCATTTCAAAAACACCAACTTCGGTGGTCGGACCGAAGCGATTCTTAACCGAGCGCAGGATGCGATAGGCATGGTAGGGATCACCCTCCAGATAAAGCACGGTATCGACGATGTGTTCCATCACGCGCGGACCAGCGATCGCTCCTTCTTTGGTCACATGTCCAACAAGGAAGACGGCAATCCCGGAAGACTTTGCCAGGCGTTGAAATTGGGCCGCACACTCCCGAACCTGGGTTATAGAACCGGCGCTAGATTCAAGTTCGGAGAAGTGCATCGTCTGAATCGAGTCAATTACCAGTGCGCTCGGGGCTACCTGCTCGGTGTGTTGCATAATTAACTGCAGATCAGTCTCGGCCAGGACGAACAACTCCTGGGATAGCGTTTCGGATTGAGCAAGTCGATGGGCTCTCGTTTTTATCTGGCGCTCGGATTCCTCACCGGATACATAGAGAACACGTTCGCGCTCAGACATTGCGAGTGCCATTTGCAGCAGCAATGTCGATTTCCCAATACCGGGATCACCACCTATTAAAACCACCGACCCCGGGACAATCCCGCCGCCGAGAACTCTAGCGAACTCCTCAATCCCCAGAGGAATCCTTTCCTCTGGATCACCCGCTATTTCAGACAAACGCTTCGGCGTACTCGTACTCTGCAACCCGGCGCTGCGTTTTCTTTGCCGGGGCGGCGCCACAAGTTCCTCAACCATACTGCTCCAAGCGCCGCACTGCGGGCAGCGCCCCAAAGCTTTCGGCGCCGTCCGCCCACATTCCTGACAGATATATTGCGTTCGAGTTTTTGCCACTCATCCACCTCTTCAGGATTATACAGGTAGCTCACGCCCAGGAAACAAAAGACCCGACAAGAAGTCGGGCCCTTGGGTTATTCTCAGGGAGTTCCGTTCACCCCGCAGCCACGGCTGTTTGAGGCTCGTCCTCCGGCTCCTCGGCAGCGAGGCGAAGAATAATCTCATCTTCCTCGACATCCACGACAATTTCGTCACCGGCAGCAAAATGCCCTAACAGCAATTCATCTGATAGCTGGTCCTCTACTTTATTTTGGATCACCCGTCGCAACGGCCTCGCACCCATTTCCGGGTCATACCCAAGTTCAGCGAGCTTCGCCCTTGCTTCATCTGTAATGAGAAGCTTGATTTCATGCTCTTCCAAACGCTTCGATACTTTCGCCAGCTCGAGGTCTACGATTTGCGAGATTTGCTCTCTGCTTAGGGCATGGAAGACCATAATAGAGTCGACCCTGTTTAGAAATTCCGGCCGGAACACTTTCTTCATGGCCTCGGTAAGTTTCTTGTGCATCTCGTCATACGCGAGACGCTCCTCGGCCTCTTCGTCCTGTGGCAGATCGAAGCCCAACTGTGTTTGACGCTTGATCAAATCCGCACCTACGTTTGAGGTCATGACGATGATGGCGTTGCGGAAGTCAACCTTACGACCGCGTGCATCAGAGAGTTGACCCTCTTCCATAATCTGTAAGAGCATATTATGGGCCTCTTGGTGCGCTTTCTCCACCTCATCAAATACGACAATAGAGTAAGGTCGTCGCCGTATGGCCTCGGTTAATTGCCCGGCATCATCGTAGCCAATATAACCTGGCGGCGCGCCGACGAGTCGGCTCACCGAGTGGCGCTCCATCAACTCCGACATGTCGATCTGGATAAGCGCATCTTCGGTGCCGAACATGAATTCCGCCAACGCTTTGGTCAGCTCGGTTTTACCCACACCAGTTGGACCCAAGAAGACGAAAGATCCAATTGGTCGCTTGGGATCCTTTAAGCCAGCTCGAGATCGTCGGACAGCTTTTGAGATTGCACTGATCGCCTCATCCTGGCCGATGATGCGCTCATGGAGCGCTTCCTCCATTTGAAGCAATCGCTCGGATTCCGCCTCCGCGATCTGCATCACAGGAATGCCCGTCCACATTGAGACCACTTCGGCGATATCTTCCTTCGTCACGCGCGGTCCGCTCTCGCTGCGGTCCCAAGCGGTCCGGAGTAATGCCAGCTCCGCTTCAAGTTCCGCTTCACGTTCGACCAACTCTTGCGCATCTTCTTGGCGCGCCTCGTCCACTGCAAGGGCATGCGCCTCGCGCGTCTCGCGCAGGTTCTTAATGATCTCTCGCAGCGAGACTGCCTCTGGGCTTTTATACATCCTCACGCGTGAAGCGGATTCATCGATCAAATCGATAGCTTTATCGGGGAGGAAACGGTCGGATACGTAACGAGCGGAGAGATGGGCAGCAGATTCTAGCGCCTCATCGGTGATGATAAGCTTGTGATGGTCTTCGTAAGGCTTGCGAACACCACGCAATATACTGATCGTCTCCTCGATCGTCGGTTCTTCCACCATCACCGGCTGGAAACGTCGCTCCAAAGCAGCATCATTCTCGATATGTTTCCGATACTCATCCAGAGTAGTCGCCCCAATCACCTGTAATTCGCCGCGGGAGAGCGCTGGTTTTAGAATATTAGCGGCATCGACGGATGACCCTGCGGAACCTGCGCCGACGAGCATATGCACCTCATCGATGAAGAGAATCGCCTCTGAAGATTTCAACTCATCAATAACGCGCTTAAGGCGCTCTTCGAACTGACCGCGGTACATCGTTCCCGCAACAAGAGAGCCGACGTCGAGTTGTAGGACGCGTTTGCCGAGCAGTGGGCCGGGGGTCTCGCCAGCAACGATCCGCTGCGCCAAACCCTCTACAATCGCTGTCTTGCCGACACCCGGTTCGCCAATCAGAGCCGGATTGTTTTTAGTTCTGCGAGCAAGGATTTGTATTACCCGCTCAATTTCCATCTCGCGGCCAATTACAGGATCGAGCTTAGACTCTTCAGCCAACTCGGTCAGGTTTGTTGCCAGTTGATCTACGAGGGGAGTCTTAGGTTCTGCTTCTGTCTTTTTCGATCGCTCCCTCTGAGCCGACCGGCGCGATGAACTCTCCTGAAGTATTCGCCGTGTTTGGCGTCGGATTTGCTCAGGCGTGATTCCCAGCCGCCGCAATACCTCGATGCCAACCCCCTCACCTTGACGGACCATCGCGAGGAGCAGGTGCTCAGTACCAATATAGTGGTGTCCCATCCGTCGCGCTTCTTCGATCGCTACTTGCAACACCTGTTCAGTAGCTGGAGCCAGTTCAATCCTACCCGATGTATGGCGGCCGACACCTGTTAGCCGCTCCACCATCTCCTTCACCCGGTCGGTTTCCAGGCCAAGTTCGCGTAAAACCCGTCCAGCAACACCGCCTTCCTCGCGCATTAAACCCATGAGGAGATGTTCGGTGCCTATGTAGTTATGGTGCAATCTCTCCGCTTCTTCATGGGCCAAACTTAATACTCGTCGTGCCCGTTGCGTGAAGCGTTCCATCTTGTCAGCCACTTGATATCCTCCGCACCTTACGGTGCAATTCCCCCCATGTATATCCTATTCTACCAAAGTTTAGATTGTGGTTGCAGAAATGGGACCATATCTCCATCTATATCAAAACCGGGCGCTCAAGTACACGCCCGGTTAACTTCAGATAGGTACGTTCAGGATCCGCCAGCGATGAGTTACTCCTCTTTAATCTCCTCGGGAGTGTCTTCATCAGAATCAGCTTCTTCCGCGGCTTCCTCAGGTTCTGCCTCTTCAACAGCTTCCTCAGGTTCCGCTTCTTCCGCGGCCTCCTCAGGTTCTACCTCTTCAACAACTTCCTCAGGTTCCGCTTCTTCCGCGGTTTCCTCAGGATCTGCCTCTTCAACAGCTTCCTCAGGTTCCGCTTCTTCCGCGGTTTCCTCAGGTTCTGCTTCTTCAACGGCTTCCTCAGGTTCCGCTTCTTCCGCGGCTTCCTCAGGTTCTACCTCTTCAACAACTTCATCAGCTTCTACTTCAGCAGTCGGCTCGATTGTCGCATCATCTGCTGCGTCGTCTGCCTCAACCTCAGCTATTTCTGCTGGCGGAAGATCTGTGGTATCTGATTCTAGCGCTGCGTCGAAATCCTCGACTACTTCCGGAGATTCGTCCTGACCCATCTCTTCAGCTTCAACATCCTGCGCTGCAGTTTGCCAATCGATTTCAGCATACTCTGGAGAAGCGACTTTCTTTAAACTCAATCCAAGTCGCTTTCGCTCCCCATCAATCTTAATCAGCCGCAGTGTGAGAATTTGCCCTTCTTGGACTACCTCTCGCGGGTGTTCAACTCTTTGATCAGAGAGTTCCGAGATATGAATGAGGCCTTCGATCTCAAACTCCTCCGCGCCCGCTAAAGAGGCAAAAGCTCCAAATTTCGTGAGCTTGGTAATCGTTCCTTCAACAAGCTGCCCCTCCTGGAAACCTTCCATAATTTCATTCCAGGGGTTTGATTCCAACTCCCGAATGGAGAGGCTGATCCGTTTTCGTTCTGGATCGACGCCAAGGATTTTTACTTGTACTTCCTCGCCAACCTTCACGAGCTCCTTCGGGTGCGATACGCGCTTCCAGGATAATTCTGAAATATGGACCAAGCCGTCGGCGCCGCCGATATCCACGAACACGCCGAAATCTGCCAGGCTTATTACGGTACCTGTGCGCTCCTCGCCTGGCTCCAGCTCGGTAATAAGGCGTTCTTTTAACGCATCGCGCGATTCCCTCGACGCTGCTCTCTCCGAGAGGATCAAGCGATTCCGGCGTCGATCGACTTCAATCACCTTCGCCACAATCGGCTCACCGACCATCTCGCCCCATCGCTCATCGGGCGTTTCCCCATCTGAACGGCGCCTTCGTGAGATACTGACTTGAGAGGCTGGTATGAAGCCTCGAAGGTGTCCAAACTTAACAATAAGGCCGCCCTTGTTGTACCCCGAAATAGTCCCCTCATAGATCTCGCGCGATTCTTGAAGTGCTTCGACTTCTTTCCAATCCGTTTCTTCTGACGCACGTGAGATTGACAGCAACATCGAACCGTCGCGGCCGGCAGTTCGGACAATATAAACATCCACTTCTTTCCCAACGACCATTTCCTCTCGCTGCTCCTCTGAGAGCTGCTCGAGTTCTCGGCTGGGAATGACGCCCTCTGACTTGGCGCCAATGTCTACCAGGATGTCCGAATCGGTGACCCGCGCGATCGTACCTGTTTTAATTTCGCCGCGTTTCGGTGTTTTTAGCTCATATGCCTCTGCTTGAAGCAGGGCTTCCATCGGGTGTTCCTCCTGGCCTTCAACCTCCTTCTCCGGAAGGATTTCTTCCCCGAAGGTCTCCTCGTTGTGTTCCATATAAATCATATCTCCCTTTGATGGGTTGAGGCGCATTATAAAAGCACTCACCCCTATTGTAAACCTTCAACTTATCTTGGATATCTGGATAGGGTATAATCCGCGCGCAGGTGAAAAAATGACAGTTGTCTATCCCTTTACAGCAATTGTTGGCCAGGAGCGCATGCGGCGCGCCCTAATTCTTAACGCCGTCAACCCTCGCATCGGAGGTGTGTTAATCCGCGGCGAGCGTGGCACGGCAAAATCCACAGCCGCCCGTGCGTTAGCCGCCCTTCTCCCGGAAGTGGAAGTCGTCGCAGATTGCCGATTTGATTGCGATCCTCAACGAACGACAAGTCTGTGTACAGAATGTCGGGAGCGCATAGCTCGCGGCGAGGAACTTCCGGTGGCGATGCGCAAAACGTCCTTTATTGACCTTCCCGTCTCGGCTACTGAGGACCGCGTCGTCGGAACACTCGACATCGAACGAGCGATTAAGGAAGGTGAGCGCCATTTCGAACCCGGCGTCCTCGCCGCAGCCAACCGGGGTCTGCTATACATCGACGAAGTGAACCTGCTTGACGATCATGTCGTCGATCTCCTCCTGGACTCAGCTGCCCTGGGCATGAATTTCGTGGAACGTGAAGGGATCTCGTTTACCCATCCCGCCCGCTACATCCTTGTCGGAACGATGAACCCGGAAGAAGGTGACCTGCGCCCGCAGCTCCTTGATCGATTCGCACTC
The DNA here is from genome assembly GCA_048629905.1 of Methanosarcinales archaeon. Lineage (GTDB taxonomy): Bacteria > Chloroflexota > Anaerolineae > Anaerolineales > E44-bin32 > E44-bin32. The sequence continues at coordinate 8,689 of JAIWHF010000077.1, forward strand.
TCCGTCGAGATACGCGGTTTGCCGGACCCACGAGATCGGGTTTCTATCATGGAACGAAATCTGGAGTTCGAGGCGGAACCAGATGCGTTTCGCGATCAATGGCTAGACCAGGAAAATACGCTCTCCAACGAGATTGCCGCTGCCCGGGCAATACTCAACGATGTAACCTACACCAAGCGTGATTTACTGTCGATCGCCGCCCTCACATCTTCCCTTCAAGTGGACGGTCACCGAGCAGACCTGGTTATTCTCAAAGCCGCACGTGCCCACGCCGCTTTTGAGGGGCGCACGAGTATCAACGAGCGCGACATCGCCCTCGCCGCAGAATTAACCCTCCCACACCGTCTGCGACGTGGACCCTTTCAGCAAACAGATGTCAATATTGAAAACATCGAGAACTTGATCGAGCAAATCCAGTCTGACTTCAATAGCGGCGGTGAAAGCGCAGATCCAACAGAGGGAACCGAAGAACCTACCGATAAAAAAAAAGGCCTCCAGCAAGCCTAGCTGATGACGATGCTGAAACATCAAAAGAGCAAGGATCCTCTGAGCCTGTTCGACAATCCACACCCGAAACCATTCACGCTCGTTGGTGGGAAGGTGGCGATAAGATTAAAGTTGGACGATCTTTCGTGCCGCGCAAACTCGAAGGACACATCGATCGCCTGACTCGTCATCAGAGCGGGAGGCGGACCCGCACTCGAACCGAACAAAAACGCGGACGATACATCCAGGCAAGACCGGCAAAAGAAAAGACTTCTGATATCGCATTTGATGCGACCATCCGCGCCGCTGCTCCATACCAACGCACGCGCAGTGAACAACGTAAACGCGTCTCCTTCGCCATTCTCCCCTCGGATCTGCAGCGCAAAGTTCGCGTCAGCCGCGCACCAAACCTGATCCTCTTCGTCGTGGACGCCTCCTGGTCAATGGCCGTCGCCGAACGGATGTCGGCGACGAAAGGCGCCATCCTTTCTCTAATCACGGATGCCTACCAACGCAGGGATCGTGTAGGGCTGATCGTCTTCCAAAAAGATCGCGCCCTGACGGTGATGCCGCCTACGAACTCCGTCCATCTTGCACACCGCGCCCTGGCAGACATTCCGGTCGGTGGCAAAACCCCTCTTTCAGCTGGCTTGAATCTGGCAAGCGAAGTCTTCCGCAAGGAGATAAACACTCTCTCTGAAGTGCTCCCATTAATGGTCCTGCTCACAGATGGCGCAGGCAACGTATCGATGGGCGAACTGCCGCCTCAGGAAGAGGCGCATCGAGTAGCTGAACGTCTTTGCGAACAGGGGGTGCGCTCTGTCGTGATCAATATGGAACACGCCGCGTTCGACCAGGGTCTGGCCCAGGGTCTGGCGGACCATCTGGGCGGACCATGCTATACGCTGCACGAGCTAAAAGCCGACCATCTCTACAACGCCGTTAAACAAGAGCTCGATGAAGCCTCCGGCAAAGCCCGCCCTCGAACTTCCTAACAGTAACCATGTAAAGTTTTAGGTTCTTGTTCGCAATCTGCCTTCAGGAGCGGTTTGACAACTTCCTTTTCAGGCGGCTGATACGATGCTGAAAGTCTTTGCTCAGTTCCTCAGAACGCCAGTCATCCGGCCAAGAGGACAAGCAAGTTAACCCGATCTCCGCCCAGGTTATTCCCATATCCAGGTCTTTCAAATGCCACTCATAATACATGGCCAATTCTATGCAAGGGCGCGGATCGTCGGGTTTCAACGTATGCCACAACTCCCATCCCTCAAGCGCTTGATCGCGCCGATCCAGACGCTTCAAATATGCTGTGTGATGGCGCAGCGCATCGAGTCGCACGATGGGATCGCCGCTCTCAATCGCTGCTCGATAAGCCAATTCCGCCGGTCCGCTCCTCCCGGCACCCTGGTGCCATCGAGCCACCCCTAAAGCCTCCGACGCCGATAAATTCGAGAATGCATCTGTTCCATGACGACCCAGGACCTCGACGGTCAGCATCACCAAGCTGAGAATATCCATCGCGTTATGGTAGATGACGCGCTCCATCTCCAGGGAGTCGCCTGTACGCAGATAATCCAGATAGAGGCCGGGGATCAGCTCACCGGGGACATCCTCCCCACTTCTATGGACTCGAAGAACCTCGTTTTCGATCGTGTTTAACCTACAATCGGGAAGTTCTCTGCGCCATAATCGTCTTGCGGGGTAAAGCAAGTCTAAATGCGGCCACTCTGTAAGCGGAAAACGCTTGCGCATGCCAAGGGTGAAACGCATTTCGAGAAGGGGAACATCGAAAGTCCGACCGTTAAAAGTGACGAAACCTGCGCTGGATTCTAGATCGCGCTCAATGGCATGCAGCATAGCCTGCTCTTCACCAAGATCGCGCAGGAAATACTGCCGCAGCCAGAACTCTCCGTCAACGAACTTCCCTATCCCCACCAGGAAAACAACCGTCCCCGCCCCGCCCGCCAGCCCGGTTGTTTCGGTGTCGAGAAAGACAAGGTCATCCAAACTGAGCCCCTCAAGAGAGGGGTCCGCGGCGATCTCTGCAGCCGATTGCGACTCGAAATGCGTCAACGAGATTAATGGACTTACGCCGTGCTCATGAGTCCCTGGATATTGAGTTTCAATGATAAATGCGAGGCCGTGTGGCGTATCCTGAGGCTCCCCGGGGTGGGATATTGAGACGTCTCGCCTGGCTTTTTCAAGCTGAGGCGTTCGGGTTGCTTTCTTTTGCCTGATGCGCTGCAACCGCTGCTGGAGTCTTTTTCCTTCATCCATACAATGAAATTAGACCGCTCGTTTGGTGTCATGTTGGGGAAACGACATGACTTTCACGCTGTCGTTCTGGGTTGGGGACAGAACATAATT
>JAIWHF010000078.1:0-11322 GCA_048629905.1 Methanosarcinales archaeon
ACTGCTATTCATCGCTTTGATGACCTTCAAGTCCGTACCGGGATGGAACGTCGGTCTTTTAGCAGCGCTCGGCATTGCCCTCGGTGTGTTCCTGCGAGCGCTGGCAGCAGAGGTGATGTTCTCAGCCTGGCTGCTCTCGGCCGGGCTCGCTGTGTTGGTATTCGCGCTCTGCGCGTGGATTGGGCGGAGATTGGGATCCCGGATGAAGGATGTGGGCATCGGGCTCTGGCTGCTCTCCTGGGCTTACCTCATGGGCTGGGCAGTGATTGCCTTTCTGGGCTTAGACCCCGTCTTTACAACAGCTTGGGCGGGGGCAGGTGTCTTGATCTTCAGCGGTCTGGCAGCAGCCTGGTTCGCGTCTCTCGAGTCAAAGCTGGAACCTCAATCAGGCCCAGCGCTCGCCGTGGATCTCTTCTTTCTCTTCCTGAATCTCACCATTGCACTAAGAGTCTTGTCCGCAGGATTGGCATGATTCAGGTTGGGAGTTTTTGCTACTGCGATTTTGTGCTGTAATATAATTGAGACTAAGAACCGTATTCCCCGGACCATAGGATCGCGGCTGGTCCGGGGGATTGTTTCTTAGACCTGATCAGGTTATATAATATCCACAGCAAGTGTTTGCCACGCGTGCAACCCCAGCTGCGCATCGTTATGCATTCGGTTAGGTTCAAGTGTTGTTCTCAAAGGAGTCCATCAAGATGAGTAGATACAAGATCATCGTCAACCCTACCTCCGGCAGGGGAACCGCGGCAGAAGCTGTTCCGGACCTGGATCGGTTCCTGCGCGAGCATAACTTTGAGTTCGATCTTGTCCTCACCGAGAGACCGGAGCATGCGGTGGAGCTGGCGAAGCAGGCCGCACTTGATGGTTTCGACGTTGTCGTCGTCGCCGGAGGGGATGGAACTGCGAATGAAGTGATCAATGGCTTGATGCTCGCGAAACAAGCCGGCGCAGATGGTGTTGCCATGGGCGTGATTGCGATCGGACGCGGCAACGACTTTGCCTTTGGTGTAAATGTGCCTCCAGGTCTGGAAGATGGGTGCCGGGTGCTGAGGGAGGATTTCCGGACCAATATGGATGTGGGGTTAGTGACGGGTGGGCTGTATCCGGAGGGACGCTACTTTGGAAATGGAGTGGGCATCGGTTTCGACGCTGTTGTCGGATTTGAAGCGTTGAAAATGACGCGTCTTCACGGTTTCTTATCGTACATTGTTGCGGCTGTTAAAACGGTCTTCCTCTACTACCAAGCACCGTTAGTTCGTATCGAGTTCGACGGGCAGACGATGGATAAATATACCTTGATGGTCTCCATCATGAACGGACGCCGAATGGGCGGTGGCTTCATGATGGCGCCGGAGTCGGGAATCGATGACGGTCTGCTGGATTTCTGCATCGCTGAACAGGTTAGCAAAGCGAGAATCTTTGCCCTGATTCCACGTTTTATGGCGGGGACGCAAGCCTCCCAGCCCTCGATCCAAACTGGTAGAACCTCCAGCATTGTCGTCACCGCTCTTGAAGGAAGCCTGCCCGCACACGCCGATGGGGAGACACTCTGCATCGAGGGGCAGCAGTTAAAAATGGACATCCTTCCGCGCCAGATAGAGATCATCTGTCAGAAAGCGGATAGCAACACATGACGCCAACGAACCGATTGGTCAATGCGATGATAAGACGTCTGACGCGAATGGTGTGCCGTGTCGACGATGGACAGGTGGTGCGCATTCCAACGCAGGGACCGCTCATAATCGTTTCAAATCATATCAACTTTATAGAGCCGCTGGTTGTGTATACTCACCTGCTGCCTCGCCCGATGGCTTTCTTTGCAAAAATTGAGTCATGGGATAACAAATTGATAGGTTGGTTATTCGACATGTGGGGTGGTATCCCTCTACAAAGAGGGTCCGCCGATGTTGGAGCGATCCGCCTTGGTTTGGCGGCGTTGGAGAACGGTACGATTCTGGCTGTAGCGCCGGAGGGCACCCGCAGCGGTGATGGAAATCTCATGGAAGGTCATCCCGGTGTGGTGACCATGGCCTTGCACAGCGGAGCGCCTTTAATTCCAATGGCCTGTTACCAGCATGAAGATTTCTGGGATAACTTAACCCATCTGCGGCGTACTGACTTTCGCATGGCGGTGGGGCATCCCTTCACCTTACAAACGAACGATATGCCAGTGACGCGAGAAGTGCGGCGGCAGATGATTGGCGAGATCATGTACCAAATAGCGGCTCTGCTGCCACCTTCCTATCGCGGCGTTTACGCGAACCTGTCCGACGCGACTGAAACCTACCTGCGCTTTCCCGAAACGTCTGTGAGTAGTCTTCAGGAGACGTTGGATCGGGAAGGGTTGCTGTAGACCCCAAGCTTTACTTCACCCTTAATGTCATTGCGAGCGAAGCGAGAAATCCCTATGATGTTGCTCGTGAAGGCTCCATCTATGGGCACGACGAGATCCCCCTTTGGTTAGATTCTAGAACTATGAATCGAGTCGTCTCAGGGATTTCTCGTCACTTTGGGCGCTGCGCCCTCGACAGAACCGGGGACTTCGCACCCTCCGCTCCTCGAAATGACATGATATAGATGGACCCTTCATTCTCGATAGTTAAATAGCCAAAAAAAACCGCAAGGAAACTGTAATGAAACTCTAATACAAACTCGGGTTATCCTGTGTTAACATGGTCACCTTGTCGGCGGTCAGCTGAACTTTGGCTCTGTGTGAGTTGATCGTCGTTTAAATGCAAACGCGCCGTAAAGAATCATTGAAGTTTTCAACGCGGCACACCTAAGCGGTGAGGTTTTTTGTTAATGGAAAATGCCAAAATTTCAGGTAAGAATGGGCGTGAAAACGGTGCGCTCATCAAAGTAAAGGATTTGGTGAAAGTCTACCCGACCGCTTCCAAGGGGGTTGAAGCGCTAAAGGGAATCAACCTTGAAGTTCACGAAGGGGAATTCCTCGCTATCTTCGGGAAATCGGGAGCAGGTAAATCCACGCTGATCAATATGATCACGGGCATTGACAGCCCGGACTCTGGCGAAGTACAGATTAGTGGAGTCTCTATCCATTCCATGAGTGATGACGAATTAACGCGCTGGCGTGGGCGCAACCTGGGTGTTGTCTATCAATTTTTCCAGCTGCTGCCGACGTTAACGCTCGTTGAGAATATCACGCTGGCCATGGACTTCTGCGACACATACCCGCTTGCGGAACGCCGTGAGCGTGCTTTGCAATTACTCGATCAAGTCGGCATCCGTGAGCACGCGCATAAAGTCCCGTCGAAGATCTCCGGCGGGCAGCAGCAGCGGGTCGCTATCGCCCGTGCGCTGGCGAACGACCCAGATGTGATTGTCGCCGATGAACCGACGGGGAATCTCGATTCGCAAACTGCGGACGACATCTATGACCTGTTTTCTGACCTGGTCTCTATCGGAAAGACACTGATCATCGTGACTCACGATAAGGAGATCGCTGATCGAGCAAGCCGCATTCTTGAGATATCTGATGGGCGCATCATCAGCAGATCAATCGATGAGCCGTCAAACGGGCGTTCCGCAGGCGAAGCGGCGCCATCACCTGACATTGTGCCGCAGCGAATTCAGGCAGCGCTCTAAAGAATTCATAGGGAGATAGAGGACAGAATGCACATCCCGACCCGCTGGATCAAGATCCTGAAAGACATCTGGAGCAACCGCTCCCGGTCTCTTTTGGTCATCTTCTCCATCGCCATCGGTGTTGCCTCGGTCGGAATGATCACGAACGCGGGGATCATGGTGCAGCGGGATCTCTATGGTTCCTTCGCTGAAGGCAATCCGGCGAGTTTGGAAATTTATGTATCCCCATTTCAGCGAGACCTAACCAGCGCGGTTGAGGCGATGCGAGAAGTGGAAGACGTTCAGGCGAGGAGAGTCGAGAGAGCATCGGTTTTGAACGGCGAGGGGGTCTGGGACGATCTTACGCTAAACGCCTTCCCGGATCTTACCGAATTAGAAGTGAATCAGGTGGGCCTCGTAGAGGGAAGAATGTCGCTAGGCGTTCGCGAGATCGCCATTGAGCGACAATCTGCAGAAGGGCTGGGTCTTACGGTCGGCGATACGATCACGATCAAGATGGAAGATGACCGTACGTATGATTTGGAGCTTGTCGGCATTGTACATGACCTTTACGGGATGCCTTATGCGTTGTTGGGGGAAGTCACGGGCTATGTAAACCTTGAAAGCTTGAAATGGATGGGTAAGCCCTCTTACTACAATAAGCTCGATGTCGTTGTGGCTGAGAATAAATATAGCCAAGAACATGTACTTGAAGTCGGCAACAGCATCCGCGATCGGGTGATTGAGCCCTCCGGGTACAGGGTCGGGAGCATGGGGGTACCCGGGCTGGGTTCCGATCCGGGCAAGCACTGGGCGGAAGACCAGATTGACGGGTTTCTCCTCATCCTGCAAATTATGGGCGTTATGGCTGTTCTCTTGAGCGGAGGGCTTGTGGTGAATACAGTCTCCGCTATTCTCGTTCAGCAGATCAGACAGATCGGCATTATGCGCTCCATCGGTGCGGTTCGTGGACAACTCATCGCTATGTACTTCTTCAACGTCCTCGCGTACAGCGTGCTTGGCCTTGCCGTGGCACTGCCGCTCGGGTTATTGGGGTCCTGGTGGCTCGCAGAATTCGCGGCTGGTTTCGTCAACTTTGATCTCTCCACGGTTAATATATCTTGGCAGGTCATGGCGCTTCAGATCACTCTGGGCTTGCTGATGCCGCTAGGCGTGGCGATCTATCCCATTCTCTCCGGAACCCGCATGTCAGTTTATGATGCGATCTATCAATATGGAATTGGGTCCGAGGGCAGCGGTTGGTTGGACCGGGCGTTGATGAAAGTTCGCAATCTCGCTCCGCCGATTGTGCTCTCTCTGCGGAATACTTTCCGCAACAAAGCGCGGCTGGTATTTACACTTCTTACCCTTACGCTAGCAGGCGCTATGTTTATCGCCGTATTCAGCACACGCGCTTCGTTGACCGTTCAGATCGAGAATGTCGCTCGTTATGTCGCCTTCGATGCCGCCCTTGGTTTGCCCTATGGATCTAGAAAACAAACCGTTGAACGGGAAGCGCTGAGAATCCCCGAGATTTCGGTAGCGGAGGGGTGGGCTCAGTCGATTGGCGTCATTGTCAGGGAAGATGGAAGCGAGAGCGGGGAGCTTGAGATCGTTGGTCTCCCTTATGATGCGGCCACAATTGACCCGCTGATGATCGAGGGTCGCTGGTTAGAAGCCAGTGACACAAGCAAGATCGTTATCAATGATGACTTGCTAGACGAGGAATCCGGGATAGGAATCGGGAGCGAGATCACCCTGAAAATCGGGAACCGAGAGCGAACTTACCAGGTTGTCGGTGTGACCTCGAAGCATCTTTCAGGTTCTCGTATCTATATGGAATATGGTTCATTTGGTCAGTTGACGAACAGACCGAACCAGGTTGATACGATCCGGGTCCGTGGAAATCTTGAAACCATCGGCAGCAATGCTGAGCAGGATGTGATCGCATTCCAGCTGGAGAACCGTTTTGAAAGTGCGAGCCTGAGTAGGAGCTCAAGCATCACCCGCCACGCGATTTTTGGGGATTTCACCGATGTGTTCGACCTGATATTGGTCGTTTTGATGATCATGGCTGGACTTCTTGCTCTGGTGGGGGGGTTGGGTCTAACGGGGACGCTAGGAATCAACGTTCTTGAACGCACACGCGAGATCGGAGTCCTGCGCGCCGTTGGCGCCTCCAACGTTTCTGTGCGACAAGTCATCGTTTTTGAAGGCGTCGTGGTAGGTCTGATGAGCTGGGTGTTGGGCGCGCTGCTCTCGGGACCATCCGGCAGAGCCCTTGCAGGTGCGGTCGTGAATGCCGTCATGCAAGCCGATCTCATCTATACATATTCCTTCACGGGACTGCTTCTCTGGTTGGTAGTTGTTGGGTTTATTGCTGTTTTTTCAAGCCTTGCGCCAGCGAGGAGCGCCGTCAGGCTCACTGTGCGCGAAGTACTGGATTACGAATAAATGATAATGGTGATTATGTGAAGACATTTTGGAGCAAGTCAGGTTCTAACGGTTCAGGGGCCGGGAAGTATAAAGCGAACGGCCACCTGATCGCATTCAATCAGGTTTCCAAGATCTATGAAACGTCTGCGGGATCATTCACAGCGTTGAGAGATCTAGACCTGCGTATTGACAAGGGCGAATTCGTATCCATCGTCGGGAAATCAGGCAGTGGCAAAACGACTCTGATAAATATGTTGACCGGCATCGATCGCCCCAGCGATGGGGAAATCTATGTTTCCGGCGCCGCTGTGCATGAGCTCAACGAAGGCGAAATCGCTGTCTGGCGTGGTAAGAACGTGGGAGTTGTCTTTCAATTCTTCCAGCTTCTACCCACACTTTCCGTCCTTGAGAATGTACGCCTGCCGATGGATTTTGGCGGCGCCTTCGATCGACAAGAGCGCAATGATCGCGCCATGCACTTACTCGAATTGGTGGGCATTGAGGACCAGGCGGATGCGCTTCCAGCAAAGCTCTCAGGTGGGCAGCAGCAGCGGGCAGCGATCGCACGTGCGCTTGCTAATGATCCCCCGATTATCGCAACCGACGAACCCACAGGGAATCTGGATTCCCATTCGTCAAACAAGATTATCCGTCTCTTTGAGGACCTGGTATCGCGTGGAACGACGATCCTCATGGTTACCCACGACGATGAGTTGGCAGGTCGCGCGATGAGGACCATCCGCCTTGCGGACGGGAAGGTTGTTCTGTAATTCCCCTGTGATAAGTTCAAATAATTAATACTTCAACTGCACTTAGCATAAGTTCTGCCGCACTCCATGAACCTGGAGTGCGCTATGCGTTTAATAGATGAATTTTGAGGTGGGAGATAACGAACGTAGAGCGCTAGCTCAGTTGTGGTTGAGCATGAGCTTTCACGTGGGTGCAGGCCGCTCGTTTTGAATGAGACGGGCGTTTTCATGCTATATTCACAGAAGGGGCTCGCCTATAACGAACGTGTCACAGATTGATAAGAGTTTTCGTTATAGATATGAATCAAGATTTATTTCAAGGTGTGTGTGCTCGAAGGTAGCCGGACCACGCTCGTCTGTCTATTGACCGCTGAGAATCGAAGTTCTCCTGAGCAGAAAACGAGGGCTTAGCACAAAAGGAGGCAATGATGTCAAGGGATATTAAACAGGGCGATCGAGGGATGTGGATCAGCCTATGCTGCGGCTTTCTTATCCTAGGATTAGCGGCCTGTAACTTGCCGGATACCGGCGCGGATGATCCAGAGCCAACTTTAGTTGGCGGGGAGTCTCAGGACGTTGAATTGGGGCAGCAGGAGCAGGCGTTGAAGGAAGTTAAATGTCCTACGAAAGCCTCGCTGTTGTATGAACTTTTGTACACTCACGAGGCTGTTCTAAACCTGGACGATATGGGTGAAGAAACCTTCTACTTTGAGGAGAAGGAGCAGCAGCCTGCTTACTTTTATTTTTGGGTTGAACCTTCTGGGAAGGTGACCTCCGAGGGCCTGCCAAACTCCGTCACGATCAATGTGTCAGGTTTGGTGGAGTCCGATTCTGGCAGCTGCCCCGTTCAGCAACTCCAGGGTGCTTGGACTCTATCAGCCGACATCACGGGAACCTGTAAAAAGGGCGTCGTAACGCTGAAGGTCGTGGAACACTTCGAGGATCATGAGCTAACGGGCACTTGCGGTGACCCGATTGACATGCCGGGTCGCATTTCCGGACCGGAGCTGACGCTCACCTTTAACCTATCAGACCCGGGGACCACAGATGGATTGATTAGTGGATCAGGGGGCGGCCAGGTATACGCGTTTTATTGGTATGAGTTGGTCCCCCCCTCTACCCGCCCCCCTGCCACGCTAGATGTTGTCCCGCTACCCAGCCCTTAAGGAGAGAGTCAATAACCCTCTGTTTATTGCTGGATCTCGCTCATTTGCATGTAACGCGACTTGCGAGTGAGGTAAGGAACATTTAACAGCGGGGAATCGGGGAACTCCTGCTATGCGGACCCTCGCGTGGGTCCTAACAGCAGGAAAAAGATGGGCAGAGTATGCTAACTGTAAGCATCTGCCCGATACCTGATCGAATATCGGGTAGGTGAGAATAACAGAGACCAACTTCCGGATTAGATGTGGATGTTCTGTCACAAACGATAACAAACCGTCGTTAAAGGGATGAGTCTTGAAAGATAAGTTGTCAAAACAAGCGCAGGGAGTTGACGTCGCCCTGGTTCGCCGAGCGCAAGCAGGTGATGGAGAAGCATTCACTCAACTTTTCCATCAATTGCATCAACCGGTGCTCAATTATATCTATCGCACGGTTGGGGATCGGCAGGCCGCCGAGGACATCACCCAGGATGCGTTTATCAGAGCGCATGAACGCGTCGGTCAGCTCGGTCCGCCCTGGGATTTCAAATCCTGGGTTTTCAGGATAGCGAGCAACCTCGCCATCGACTACCTGCGGCAAGGGAAGCGTTTTGTGGATATAGAGGAGCCATTGGAAATGAGAGGCCCGCCTACCACGCAAAGACCATCTGAACGGCAGGTTCAGCGCGGGGAAGCTCGTGAAGCGGTGGAGGCGACCCTGGTTCTCATGCCGACGAAGTACCGCCAGGCGCTCGTTCTGCGTGAGATTAACGGACTCGCCTACGGTGAGGTTGCCACGGCTCTCGAATGTAATTATGACAATGCCCGTCAGCTCGTGCACCGGGCGCGGTTGAACTTCCGTGAACTGCACGGCATCCGTTTGATGGCCACGAGCGGTGCCGCACAGTGCGGCGAACTGGAAGAGTTGATCTCGGCATTTCGGGATGGCGAGTTGAGCGCCGAGAAACAGCGTGCGGTGAAGCGCCATATCGCCGCTTGCGAGTATTGCCAGGAGACGGAGGAAGACCTCAAGAAGGTCGCGGCGATGGTTGCGGGTTTGGTGCCTATGTTCCCATCCCCGGGTTGGACCGAAGGAGTTATCGAGGGATTAAAATCTCTGAATGGACCGCCGGTAAACACGGGCGGAAGTGGATTGGAAGGAACTGGTGGAGGGTCGGGTGGGGGAACAGGCGGAGGCGGTCTTGGATCCGCCTTCAAAACGCTGTTCTCGGGAGGCATGTGGGGGAAAGTCATCCTGGCAGCGTCGATAGGGGTCGCCGCAGGACTTGCCACCGTAGGCATTGTTTTTGGAATGATGGATGTTACATTCACCTTGCCTGTCCCTAATCCTCTACCGGTACCGTATTCAACCGCCGGAGAACCGACTTCGCCGCCAAGTACGCCATCCCCTGGCGAAGGTACAGCTATCCCTGCTGCTGATGGAAATTCTGCGGGCGCCGAATCCATGGCACCCACTCTTGAACCGCCGCCAACCTTAGGACCGGCAATCGCAATCGCATTGGGTAACAGCAATTGTCGCTATGGACCCGACAATATTTACCATATCGTCGGATTCCTCTTGAAAGATGAGCGCGCGCCGATCGATGGCCGCAACGCAGAAACTACGTGGTGGTACATTCAACGCCAGGATGGACCTGGTCACTGCTGGGTGGCGAACTATCTCACAGACGAAGAAGGGGACATCGCCAGTGTTCCGATAGTTCAAGCGCCACCAACACCTACGCCAGTTGACACCGAGCCGCCGGTGGTCACGATTTCCTATGAGCCGACAGGAACATGGCGACCGAATGAAGACGATATTGTGACTTTCTCGGCAACGGCGACGGATAATTTCGGAATTGGGAAGATCGAGATCTGGATCCAGGCGCCGGGGGAGAAGCTCCCTGCGCTCGTCAGAATTTGTGAGAATACGTCAACCTGCAGCTATTCGGGCGGTCCATATATGCCGGGGACAGGCATGTATTATGCTCTCGCAGTGGATCTTGCAGGAAATGAGGGGACGAGTCCGGAAAACACATTACGTATTTATGCCGTGGTCAAGTAGTCGTAAGTCAACCTGCTAACAACCCATAACTCCTACTATGGCATTGCAGTAGGTTGGTAAATAATTCAACAATCAAGGGGACGACATCAAGGAGAAAATAATGCGCGCATCTCAAAAAAGCAGTATCTTCATCTTGCTCACGATGGCCGCCTTACTCCTCGGCGCCTGTAATATGCCGGATCTCAGCATGCTATCAGCTCCGGCGCCCTCACCAACATCGGTGAAGGTTGAACCTACGGAAGTACAAGTTCTGCCGACAAAGGTTATGGGTGATGAGCTAGATCCACTGCCCACTGCTGTGGCGAGCCTTGTTCCTTCGGCCACACCGGTGCCAACGGAGGTGCCGTCACTGGTCACGGCGAGTATGAACGCCAATTGCCGTCGCGGTCCAAGCACGGGGGCAGATAAGTATGCCTACCTTCTCAAGGGGCAGAGCGCCCTGGCGCAAGGTTGGAACGAGAACCACGCGCTCCCATGGTTCTTGATCGATGTCGATGACAAACCAAATCCCTGTTGGATTTCCGGCTCCACCCTGGAATATGCTTTTGACCCCGGCATCTTGCCCTTCGTTGCGCCGCCGCTGGGCTCTATCGCTGGTGAGGTATGGCACGATATCTGTGAACACACAGGCGGTCAGGGCAATGAGCCGCTTGTGCTCGGGCTGGGGTGTGCAGAGGGGTTAGACCCCAATGTAATGCGGGCTAACGGAGTTCACGATGGATTCGAGGGTGGGTTCGCCGGTGTGACGATTCACCTGGGATCGGGCGCCTGCCCGTCGACTGGCTTAGCGACGACAATCACCGACGCCAATGGGCAGTACGCTTTCCCCGGCTTGACGGCGGGCACCTACTGCGTGTCTTTCAACCCTCTCACAGATGGCAACGACAGCATCTTGATACCGGGCGGTCTGACGTACCCAACCGTCGGAGGGACGCCCCAGGTAACGGTGACCCTGCTCATCAGCCAGAATATGACCGGTGTGGCGTTCGGCTGGATGTGGCAGTTCGGGAACTGAGGTTCACCTACCGCAGCAACGATCTGCCTCGAGTGGGGACGTAATCGAGCCGACTATTAACTAATGCGGGGCTGTCCCAGAAGGGCAGCCCCGTTTTCCTTTCGCCGAGAGCAATTTTACTGAGAAGAGTGCGTATTTAGAGCCGTTCGAACCTCGCCGTGAAGTGCCGCAGCAGCTCCGGGGCGTAGGTGATCCGGCAGCCTTTAATCGAGTCCTTGTGTTCAGCAATTCGCGTAAATGTCTCGATCACGAAATCCATGTGCGCCTGGGTGTACATCCGGCGTGGTATTGCCATCCGGAGCAGTTCCATCAATGGATAGTGTTTCT
>JAIWHF010000079.1:0-11178 GCA_048629905.1 Methanosarcinales archaeon
CCGAACCCGTGCCCAGGTCTGTCGCACCGACAAGTAAATTAAATGACCCATCTTCGTTGATCTTGATACTGGCGCCGCCCATATCGAGGTAAGGGATAGCCGTCCCCTGCATAACCAAAGCGACGCCGATCCCCCGCCGGAGATGAGGTTTTCCCTCAACGGCATGCCATTCCGGGTTGTTGAATTTCGCGTCCCACCCTGCTCCAGATCTACCTTGTCGGACGCAATCTTCCAAGCCACAGGTGTTTATAATCTCCGGCATGGGCTCTCGTCCTTCCGACCAGGATGTGCTGAATGGATGCAATTCACCCGCACGCAACGCGTTCTTTAACCGGAACTGCAGCGGATCTAGATTTAAACTGCGTGTGATACGCTCCATGTGTCGTTCAACAGGCCAGAACCCTTGCGGAACACCATAGCCTCGATAGGCGCCGGAGGGGGGCGTGTTCGTGTAGACGATATCTGCATAGAAACGAATGTTTGGTGATTCGCGGTATGGACCATCGCCCACGTAAAGTGCCATTGCCTTGTGCCCGGTATTGCCGGTTACGGTGAGGGCATGACAGCCGTAAGCGCCGGTATCGCTCAAAACGTGCATCTCATTAGCGGTGATTGTGCCATCACTTTTTACACCGGTCTTCATGCTGATGCGCATAGGATGACGTGTTCGTGCTCCATAGAATTCCTCGGCGCGGGTAAATTCAAAACGCACCGGTCGGCCTGTAGCAATCGTCAGGTGCGCAGCCACATCCTCGACCAAGACTTCCTGTTTCCCGCCAAAACCGCCGCCAATGCGCGGCTTGATCACCCGAATCCGTTTCGCCGGAAGATTTAGAACCGGAGCAATTTGACGGCGCACATGGAAGGGAACCTGCGTGCTGGTACGGATCACGAGGCGATCATCCTCATCCCAGTAAGTCACAACAACATGGGGTTCGATATGCGCCGGGCTTACTTTTGGAACTTCATAGGAGGCTTCAAAAATATGATCCGCTTCGGAAAAACCTTTCTCTACATCGCCGATGTCAATGTGGATCTGAGCGGCGAGGTTCCGGCTGGGATCCGAATCAGCGAAATTAACATAATCCGGTTCGTCATGGATTTGCACCGCACCTTCAGCTTGAGCCTCTGCGGAATCGAGGATCAGCGGCAGCGGTTCATACTCCACATCGATTAAATGCAAAGCTTGCTCGGCGATTTCTTCAGTCTCTGCGGCAACGAAGGCCACGCGGTCACCGAAGAAACGCACCTTGTTGTCTAAAGAGAACGTATCAAGCGGCCCTGGGATTGGGTCGGATTGACCCGCAGTGGAATACGCCACGCGGGGTATGTCCTCCGAGGTTAATACGGCTGCCACGCCAGGCAGCGAACGAGCCTTGGAAGCATCTATCCGTTTGATCCAGGCGTGTGCCACCGGGCTATGCAGAACTTTCGCGACCAACATCCCGCGCATCTCAATATCCGCCGTAAAAGCCGGCTTACCCGTGACCAGTTTGATCGCGTCGACTTTCGGCTCAGGGGAACCCACGGTCTGATAGGCCTCAGTCCTCGGGTTAATTTGGATGCGAGGCATGACGCTTATCTGCGTTGCGATCTCAGGGCTATCCAATCCCAATAAAGTTTGGGGGTCTTCGACATCATCGGGCGGGAAGAATAGATCCGGTGGGGCTGGAAGCGGCGCTTCAAGAGGGTCTACAGGCTCCCCGCGCAAGATAGCGGCGGCGCGCAGAACAGCTTGCACGGGTTTAATGTAGCCGGTGCAGCGGCAAAGTACGCCTGAAAGTACTTCACGAACCTGAGCTTCCGTTGGATTCGATTCTTCTTCTAGTAAAGAGCGGGCAGCGAGGATCATCGCCGGTGTACAAAAACCACATTGAATGGCTCCCGTATCAACGAACGCCTGCTGCAAAGGATCAAGCCCTTTACTTTTCCGCCAGCCATGCTGTGGATGTTCCCCCAGCGCTTCGATCGTCACCACGTCATGGCCATCTGCTTGGACTGCAAGCATGACGCAGCTATTCACAGGTTCTCCATCAAAGAGCACGGTACAGGCGCCGCATTCGCCAGTTTCACATCCGTGTTTTACTCCGAAAAGTCCCAGCTCCTCACGCAAAGCCGTGAGTAAGGTTGTCTGTGGCGGCACATCGATCTCGATCGGAGTTCCATTGAGAGTGAAATGAATCATCATCAACCCTTCACCTCCGTCAAGAGTCGCCTTGCGAGGACGCCAGCAATCTCGGCGCGGTACGCCGCACTGGCGAAGGCATCACCAGCATCGGAGTATGCTTTTTCCGCAAACGCAGCAGCATCCGCGAGGCTCGCACCTTTTTCGAGTGCTTCTTCCATCCTGGTCACCCGTATGGGTCGTTCACCATAACCTCCAAGAGCAGCGACCACGTGACTCTTCCCTTTGGAAGCCACTTTCTCAGCGACCACAAGGCACACAAGCGGTCGATCTGCGGGTGAACGCGAAACTTGTTCGTATGCCATCCGATCTGGACGCATCATTACTAGAGCAACGATCAGGCGAGGCTTACGCTTATCGCCTCGTTTCTCCAGCAATTTCTCCAGCGGCTCTGACTTTTTCCCAGGTTCAGTGACGACGGATGCATCCAACGAGAGAAGAGCGGTCAGCAAAGGAGAACGACCGTCACCTGTCATCACGACACCACCGATTGTGGCAGCATTGCGGATGTTGAGCGCGGCTTCCTGACGGCAGGCTTGTGCGAGAGCCTGAGGAATCTCTTCCTGCGCTTTGATGAGGGCTTGGAGCTTAACCGTTGCGCCGATACGGATCTCGGACTTCCCGACCTTAAGCTCATCAAGCTTGAGGTCCTGTAGATCAATGACAGCAGCGATATCGGAGCGCTTTGGTGTCAACGCAGTTCCCCCGGCGAGCGGCACCCCTTTTTCCATCAAGGCGAGCGTCTCTTTAATCGTTTTCGGGCGGTGATAGTTCAACGACCCCATCTGCTTCCCTCTTTTCGTATCGCGCTCAATCTGGATCCACTTTCCAGCCTAACGATTTCAACTCCTCTTCGTCGACGGGCAAACCAGGAAAATCGACGAGCACCGCGTTCGCTTCGGCAGCTAGCGTGCCATCTGGAAGATTCAGTTCGGCATGGGCGAAGGCGACGCTCCCTCTTCTCCGTTCCACAACGCCCCGCAATCGCAGCAACTCACCGCTTGGAACGGGCTTACGGTAACGGACTTCGAGCTTGGCCGTAAGCCGAAAGTGTTCATGTTCGCCCACAAGAGCAGCCCGCCCGGCGATCTCATCCAACATCGAGGCGACAATCCCTCCGTGGACAATGCCAGGGTACCCCTCGAAATGGCTGGGGATCACGACCTCCACCATCACTTCATCCGGACCCACCTCATAGAAAGTAAGTCCCAGCCCATTTGCATTCTCCCTGCCGCAAACGAAGCAGTTTGCCGAATTCGGCTGTTTGTTGTGAACATCCTTTTCAATTCCAGTCTCAACGTCGCCCATCATTCATTCATCCTTAGATATAAATACTGGGTCTCCACCACGCCTACTCTTGAGGGCTGAAGGTGTCGATCAGCAGATTGACATCCCCGCCGACGGAATAAAGTATCGGGCATGTTGCGCCATGGTCGATGTACTCCTGAACCTTCGACTGTGCTTGCTCAGGTGTACCTGAGGCGGTGATGCGGGCGACGAGTTCATCCGGAACGAGGTGCTTTGCCTGTTGAATCTGCTCGTGGGTGGCCGGCCAACCCAATATCGACTGAATCTCGTCCACTACCTCCTGCGCCACACCGCTCGCCTTAGCGATATGAGGCTGTTGGGCGAGGTACTGCGTGAGCAATTCGCGGCTTCGATCAAACGCCATGTTTTCATCCTGGTCGATCGAACACACAATCAACTGCGGGCGATCGAGATCTTCGATCTTCCGCCCCGCCTTCTTCACCCCGCTCTCAAGCATCTCCATCGCCATATCGTTGTACTCGGGAGGGACGCAGTAGTTCAGCACAGCGCCATCGGAGATCTCCCCCGTCAGCTCCATCATCTTCGGCCCCGTGGCGCCAATGTAGATCGGAACGTTGCGAGGCTCGCGGCGCCCATGGACGACGTCGAGCTCGATCTCCTCCACATTGTGGAACTCGCCGTGGAAGGTCACCCGCTCCATGTTCAGCAAGCGCCGCAAAACCTCGACGGTCTCACGCATCGCCTTAAGCGGCTTTTTCCGCTCGATGCCGACATTCTTCGCCAGAGGGTCCCACCACGCGCCGATGCCACAAATTATCCGATCCGGCGCCAGGTCGTCGAGCGTGAGAAGCGTGGCCGCCAGAAGACCGATGTTACGTGTCCAATTGTTGATCACCCCCGAGCCGACTTTTATCCGTTCGGTGACGGCGGCATAGGCCGCCATGGGGACAATCGCATCCCGCACGAGGCGCGATTCCGCCTGCCAGACCGTTTCAAATCCCTTCTGTTCGGCATAACGGGCGATATCTAATCCGTCCCGAAGATCGTGGGCATCTTGTAGATATAAAGCAACGCGTTTCAGACTCATGAATGACTCTCCTCTAGGTCTTGCATGAACTCGAAATTATAGCCTTCGCGCAGATATTCAAGATCCTCCGGAAGGTCAACATCAAGCCCGATGGATGGATTATCACATACGACAAGTCGTACGCCTGCCGCCTTCGCACGGGCGACATGCCGCTCGAAACTGTCTGTGCCAAAATCATACTCGATCAAGCCGGGTGGGGAAGAAAGCAATGCATTGGTCCCGCGGCCATGACGATCAGGGGCGATAACCACGACGGGGGGATCTGTGGCTTTGCTGATCAACTTTTCAACATCGTCCATTCTCATTAAAGGTAGATCTGCCGGGATAACCAACAATCCGCTTATGTCGTACTGCTGGGCGACAACCGTGGCTCGAGCCAACGCATTGTTCAATTCCGGTGCGCCATTCTCGGTTACCGTCCTTGCACCATGTTTCCGAGCGATCGAGAGCGCTTTAGTATCTCGGCTGACAACAAGCGTTCGCTCGATTTCTTTTACCTCTCGAAGCAGGTCGAGAGTGTTAATCAGCATCTGTTGACTCAAGACCTCACGCTCATCCCTGGTCAACACAGCGGACAAACGCGACTTCGCCGTCCGCAAAGGTTTCACTGGGACAATCGCCCAAAGGGTCATTGCCGCGACTCCGCTTCAACCAGCTCTGCTGTAAACGCCAACACTTCCTCCGCCAATCTTTTTCGATCAGGTTGGGTCTTCATCATTGTTTGCGTTACTTTGGTTCTAATCCCAAGGGCTTCAATTTCCGGAGCGAGCTCTGCATCGACTTCATCGATCACAATTCCCGATAGGATCTGCCGGTAATGCGCAGCGACAGCGAAGGCAGAGGGTTCAATTCCCATGGCTGCAAACATCTTCGCTGCTGGGCCACGAACAGCCTGGCCTCCTATTATTGGGGAGACACCCACCGTAATTTTCCCCTCGAGCGCTTCGCGCACCCCGCTTAAAGCGAGGATCGGATCGATGCTAACCCAAGGATTGGAAGGACAGAGAATCACAGCGTCGGAATCCTCAATCGCCTGCAGGAATCCTGAAGCTGGTTTTGCATGCTCAATGCCTTCAAACCGAAATCCCCGCACCTCCGGTTCATGGGAGTGCTTAACAAAATATTCCTGAAAAGGAAGATCGCCATCATCTGTCTCAACGATCGTTCGCACTGGGTCATCGGTCATGGGCAGAACAACGTGATCAATACCAAAGGTACGGCATAACATCCTGGTTATCTCACTCAAGGGCTGCCCGGCTTTCATCCTCCGTGTTCGCTCGACATGAAGCGCCAGATCTCGATCCCCCAACCGGAACCAGACCGGGCTTCCAAATTCTTTCAATGTTTGCAGGAAATTCCAGGTCTCATCCGTCCGGCCCCACCCTGACTGGGGGTTAGCGAGACCAGCCAATGTGTACGTCACGGTATCAAGGTCGGGCGAGATGGCGAGTCCCAGATGTTCGAAATCATCTCCGGTGTTGACGACGAGGGTCAGCTTATCCGGTTCCAACAAGGTGGTTAGACCATCGACGAGTTTCGCTCCACCTGTTCCCCCAGCGAGTGCAGTAATCTTTAGCGCCATAGTGTCACTTCTTCTATTGGGCGGCGCGGGCGTTCCTTTCCCGCATCCGCAGGATATCCGAGGATGATCAACCCTTGTGGATCCCATCCCTCGGGAAGGTTCAACTCATCTCGAACTTCATCTTTTATAAAGAGTGGTGCGCACAACCAGCATGCACCCAGCCCCTCAGCATGGGCTGCAAGAAGCAGATTCTGAGCAGCCATGGATACACCTTGAACCGCCATAATGTATTCTGCTGTCTTCCTCCGTTCATCAGGGTAAACATCCATGGCTTCCATAGATAGACAGGCGATCACCACCACCGGAGCGTTAGTAATCCGCTCTATCGATTGAGTCACATCCCTTTCGATCTGGTCGGGGTCATCTCCATCGGCCAGCCGGTCCTCGCGCAACTCTTCGCCCAACACGTTTGCAAGGGAGCGCTTATCCTCCAAAGCAGTGAGGATCACGAAACGCCACGGTTGACGGTTGTGAGCAGAAGGCGCCATTGTTGCCGCCTCCAATACGCGCTGGATGGTTTCGGGTGGGATCGCAGAGCCATCAAACCGGCGGATCGAGCGGCGCTCCTGGAAAATGCGATAGAGCGTTGAAGTGGATTCGCTCATCCCATCGTGCTCACAGTGTCTGGCCGAATCAGGAAGATGACTCGAGGTTGTCCCTCATACCATGGATTCTTATCAACGCCCAAGTATTTCTTTGCGAGAATATGTGTATGCTCGACAGCATCATCCTCGCGTTCAGCGGCCACTGTCCCGCGGATGTGAACATATCGATAAGGATCCTCAGGATCCATGATCAGCATCGCTACTTCCTTTCGCGAAGCCATATTCCTATCTTTGACGCGCCCCCTGACGGTGTTTATACGTAGAAAATCCCCTTCTACATCGAACCACACAGGCGTAACTTGAGGGCTGCCGTCTTCCATCAATGTAGCAAGGGATGCAAATGCTTTCTTATCATCCGTGACCAAATCACGGTGCGATTCAGGGATTTTATTCAAATTAACTGCTCCTTTTCCGTTTTCCATTCAATTAACCTATCGGAACAAATCCAATTCCTTCTCTCTGAGTATTTCCGATAGTGACCCTTCTCTCAATGGGTATGGCAGGCCGCGGACGTGAATCAGCGGGAGTTTCTCCTGCGCCTGCCCCATAAGTGCGGATGCGCCCGCTGCGATTTCATCCGCAAGCCCAATCACTGTGCTTTGTAAGGAATATCCAAAGAGATCCTTCTGACCGCGCAGGTCGACTACCGCTGGAAACCCGGCCACACCGATGCAAACACCCACTGTCCCCATGCGCCAGGACCGACCGTGCGAGTCGTTAATTAAGACACCGATCTCCACCTCGCTTGCTGTCTGAAGTCCAGCGCGCAGTTCTCTGGCCGACCTTTCAGGGTCTTCCGGAAGGAGGAGTACCCATTCACCGCCATCCTCGTTCATGACATTGGAGCGGTCGATCCCCGCATTCGCGCACACGAACCCAAGTTTATGCTCGACGATGATTAAACCCTCCCGCTTCCGCAGGATTTCGACGCTCTCGCGCAGGATAAGCTCCACCATTCGCGGGTCCTTGCCGGTCTCATTCGCAAGCGCATCTGCCTCGGGCGAGGGGGAGATCTGCCTCAGATCTACAAAACGCCCCTCTGCTTTTGAGATGATCTTCTGCCCGACCACAATCACATCACCCTCGCTCAGCGTCACCCCGGCGGCACTCAACCCCGCGAGCGTAATCGCGACGAGGTCGTCACCCGGTCGGACGAGAGGAATATCCGGCAGCGCAGTGAAGATCAGCTGCTTCCGACTCATCCAGCGTTCAACCCCGAGACCTTGAACGTCGCCGTTTTGACATCGTGATGTTTATTCATGTTGATCAACAGAGCCGAGATGCCCTCCAGAGTAATCGCATTATCCAACCCGCCGGCATAAAAAGCATTCATCTCCGCCCCTTCGGCGAGCTTGATCACCTCTTGCGCAGCTTCCAGATCGTCGGAGCAAACGAGTACGTCTAAATCCAGCGGCTGATCCAGGTCCTCGCTCAACCGATGAGCCGGGACCGTTTGAAATGCCGCCACAACGCGCGCTTCCGATCCGAATTTATCCTGCGCCAATCTCGCTGCTGCCGGAGGTTCAGGAGATTGGGGGTCCTTGAAATCGACCCTTGCTGTTGTATCGACGACGATTTTTCCATCCAAGACCCCCTTAAGTTGGTCGACGATGGCTTCATGCGCGCTTGCTTTTACTGTGAGGACGCAGATATCCGCCAGGGATGCCGCTTCCGCGTTCTCCAAGCCCATAATCGTCTCAATCCCGAGTTTCTCATTCAATTCGCTCGCGATCCGCTCAGCCTTCTCGGCCTTGCGCGAACCGATGACCACGCGATATCCCGCGCCTGCCCAGCGCGCCGCCAGTCCCGGGCCGAGCTTTCCAGTGCCGCCAATGATCGCCAGTGTAAGTATCATTTTCTCTGACATATTTACTCCCTTATTAAATAACGCCGGTTCCTTGTTCTCCACCCACCTGAGCAGATGGCAATTCAACAGTAAATATCCTGCCTTCGTAATCCATCAAAACGCGTCTGTAAGGAGCGCTAATCTTCCGGCACATAAGTCTGGTATCGCTCCCAAACGGTGGATGCTAATTCACGCGATCGAGCGGTGATCTGTTCTTCATCAAGCGTCAGAAGCTCCCGTTCTCGCATGAGAATCACCCCCGCGACAATCGTGCTGGTAACCATCGATTCGTTAAACCCGAAGAGAATATGCCAAGGTAAGTTGCCCCCCGAGAGTGGCGTGGTTGGATGGTAGTCAACGAGGATTAGATCGGCGTGCGCGCCAAGCGCGATCTTCCCCAGGGCACCTTCTGGGAAGAATTGCTGTGTTAATTCGGCGTTGTGATTCACAGCCATCTTTGTCAAAACATCTCCTGGCATCCTGCGCGGATCTCTGTTCCAGACTTTATGGAGGAGATATGCAGCCTTCCATTCCTCCCACATCGCGTTTGAAAAACCATCGTTTCCCAGGCAAACCTTTACACCCGCCTGCATCAAGGATTCGACATCTGCGACACCAACCCCGTTGTTCATATTCGAACGGGGTTGATGCGTGACCCACGTCCCGGTCTCGGCCAATAATTCAACCTCGCGCTCGTCAATATGAATCGCATGGGCGACGATCGTCTTCTCTCCCAGAATACCATGATCATTCAAACGATTGACCACTCGTTTGCCGGATTTCTCGAGACTGTCGACTTCATCGACCTCATGCTCGGCGACATGGATGTGAAAACCGGTGCCGTCCGCTGCGGCTGATCGGCATAGGTCCAGGGTGCGTTCTGAAAGCGTAAGGCTGGCGTGCAAGCCAAAGGTAGCTGCAACTTTCCCCCCTGCAACCCGCCCATCCCGACAACGCTCGATAAAGCGAACGTTTTCCTCAATCCCGGCCTGAGCTTTCTCCTCCCCATCGCGATCTGTGACCTCATAGCAGAGGACACCTCGCAGCCCGGATTCTGTCAATGCTTCTGAGATCACATCCAACGATCCATGAATGAAGTTTGGGGACGCATGGTGGTCGATTAATGCGGTTGTGCCGTGCTTGATAGCGTCAACGAGACAAACGAGGGCGGAATAGCGTACATCCTCCTCAGTCAGCGATTTGTCCAGCGGCCACCAAAGCTTGCGCAGGATCTCGGGAAAATCCCTGGGGGGGTGCCCCGGAATTCCCATCCCGCGTGCAAAAGCGCCGTAGAAGTGTGTATGCGCGCAGATATTTCCCGGCATGAGCAATTGGCCACGGGCGTCCAGAACATCACTGTCTGGGTGCCGCGAAGTGATTTCAGTCGAAGGGCCGATCTCTGTAATGAAACCAGAGTCAATCCAAACAGCATGATCTTCGAGAATCTCATTCGGTTCACCCCATGTGACCACTCTTGCGTTCTTAATTAGCATCATCGCCTCCGCCTTAATCGAAGACTACTGGAATATCCGGGTCATTGCTAGCTACAATTGCATCCTGAATGTGCCGCGGCGCCGTCCGATAGCTTGAGAGTGGAGAAGGAAGTTCTTCAATCGGGAAGAAAGCAACCTCAGAGGTTTCCTCACTCGGCCTCAGTTCCCCACTGCCCGGTTCACAGAGAAACAACAGCTTGTAGGCGTGATAGAGCGACAGTTCTCCGGGTAAACGGTTCGCATCGTATACACCTACGATGCGGTTGGCCTGAACCGTCAGCCCTGTTTCTTCCTGAACCTCGCGCTCTACCGCCAGGCTGGGCGTCTCACCTACGTCAGCCCAACCGCCAGGTAAGGTCCATCTGCCATCCATTGCTTCACGCACCAACAGCAGTTCTCCGTCCCGGAACACCGCCGCGCGGACGTCGACTTTCGGCGTTATATAACCGGGTTGCGCCATGAACGCCATCAACACCTCTTGGGCTTCCATCTCGCTATTCGCAGCCACGATCTCTGACGCGATTTCTAATAACCGCTGAGCACGCGAGGCCTCATATGGGTTCTGAGCGTAGTGCAAGCTTGTGTGCGCGAGGGCTTGAATCTCGCGCGCCCAGTCCAGCCATTTCGACGTTTCACTCACGGTTTGCATCTCCCACCTTCGCCAGCTCCAAGGCGAGCCAGTCCTGATCGACAGGAAGTGTACGTACTCGTATGCCGCAAGCATTGTTGATCGCATTCGTTATCGCCGGTGTTGTCGGGATGCTCGAGACTTCCCCCACCCCTTTTGCCCCGTACGGTCCTTCAGAAGTGGGATGTTCTACAACAATGGGGATGATCTCCGGTGTTTGAACGATCGATGGTATGCGATAGCGTGCCATGCGATCGGTGAACACATAACCATCCTCAACGATGAATTCCTCGATGAGCGCGTTCCCGAGCCCCATCATTACTCCACCTTCGATCTGCCCTCTCAATCCCAGCGGGTTGATCACGCGTCCAACATCGTTAGCGGCGATGACGCGCAGGACCTTCACTTCACCTGTATCAAGATCGACCTCGACCTCGGCAGCCTGTACGGCGAATGAGTAAGCGAAATGCATATCCCCGCCCT
>JAIWHF010000080.1:0-11147 GCA_048629905.1 Methanosarcinales archaeon
GACCCGGTGGACAGCACGCTCCGATCGATCATCATCACCCGATTGGAGTTCGCCCAGTAACGTCTGCGGGTCGTGGTTATTCCAGTCCATTAATCTCCTGGTGGGGGAACGGGAAGATCATCCTTCTTCACTTCAACCCACTTGTCCCCCTCCTCGATCAACATCACAGGGATATCATCCTTGATTGGATATTTTCTACCGCAATCCGGCTCCTGGCAGATCAACCAGGTCTCCTGATAAAGCTCGAGGAGCCCCTCTTTCTCGCGCACACAAGCTGGACAACGTAGGATTTCGAGCAGGTCTTTGCTAATCATCATCTACTCCTGCGGATGCTCTAGGTATGATTTGGTTGGCATGAAAATAGCCGAGGTCGGAGAAGTTGTCAAACCGGGGTTGTTTGGGCTATTTGGGGCGGGGTGTTAATCCTCTTCCACTTCGATATCATCCGGGAGATCGCTCCCGGGGCCGAATTCGTAAATCGCTCGCCAGGGGAGATAGTGAGTCTTTATCGTGTCCTTGTGTATGGTCTCGCCATCCCGGGTGACTGTGCGGTATACGATGACATCTAACCCATCGGCCTCATAGTCGATCTTTTTGAACTCATTCTTGTCCAGATCCGGGTTTTCCTTGTACAAAGGTTTGGGAGCCTCTACTTTGCCCGACTCGTGACTGCTCCACTGGACTGTCCGGCCATCGGAGGTTGAATAGAACTTCCACAGCAATTGGTTGCCGTAGATATAAGTCTCCATGAGCAGCCAGTCAGGCGTGTCGTTGCGGAATTTGAAGTCAACCATGGGGACGAACACAGTTGCATCCAGGCCCGGCCCCGGCGAACCTGGTCCCCCCTCGTAATATCCCACCCGATAGGCGTGGGGATGGCGTTCGACGATTTCATAGCCGCCGAAGAAGACCGCACGAAAGAGGGTCGTGCTCACCTGACACACACCGCCGCCAACACCTTTGATCGTGCTATCGCCAAAAATAATCAACGCCTCGGCGTAACCGTTATCAAGGCTGATATCTCCGAGGACATCCGCCATTGAAAGCGTTTCACCCGGGGGGATAAGCAGCCCATGGAAAACCGAGGATGCGGTCTTGATGTTCTGAATGCGTTCGGAGCTTGAGCCAGGGAAGTAGGTCGAAACGAGGCTCACGTTCTCGCTGATGCCCAGTTCCTGCGCGGTCACCTCGCTGCCGACCACAGGCTCTTCGTAATCGAACGTCAACTCAATGGCATTCAGGCCTTCACTCACTCCAGCATTGATTGTTTCTATCGAGGCAGCGACATCCAGGGTTCTGCCAATCACGGCCGGTTGAAGCAGATCTAGCTCGCGGGTTTCGTCGTTGAAGACGAAGCGTGCGTTCTCGGGCTTGCGCTCCAATTCAGCGATGCGAGGGGCGAGTAAAGTTTCCAGCAATTCGGGATCAAGCTGCACAGTGTATTCCGAGTCGTTGGCATCTCCCTGAACCTCAAAACGGATCATGGGTGCAAGTTCCGCTGGTTCGAGCACA
The DNA here is from genome assembly GCA_048629905.1 of Methanosarcinales archaeon. GTDB lineage: Bacteria > Chloroflexota > Anaerolineae > Anaerolineales > E44-bin32 > E44-bin32. The sequence continues at coordinate 1,513 of JAIWHF010000080.1, forward strand.
AGGTCTTCGGCGCCCTCGGCGGTTATCAACAAGGGTTCGCCCAGAATCAGACGAGCGCTTTCCGCTGCAGCGGAGGCATCGAGGACCACTGGGTGGGTTTCGACAACCACAATAGGGATAACTGCGTCGTGCATGGAGCCGAAAGGTTCCTTGAGGGCATCAAGTGTCCCGATGACGTCGACGGAGCGACCAATTTGACCCGGGCTTACCAGGACCTCTGTTCCCTCGATCTGGAGTGCCGCCTCGATCATCGGTTGATCGATCACTGAAGCGACAGTTTGAAGGTAGTGTGCTCCTACTACCTGATCGAAAAGCACAACGGGCGATATAGCATAGCCCTGATACCAGGCGTCCACCTGCTGCTGAATGCGCTCCAGGAATGTGCCCTGTCTACCAATGGCGAGGGCATTGCTGGCGATCTCAGGAAAGTCGATTGAAGCGCCGAGTTCCGCCGGTTTGGCCATCCAGGTTCGCTCGGAATCCATGAGCGCGACGGCGCCGTCCTCCGGGTAGGTTAGAACCGGGCTCAGCGCAGCGACGATTTCCTCTGGAGACATTCTACTCAGGTTAACTTCTTGAAGATGTACACCGGGCAGGGCGCGATTGAAGAGAAACAATCGCGTCCCGAGCAGGAAAAGAGCGAAGCCGGTAAACAACACAAGCGCGGTCGCGAAAAGCGCCACCACTGCTCGATTGAGCCAGATAATGATCCTTGATGAACGTCGGCGAACGGCTTGTGTCGTATCCACAATTTCCTCAAAAGGATGCGGATTATATCACCGCGAAGTGTGGTTTCTGTGAGATTGAGGTTCCAAGGTTCGTGCCGCAAACAGGAGCGCTGGTCGGCTTGCCCTACCGTCAGGGTCCCAGCCAGACCCCGACACTTGTGTAGTGCACCAAACCGGGCAATTCATCGTGCAGTTCGTACACGCCGATGCGAGCCCACTGTTGATGCGAAGTTTGATAGGCGATTTCCACCGAGAAGGTGCCCAGTTGACCTACGGCTGGCGCGTCAAGTTCCACCTGACCAGATCCCAGGACGTCGCCGGCATGATTGATGATCTCGATTCGCAAGGGCACGTCTTGATCGACCCACCCCGCGCCCTGGATGAGCACGTTTCCTCCGGCGATTACATTCTCCTCTCGAGGGTGGAAAATGGTGAGTTTCTCCGCTCCATGAATGGCGGGGTAAATGCGGTCGCTGCCTGTAGAGAGAAGTGTCACTTCCACAGTCATCAGGTGCCGGAGCATACCGAAATAATCGTCAAAGGAACGGACCTCTAACCAGCCTCGCTCGGCAACAAGCCGGGACTCGAAAGGCATCTGGATATAGAACAGACCCGGGCGACCCGGGAATGAGTAGAGGAACGAGTAGCCCTCGGACAGTAGGCGCCCGTCCTCTGCAATCAACCGTACCTGCACCCGGTTGTTCTGGCTGGGTCCGCCATAACCCTTAACCTTGATCGGGCTGTTGACCATTGAGCTTGGGCCCGGGGAGAGAATACTCAGCTCTTCCAGCGGTACGCCAACAGAGGGGGGAATGCTTGTTGGGGTTGGCGCCGGGAAGGATGGCTCGATGATGATCGCCGGTGTTGCCTCGGTGAGCGGGGGCGGGACCGATTCCCCATCAATGGGGTCGGCCGCCACTGGCGCCAGATGTGTGGTTTCCTCTTGATCCGGCGCTATGATCGTCATGGGAGATTCTGTGCTTGATGTACAAGATGTCAGCACGAGAGCGATCAGGATCAATAGAAGGTATTTCACTGACCGCGCCTGCACAGCGAGGGTTATGGGGATGGGTGTTTCAAGCGCAAGGGTTGCGCGTTGATCAAACGAGCGGGAGTTGGAACGTGTGTTCATCTCGTTCATCATTTTACTTGCTGCGCAGCGACTCATAACGCAGTTCCGGGGTGGTCTAATCTCCCTACAGGAGAACGAACGCGGTCGGTGATGTCCGCCCGTTCTTCTAAGCTCTCCCCACTGGATCAGTATGCCGCTTCGTTAGAGCTCGTAGATTTCGCCGAATTTACGCTCAAGATATTGCAAGTACGGTTCCGCATCCAGGCTTTGCCCCGTGGCTCGTTTGAGCAGATCCAGAGGTTCGTACTTCGCTCCGTGACGGTGGATGTTCTTCTGCAGCCACGCAAGCAGGTCGCCGAATTCAGCCTTTGCGATCTTCTTCTCAATATCAGGGATGTCGTCGTTGATCTTGTTCCAAAGCTGGGCCGCAATCAGATTCCCCAGAGAGTATGTAGGGAAGTATCCGAGCGCTCCCATTGACCAGTGGATATCCTGCAGCACTCCTTCCGCATCATCTGGAGGCGTGATACCCAGGAACTCTTCGGATTTCTTGTTCCACGCTTGGGGAAGATCTTTCACCTCGAGGCTGCCGTCCAGCAAGGAAATCTCGAGTTCGAAGCGCAGCATAATATGCAGATCATACGTGGCTTCATCGGCCTCGACGCGGATCAGGGAGCGTTCGACCTTGTTGATCATGCGGTAGAAGTCATCCAGATCGACATCACCGAGCTGACCCGGGAAGAATTCCTGCAAGCGTGGGAAGTATGCTGACCAAAATCCCTTGCTGCGCCCGACCAGGTTCTCCCACATGCGAGACTGTGATTCGTGTATACCGAGAGAAGTGCCGGTTGCCAGCGGTGTGCGATCCAATTTCGGATCGACTCCCTGTTCATACATGGCGTGCCCGGCTTCATGCATGGTTCCGAAGAGCGCCGTGTTGAGAAACTCTGGATCGAAGCGCGTGGTGATGCGAATATCACCGGTGCCGAAGCCGGTTGTGAAGGGGTGGGCGGCTTTATCCTGACGACCGCGGTTGAAGTCGTACCCAATGGCTTTAGCCACTTCAACGCCGAAATCCCATTGTTTCTTCTCGTCGAAGCTCTGGTGCAAAGGAGCGTCATCGACAGGCTTGCCTCGTTCCGCGATCGCCTGAACGAGGGCAATCAACCGTGGGCGAAGCGTGTCGAACACGGATTTCACATCAGCAGCTTTCATGCCCGGCTCGAAGTCGTCCAGAAGTGGATCATAGACGTGGTCGTAGGGGGCGAAGAAGCTAGCATACTCCCGCCTCAAGCCGACAATCTTTTCAAGGCGAGGTTCGAAAAGCGAAAAATTTGACCCGGCGCGGGCTTTCTCCCAATCCTGATGGGCGAGAGCAGTTACGCGCGAGTATTCACCCACCCATTCAGAGGGAACCTTGACTTCTTTCTGATAGTCCCGGTCCGTTTTACGCACCAGGCAGAAGTCATCCGAATCAGGGTCCATGCCCTCTGCTTCGATTTTAGCAAGCTCCAGGGCTTCACCGAGCTCCTCGCTGATGAACTTGTCGTGGGCGAGGCGGCTGAGCGTGGCTAATTGCATCGCTCGTGCGCCTGCGCCGCCAGGGGGCATATACGTTTGCTGATCCCATTCCAACAAAGCGTTGGCCGATCCAAGATCGGAAACAACGCCGAGAAGTTCTTTGAGGTGATCAATGTTCTTTGCCATTACTTGCTCCAATTTTTATAGATCTCAACGCGCAAATGCAGGGATCACCCCACGCAGCGCAACCAGGTATCTTGACCGGATAATTGTACCCTGAAGGGGGGTATGTGAGATACAGGGATGATGGAAACTGAATTTGTTTTCTCGCCAGCACTTAGTGATCTGATAGGCGGGGAAAGTTAAATAAACCAACCATTGCGGAAGAAACCCGATAGGTCCACGCCAGGATGCTCCGTATAGACGCAGTCTTCCTGGCCAACTATCGTGTCTATGCTGTAAAGTGTAGCCGGGTGTATGATCGTAGAAACGGGGTTCTATGTGGGCCGCGCCAACGGGGAATCGTTTGCCTACGCAGGAATTCCCATAGGTTAAGCGTATCTCGTTCGTCTTCGGCGGCTTTCCGGTTTCATGGGATAATAAGACCCGTCCGTCGGGAGGATAGACGTGGAATTTAAGAAGATCTGCGTGCTCGGATTAGGGTATATCGGCTTGCCAACGGCGAGCACGTTTGCAACGCATGGTGTGCAGGTCGTAGGCGTAGATGTCAATCAGCATGTTGTCGACGTCTTGCGCAATGGCGAGATCCATATCCATGAGCCTGGTTTGCGAACGCTCGTACAAGCCGCATTTCATTCCGAAAATCTTCGCGTAACGGACCAACCTGAGCCGGCAGACGCCTTCATCATCGCCGTTCCAACGCCGATCACTCCGGAGAAACACGCTGATATGCAGTATGTGGTCGCGGCAGCTGAGTCGATCGTGCCACATCTGCGAGCGGGCAATCTGGTGATGCTTGAATCGACCTCGCCTCCACGCACAACCGTCGATATGCTAGCGCCGATTCTCGAGCGTTCCGACCTCAAAGCTGGCGAAGATTTCTTCCTGGCATATTCACCCGAGCGGGTCCTTCCCGGAAAAATATTACAGGAGTTGATCGAGAATGCGCGCGTCATCGGGGGAATCAACCAAGTCTCCTCAGAGGCAGGAAGGAATCTCTACTCCCTCTTTGTTAGAGGTGAAATCCTGCTCGCGGATGCCACCGCCGCGGAGATGGTGAAGCTGATGGAGAATACCTATCGCGATACGAATATTGCCTTAGCGAACGAGTTCTCCCGCTTAGGCCTGCATTATGGTGTGGACATCTGGCGCGCAATTGAAATTGCCAACCTCCATCCGCGCGTGAACATCTTGAAACCTGGGCCCGGCGTCGGCGGACATTGTGTCAGTGTCGATCCCTGGTTTCTGGTAGAAGGGGCTCCGGAATTAACGCCGCTCATACGGCAGGCGCGCGAGGTGAATGACGCCCAACCCGAGAATGTGATCGCGCTCGTTGAAGGTACCCTTGGCGATCTGAAGGGGCGGCGGATCACCGCGCTCGGACTCAGCTATAAGCCCGATGTCGATGACCTGCGCGAGAGCCCGGCAATTGAGATCGTTCGGGCGCTCGTTGGGAAAGGTGCAGAAGTCCTGTTCCACGAGCCCTTCGCGCCGGGGGCAGAGATTGAAGGTGCGCACAGTGCACCGTCACTGGAAGAAGCTTTTCAGGGATCAGAGGGGATACTCCTGCTCGTCGACCATAAAGTATTTCACGATCTCGACCCGAAGTGGGTCGCCGGATTCCTCAAAACCAAAGTCGCCATCGATGCGTGCGGCGCCTGGGATCGTCAGGCTTGGCGGGATGCAGGATTCCAGATAGAGGTCCTCGGGGTTGGGGAAGAAAATGGCTGATCGCCGATTGAAAGTCCTCTCGATCTTTGGGACGCGGCCGGAGGCGGTCAAGATGGCGCCGGTGGTGAACCGGCTTTCTGTAACCGATGATGTCGAATCCCTGGTTTGTGTGACAGCCCAGCACCGGCAGATGCTGGATCAGGTTCTCAATCTATTTGCGATTACACCGGATTTCGACCTGGATTTAATGCGCCCGGATCAGTCTCTTGCGGACCTCACGGCCGCGGTGATCCAGGGTTTAGACACAATCGTGCGTGATACACAGCCGGATTGGGTCCTCGTGCAGGGCGATACAACGACGGTGATGGCGGCGGGACTGCTCGCGTATTATCACCACGTTCGCGTGGGTCACGTCGAGGCAGGTTTGCGCACAGGCGATAAATGGCAGCCGTTCCCGGAGGAGGTCAACCGCAAGGTTACCGGTGTTGTCGCCGATCTCCACTTTGCACCAACGGAACAATCCAGGGACAACCTGTTACATGAGGGCGTGAATGCCGAGAGCATCGTTATCACCGGCAATCCCGTGATCGATGCCCTCTATGAGATCGCTGAGCGACCCTATGATTTTGATCACCCCGTGTTTCAAGCCATTCCGGAGGGTCGGCGGCTGATTCTCGTGACCGCGCATCGCCGCGAGAATTTCGGTGAACCCATGGAGCGGATCTTCGAGGCGCTGCGTGAGATCGCCGAACGCTATCGTGAGGATGTGCACCTTGTATACCCGGTGCATCCGAATCCAAATGTGCGTGAACCAGCTCACAGAGCGTTGAGCGGCATCCCAAATTTGACATTAACCGAACCTCTGGATTACCTGCCGATGACCCATCTTATGAAAAAAGCCCACCTGGTGCTCACGGATTCCGGCGGACTCCAGGAGGAGGCGCCAGCGCTGGGCACGCCGGTGCTCGTCCTGCGCCGGGTGACGGAACGCCCGGAGGCTGTTCAAGCGGGAACGGCACGCCTGGTTGGATCTGACACGGACAAAATCGTCTCGGAGACAAGCAAGCTGCTGGACGATCCTGAAGCCCATCGAGCGATGGCACAGGCGGTCAACCCGTTCGGGGATGGCCATGCCGCGGAGCGGATCGTCCAGGCCCTGTTGGACTATCCGTCCTAGTGCTGAGACATCGTGGTTGTGCCTGGTCGTAACTCGGCTCTTTTGAATGACATCATCTCAGCTTAACCGGCTTTGCTTACGCTAGTTTTCGAATAGGAAAAATTATGGCGCGACGAGATTTTTACAGCGCTCTTGTATATGCCCGTGAAGTGCCGGTGATCGGCGCGTTGGCGTATTATGTCTTGAAGCTGATGGGTGTCGAGATCCCGCGATCGGTTGAGTTCGGGAAGGAGTTCATCCTGGTGCACGGGGGATTTGGTGTCGTCATCCACCCCAACACGACGATCGGTGATGGGGTGAAGATATATCCTGGAGTGACATTAGGGCGCGCTGACATCCACCTGCCTATTGAGGATTCGCTGTTCAAGGGCATATTTGTTGAAGACGAAGTGATCCTTTCGCCGGGAGCAAAGGTTCTCGGAGGCGAGGGACACTTACGCATAGGGAAAGGCACGATCGTTGGCGCAAATGCTGTGCTGCTCGAATCCACCGAGCCGGGCGAGATCTGGGCCGGCGTTCCCGCGCGTCGAGTTGGTCATCGTGAGTGAGGGTATCGCCGGTTTAAAACGCAAAATCGATGCCGGCGGTTTTTAGAAAAATGGACCCCCAAAGTACTGCATCCGTAGGCGAAAATCGCTCTTCTCCCCGTATGTGCATCGTTCCCCAGGTGTCCGGTGTGGGCGGGATGGTGTCGTTCCAGGCGAAAATCGTCAAAAATCTCCGTGAGCGCGGGATCTCGGTCTGTTTCGATTTGCGCGATGAATCCTATGATGGTGTGCTCGTCGTGGGCGGCACACGAAAAGTGGCCGGCCTCTGGGGCGCACGGCGCCGCGGGGTGCCGGTGATTCAGCGGCTTGACGGGATGAATTGGATACACCGCAAGCGACGCACGGGAACCCGCCATTATCTGCGCTCAGAGACGGCGAATGTGCTGCTCTCCTTCATTCGCAAGCGTATCGCCACGGGCGTGATCTATCAAAGTGAGTTTGTGCGTGATTGGTGGGATAGGGTTTATGGACCGGTCACGAAGCCGTATTGGGTGGTTCATAATGGTGTGGATCTAAATCTGTATTCACCGGATGGTCCCCACGACCGCCCCGACGATCGCTACAGAATACTTGTCGTTGAAGGGCGATTGGGGGGTGGATATGAACTCGGCGTAGAACACGCCATCAGCCTGGCGGCGCAAATCGCCAGGAGAACGACGTTATCGATCGAGTTGATGATTGTGGGACAGGTGCCACCAGCGGTCCGGGAGTGGGTGCAAAGAACGACGGAGGTTCCCATCCTTTGGCCGGGATTGATCCCACCGGAACAGATTCCCACAGTGGATCGCTCTGCGCATCTGCTCTTCGCGGCCGACATCCATCCGGCCTGCCCAAATGCAGTGATCGAGGCCTTGGGCTGCGGCTTGCCTGTCGCCGCCTTTGATACCGGTGCGCTGAAGGAGTTGGTGGGCGCTGAGGCGGGGGCCATTGTCCCCTATGGCGGAGAGTCCTGGCAGCTTGACCCCCCGGATTTTGTATCTCTGGCCCAGGCGTCGGTGAGTGTGCTTGAGGACCAGGGGCGTTATCGAGCGGGCGCCCGATCCTATGCAGAGGCGAATCTCGGCCTGGATAAGATGGTCGATGGGTACCTGGAGGCGTTCGGGTGGGTATAACAATGCGCTTCGTGGACCTGTGTAAAATCAATTGAAATTAATACTAAACACAGCAGCCTTACAAGGATGGCGAAGAGAACCCCTGAGCTATGAGTAAAATATTTTTCAATGGGAAACTAGCGCTGCAGCAGAGAGTGCTGCCAGCGTATCGTCGGCCCTTCTTCGATCGCCTGGCGGGAGCATGCGAGGGAGGATTGAGCGTCTTTACGGGGGAGCCTCGCCCGGAGGAATCCATTCAAACTGCGGGTGATCTCGCCGTCGCCCAATGGGAAAAAGGTGACAATGTCCACCTATTACGAGGCTCGCTGTATCTTTGCTATCAACGCGGTCTGAAACGCTGGCTTCAGAAAACCAATCCGGATGCCCTGATCATGGAGGCGAATCCCCGCTATCTCTCGAACCGTCGGGCGGTAGATTGGATGCATTCCAACGACCGACCGGTCGTGGGTTGGGGGCTAGGTGCACCGGCGGTGAAGGGGCGTGGCGCCGGTTATCGGCAGGGCTATCGCCAAAGATTTCTGGACGGATTCGACGCGCTTATTGCCTACAGCACAAAGGGTGCAGATGAATATGCCGAGCTCGGATATCGGTCCGAGCGCATATTCGTTGCTCCCAATGCCGTTGTTCCGCCTCCGAGGACCGCGATAAAGCACGAACCCGCAAAGAAACGCCCGGGGCGGGTACTTTTTGTCGGGCGGCTGCAGCGCAGAAAGCGTGTCGATTTGCTGCTGCAGGCGTGCGCCAGGTTGGAATCAACGCCGGAAGTGATTATTGTGGGGGATGGTCCGGCGCGCGATGAATTTGAAGAAATTGCCCGCCAGGTTTACCCAAGTGCTCAATTCGTCGGACCCAAGTTCGGTTCGGATCTAGAGCAGTATTTTGCGTATGCAGACCTCTTCGTTCTCCCAGGGACGGGGGGATTGGCTGTACAAGAGGCGATGGCGGCAGCGCTGCCGGTCATCGTCGCTGAAGGGGATGGAACACAAAGAGACCTGGTCTCCGGAGGCAATGGTTGGTTGATCCAACCTGGCGATCTTGATGGGCTGACCGCAGCTCTACACGAAGCTCTGCGCCATCCGCGCCGGCTGGTTAAGATGGGAGAGAATTCCTTCAATATGGCCGTAGAGCAATTCAACATCGAGCGGATGACAGAGGTCTTTGTCTCAGTGCTGCATACGGTGATGGAGGGATAGGGGATGAGGCTGGCATTCATCGCCGATGGGCGAAGCCCGATTGCGCAAGGGTGGATATCGCTGCTCACAGAGCGGGGGCACGAGGTGCATCTACTCAGCACCTTTCGCTGTGCACCTGTTCCCGGGATCGCGTCGCTGCATTTTATCCCCGTCGCATTTAGCGGCCTGGGCAAGCGTGGGGAAAGAGGCGAATTCCATGCCCCCGGCGGCACGCAGGGGATCGGGCTGCGGTCGGTTATTCGCCATTGGCTTGGCCCGATTACACTCCCGCGGGCAGCCGGGACTGTGCGCAAAATCCTGGAGACGCTCGAAGTAGACCTTGTCCATTCGCTGCGCATCCCCTTCGAGGGGATGTTGGCGGCGTCAGCGCAACTCCAGGTACCACTGGTCGTCTCGGTGTGGGGCAATGATTTCACCCTGCACGCTCGTTCCT
>JAIWHF010000081.1:0-11062 GCA_048629905.1 Methanosarcinales archaeon
GATAAAGGCTTTAATCTGAACCACTTTGGCGATATCCTTTACGCTCGATTCCACGAGGACTTCGGCAGCATCGTCGATAAGGTCGAAGTCACGCTCATCACCGATCCAGATCTTCACGCTGAGTGGCTTAAGAAGGCTCGCGATGCATATGAAGAACGCAACGTTCGCCTGGGATCAATGACGGACGAGAGCGTGGATGACTTCTACTCCTGCACTCTCTGCCAGTCTTTCGCTCCCGACCACGTTTGTATCGTCAGCCCGGAGCGGCTCGGACTTTGCGGAGCCTACAACTGGCTGGACTGCAAGGCATCTTTCCAGATCAACCCCACTGGACCAAACCAGCCGATCAAAAAGGCTACCGAGATAGACAAAGTCAAGGGCTATTTTGAGGGCGTGAACGAGTTCGCTGTTCAAGCCAGCCACGGCGTGGTTAGCGAAGTCTCGATGTATTCCATCATGGAGAACCCGATGACAGCCTGCGGCTGCTTCGAGTGCATCGCCATGTTGATCCCTGAGGCTAACGGCGTCATGATCGTCAGCCGTGAGGATACAAGCATGACCCCGACAGGCATGACCTTCTCAACGCTGGCCGGCATGGCCGGCGGCGGTCTGCAGACACCGGGTGTAATGGGCCACGGCAAGTTCTATATCCTCAGCCCGAAGTTCATGTCCGCAGATGGCGGTTTCAAACGGGTCGTGTGGATGTCTTCCATCCTGAAAGAACAGATGGCCGAGCAGCTCAAGGTCGTCGCTGAGCGCGAAGGGGACATCGACCTGATCGATAAGATCGCCGATGAGACCATCTGCACCGATGTTGAAGGTCTCCTAGCCCACATGACAGAAAAGAGTCATCCTACGCTTGAAATGGATCCTATGTTTTAGGATAGAATAACCGTGGGAAATACCCCAGACTTCACTCGGCTGCAGCGCCGATAACTTGTTTACAAGCGTTGCAGCCGACATGGTCTGGAGACCTAAGCCCATGTATTTGGAGGAAAGAAGCCTATGACCGTTGAAATCCCCAAGGAAAAATGGAGCGGACAAGTACGTGAGGTCACGATCGGTGCTACTGCAGAGGATGGCGGTACGCGCACGCAAACGCTGACCATCGGCGGTGAGACCACATTGCCGTTTTTACACTTTGAAGGAAGTATCCCGCACCGTCCTGCACTGGCGATCGAGATTCGTGATCGCAAGCCAGATGACTGGTCCCCAATACTAATGGAAACATGGGGCGAGGCAATGGAAAGCCCGGCCGCTTGGGCGAAAGCCGCCGAAGAAGCAGGTGCGGACTTGATTTACCTCGTACTCAGTCTCACGACTGCTGATGGCGAAGAGAACACGCCGGAGAATGCCCGGCGGGTCGTTCGCGAAGTCCTCGACGCCACGGGGTTGCCGCTTGCAGTCGCTGGACCCGGCCAAGCCGATATTGACAACGAACTTATTGTTCCTATTGCGGAAGAGGCTGAGGGAGAACGCATCCTCCTGGGAGTTTGCGAGGAGGGCAATTACCGCACAATTGTCGCCGCAGCGCTGGCCAACAACCATTTAGTGCAATCCAAAACCCCCATGGATGTCAACCTCTCCAAGCAGTTGGTGATCCTGATCAGCGACATGGGATTACCGCTGGAACGCATCGTGATGGACCCAACGACGGGCGCGCTTGGATACGGCATTGAGTATGGCTATTCCGTAATGGAGCGGCTTCGACTCGCTGCCTTACAAGGCGACAGCATGACCCAGCAACCGATGCTCGTCGACCCCGGAGCGGAAGCCTGGAAAGTCAAGGAATCCAAAGTGGGCGAAGGCGTTCCAGAGAGCTGGGGAGATTGGCATAACCGCGCGCTGGAATGGGAAGCCCTAACCGCTTCTTCCTTAGTCCAGTCAGGCGCTGACCTTCTCGTACTCCGACATCCAGATACCCTTAAGCGGGTAAAAGCAATGATCGACGCGCTGCTGGCATCAGCAGCGTAGTTCGGCGGAGGGCAAATATGGCACTTTCAGGTCTAGAGATCTACAAACTCCTTCCACAGACCAATTGTAAGGACTGTGATTTTCCCACCTGCCTGGCGTTCGCGATGAAGTTGGCCGCCAAACAGGTGGAACTCAAGGACTGCCCACACATAAGCGATGAGGCAGCCGAGAAACTCGCATCTGCTTCTGCGCCACCTATCCGTCTTATCAAACTGGACGGTGCAGATGGAAAAGTTGAAGTTGGTAACGAGACAGTTCTATACCGTCATGAGAAGACCTTCTTTCATAGGCCTGGTCTCTTCCTGCGCATCCGAGATGACGAAGATCTCGAGGCGCTGAAGGCGAAGGTCGCCGAGGCGGATGCTTTTTCGGTTGATTATGTTGGCATCGACCTCTATCTTGACGGTTTCGCCGTTGAGGCCGCTTCCGGGAATGCGGACAGCTTCAAGAAGACGGTTGCCGCTGTCATCGCCGGCTCCAAGAAACCGCTGATCCTGATCGCGCCCGAGCCCGACCTTGCAAAAGCAGGGCTGGAGGCGGCTGAAGGTTCGCGACCACTCTTGTACGCCGCCAACGCGGAGAATTGGGAAGCAATGGCGGACATCGCCAAGAACGCCAACGTACCGCTAGTCGTGCACGCCGAGAACCTTGACGATATGGCCGACTTGACTAAAAAGCTCCAGGACAAGGGTCTGGAAGATCTCGTTCTGGATCCAGCAGCGGGAGGATACCTGCAATCTCTGCATACGTTTACGACGCTGCGGCGATTGGCGCTGAAGAGCAATTTCCGCCCTCTCGGGTTCCCGATCATCAGTTTCCCCGGAGCGCAGGATGGCGCGGACGAATCACTGCTCACCGCACAGCATATCGCCAAATACGGTGGTTTTATCGTCATCGAGAAGTTTGAACCAGCCGTTCTGTATCCATTACTCGTACTGCGCCAGAACATCTATACCGACCCGCAGAAGCCGATCCAGGTGAAACCGGGTATTTACGAAATCAACAACCCGAAGGACGATTCGCCGTTGATGGTCACGACAAATTTCTCGATCACCTACTTCGCTATCGCCAACGAGATTGAGAGCGCTGGTTGGCCCGGCTGGCTTCTGGTTGCAGATGCCGAAGGGATGAGCGTTCTCACCGCCTGGGCTGCAGGTAAATTCGACGCTGAACGCATCGCTAAAGATGCCAAGTTGTTTGGCGTTGATGAGAAGGTCAAACATAAGAAAATCATTCTCCCGGGTCATGTTTCCGTGCTCTCCGGCGAATTAGAGGAAGAACTTCCTGGCTGGGAAATTATGGTCGGCCCGAGGGAAGCCGTAGATATTGGCTCCTACTTAAAGACCATGTGGCAAGCTTGACCATGAGGAGCGGCCACCGCTCGGCCTAGTAAACTCGACTCCCTGATCGGAAGGTTGTTTATCTCATCCGGTCAAGGAGCCAGTATCGCCGAGACTGCCCTCTTCTGTGACGCCACAACGGACGCGGAAAATTGTTAAGATCCTATGTTTTCACGAATCACCTGGCTGTGATGCCCCATGGCTACACATAAAGTTAAGCTCCTGCCAGAGGAGAAGTCCGTTGAGGTCCCCACTGGCACCCTGATCACTGAGGCTGCTACTTCTGCAGGCTTGGAAATCACCCAACCTTGCGGAGGACAGGGACGCTGCGGTCGTTGCGCGGTGAAAATCGAAGAGGGCGTCGTCCGGAAACGTTCCACGATCCGCTTAAATACAGACGATTTAGAATCGGGTTGGGCGCTTGCCTGTCAATCACTGATCGAAGGCGACGCAGTGATCTTGATCCCGGAGCAAGAGCGCATCGAACGTCGCCTGGTCACCGAGCAGACTGCCCGAGCCATCGAGCTGCCTTTCGACTACATCCCTGCAGAAATTCAGAGCATCCAGACCCACCAGCTTTCCCTGAACCCCCCCACTTTAGACGATAGCCAGGACGACCTGGCACGCCTTCAGGGTGCACTCCAAGAATTGGGCTACCATCCAGTCGAAATATCACTGCTGCTCCTTCAGCGCATCGGTTCGGTTTTACGGGAATCCGACTGGAAGCCCCATGTTCTGCTGGATGCTCCTACACCAGGGAGTGGTCCAGCCCGGCTGATTGAGATCGGGGCATCCCCATTTCATCCACATGGGGTAGCGGTGGATATTGGCACCACAACCGTTACAGCGTATCTCGTCGACCTCATCAGCGGGAAAGTGAAGGCTTCCGCGGCCGAATACAACGGTCAGATCGCACGCGGCGAAGACGTAATTTCACGCATCATTTACGCCGGCAAGGGAAACGGCCTTAGTGAACTGGGTACACTAGTTCGCGAGACGATTCAGACCGTGCTCGAAAAACTGCAGCGTCGAACGGGCATCCCGCCTGATGAGATATTCAAGGTCACCGTCGCCGGAAATACGACGATGATTCACCTATTCCTCAGATTGCCGCCGGAGACCATACGGCTGACCCCCTACATACCAGCTGTTAATCACCCCCCTCGTTTCCTGGCGAGCGATCTAGATTTACCCTTCCACCCCCTGGCTTCTGTTGACTGCCTGCCCGGCGTCGCCTCGTATGTGGGCGCGGACATCAGTGCAGGTGTTCTTGCATCCGGACTCTCCGAAAGCGACGCTCTCACCCTCTTCATCGACGTCGGAACGAATGGGGAAATTGTGCTCGGCAATCGGGACTGGATGCTCACCTGCGCCTGTTCAGCGGGACCTGCTTTCGAAGGGGCCGGGGTGGTGGATGGAATGCGTGCCACGCAGGGCGCTATCGAAGAAGTCTGGGTCCATTCAGACACCTTCGAACCAACGTATCGAGTGATCGGTGGAGAAAAACCGCGCGGCATTTGCGGTTCAGGTTTGATCTCGCTTCTATCTGAGTTATTCGTAACCGGAGTAATCGACCGCGCTGGCAGTGTAAAGATGGATCTGGATACAAAGCGTGTTCGGGATGGGGATCACGGACCTGAATACGTCGTCGCCTGGGCGGATGAGAGCGACACAGGGCGTGACATCGTCCTGACCAAAGTCGACGTGGACAACCTCATGCGAGCCAAGGCAGCCATCTACGCCGGGTTCAGTGTCCTGGCGGACAGCATCGGCGTGGATCTGGCCGATGTCCAACAGATCCTCGTTGGTGGAGCTTTCGGAAAGTACATCAACATTGAAAATGCCATCAATATCGGGCTTCTTCCCGATCTCCCCTGGGACAGTTTCCATTTCCTGGGCAACACAGCTGCTCTCGGCACGTATATGGGTTTGCTTTCTACCGAGTTGCGCGTGCAAATCCGCGAGATCGCCAATCGCATGACCTACATGGAATTATCAGCAGACAACAGCTTCTATGACGCATTCACAGCAGCGCTTTTCCTGCCGCACACGAATATCGCCCGCTTCCCGAGCGTAGCAAAAATCTGGGAAGATGAAGCCGGCAATAAACAAGAGGAGAAGTAACACTACGAGGCTGTAGAACTGCTTCTTGAGCCAACTTATACTGGCGAAGCTCATTGGATAAAGCGATCACACCTTAACGAGCGTTCCCTGGCGCAGGTACTTTAAGAGGAGATGGTATTAATGCCAAAGACAATCGCACTCGCGGGCAAGGGTGGTACAGGCAAAACCACCATTGCAGCTCTGTTGACACAGGGTCTCATGCGCCGTATTTCTGGTCCGTTGCTCGCCATCGATGCGGATCCAGCCGCGAACCTGCACCTCGCCCTCGGCCTGCCAATGCCAATAACCGTAGGCGAAATTCGTGAGGATATGTCTGAAACTGCACAAAAAGGTGAACTGGGCGTGGCGATCAGCAGACATGATTATCTCACCCATGAAGTTCAAATGGCGCTGGAGGAGGGCGAGCAGGTCGACCTGCTTGCTATGGGACGCCCTGAGGGGCAGGGATGCTATTGTGCTGCAAACCACCTGCTGCGGACAATCATCGACTCCTTAGGCGATACGTACAAGTACATCGTGGTTGACAACGAAGCGGGTATGGAGCACATCAGCCGACGGACGACGCGTGACGTTGACATGCTCCTCATCGTTTCCGACCCAACCATTCGCGGCATTAGGACCGCTGAGAACATCAGCAATCTCGCCGAGGAGATCGAAGTAAATGTGCATCACAAGATGTTGGTGCTAAACAGAGTGACCGGCGAGCTGCCAGAGCCTTTGCAAGAAGCTATAGACGCGATGGACTTAGAGCTGGGATCCGTGATCCCCGCAGATCCAAAGGTGAATGAGTTAGATGCCCTTGGCAAGCCGCTCACCCAATTGACGAGTGATTCACCATCCTTCCGGGAGATAGAGACACTAATCGAAAAGATCCTGCGTGATATCTAGTGACAACTCACCGGGATCCGAAGAATAGAGGAGAAGATCTATGTTAAAAATTGGCGAAAACATCCATATCATTGCCCCAAGTGTAAAAGAGGCGCTAAAAGAGCGCGATGGCGGCTTCTTTGTTGACATGGCGCGCAAGCAAAAAGAAGCCGGAGCGGATGTCATCGACCTCAACATCGGGCCACGCAAAAAAGATGGGCCCGAAGTCGTCGAGTGGCTTGTGGACTGCATGCAAGAAGCCGTAGCCGGGATGACGATTTCATTTGACACGACCAACTTGGCCGCGATCGAAACCGGCTTGAAGCTGTGGGGGTCCAACGCAATCGTCAACAGCACCTCCGCCGAGGAGGAACGTCTGGAGCAGGTTCCACCCTTAGCTGCAAAATACGACGCCAAATTGATTGCGCTCTGCTTGGAAAAGAGCGGCATACCAGTTAGCGCCGACGCCCGTATTGGCATCGCAATGGAGAAGCTGATCCCTCGCGCCGAGGAAGTCGGCATCCCCATGGAGAACCTGCTGGTCGACCCGCTGATTCTCACCGTCTCCGGATGCCAGGAATACGTGCCGGAAGCGATCGAGACGGTACGTATGTTGAAGATGGTCATGGACCCCGCACCAATGACAGTTGTGGGTCTGTCGAACGTCTCTAACCAGGTTCCGAACAAAATGCGCCCCCTCCTGGATCGAGTTTATCTCACCATGTTGATGGGCGCCGGTCTCGATTCGGCGATCCTCAACCCACTCGACAAGGAATTGATGGGCGTGATCCAAGGCATTGAAACCCGAGACGACAGTACACCGGTTAAAGCGCTCTACTTGAAACTGTTCGACCGGGTTGCTGGCATGGAACAACTTCAGCCGGAGGATGTAGATATGTCCGATCCGCTTCAAGCGGAAATTTGGAAAACTGTGCAAGTCTTGCTCAATCAGGTCATTTACACCGATTCGTATCTTCAGTTCTAGACGTAAAGAACCGTGATGGTTTTTTACGAAAAGTTTCGGCACCGAGCTTGCCGATCCTTAGGAGGTTCTACCAATGGCTGAAAAAGCCCCCCTCAATATCGAGGAATTGCTGGCGAAAGCCGAAAAACCGTCTGCGGATGCCATGCTGATGCACCCCTTCTATAAAGGCAAGGTGGAAATTGCCCTGAAGAGTTGCGTTCGCGACTTTGATGATTTTGCCATCTGGTACACACCGGGCGTCGCCGCGCCTTGTCGCGCGATCGAAGCGGACCCAGAGCTTGTATACGAACATACGCATAAGGGCAACACTGTGGCCGTCGTCTCTGACGGCACACGTGTTCTCGGGCTTGGTGACATCGGCCCAAAAGCTGGCCTGCCGGTAATGGAAGGAAAGGCGCTGCTCTACAAATACCTGGGCGGCGTCGACGCTTGGCCGATCATGCTCGACACAAAGGACGCCGACAAGATCATTGAGGCAGTGCTGTTAATCCAGCCCGGATTCGGTGGCATCAACCTGGAGGATCTCTCTCAACCTAAATGTTTCCGAATCCTGGATACACTGCGCGAACAGGCTGAGATCCCCGTCTGGCACGACGATCAGCAGGGGACAGCGACAGTCACGCTCGCCGGGCTGATAAACGCCCTGAAGCTGGTCGGCAAAAAGATCGACGAAGCCCAGATTGTATTCGTCGGTTCCGGCGCTTCCAATGTTGCCTGCTCACGCCTGATCTTCGCTTCCGGTGTCACGCCAGCGCTGTGCCGCGTTGTCGACAGCAAAGGCATCCTGCACAAGAACCGCAAGGATCTTGAGGAGCGCAAGGACGAATACGTCGACAAGTGGAGGCTCTGCCAGATCACCAACGAGGAAGGGCGTGAAGGCGGCATCCCCGAGGCATTAGATGGCGCCGATGTCGTAATCGCCCTCTCCAAACCAGGCCCTGGCACAATCCAACCAGAATGGATTAGCAAGATGGCTAAAGACGCAATCGTCTTCGCCTGCGCGAATCCTGTGCCTGAAATTTGGCCCTGGGAGGCTGCGGAGGCCGGCGCGGTTGTCGTAGCCACAGGACGTTCAGATTTCCCCAATCAGGTCAACAACTCACTCGGCTTCCCAGGCATCTTCCGCGGCACATTGGATGTGCGCGCCTCGACGATCACGGATACGATGTGCATCGCCGCGGCCAATGCTTTAGCGGATATGGCGGAAGAGAAAGGTCTCACGCCGGAATATATCCTGCCCACGATGGACGAATGGGAAGTGTTCCCACGCGAAGCCGCAGCCGTCGCAGTTCAGGCGGTCGAAGAAGGGCTCGCGCGCACACCTATGACCTATGATGAAGAGCTTAAGAACGCGGAGGAGATCATTCGTCGCTCGCGTGGGCTGACGACGCATATGATGGAAGAGGGCTTTATCAAACCCTACACGCCTTAGGTTGGCGTGGTTGTAACCTGAACAAAGAATAGCTTGATCATTCTGGAACACATTGCACCAATAGGTGCAATGGAAGCTAATCGAATACACACTTCAAATCCCTGATTTACGCTGATGGGATAGGTGTGCTTCCTGAATGAAGATTGTCCCCCGCCCCTTGTGATATCTGGCACTGTTCGCTCAAGAGGCGGGGGAGTTACCATATTGGGTAGGAATAACCCGAAATAGACTTGGTTGGTGGTACTCACCAGCCGTAAATTGACAGAGAAATGGACTGGTTTGTATGACAGAACCGCAGCAAAACGGCCTGAATCTGGGCAGGGCAAGCGATACCGTCGACAGCGTATTGGTTATCGGTGGGGGTGTCGGAGGGATGCGGGCTGCCCTCGACCTCGCTGATGCAGGAATCCATGCATATCTTCTCGAAGCGACCCCCTCCCTTGGAGGTCGCGTAGCCCAATTGGGTTTCATGTTCCCTACCCACGACTGCGTCCTGTGTCGGGGGACCTCAGATCATGGCTTCGGCTGCACCAGGCCATCAATTACACCTGCGTTACTCGATCACAACCGCCATCCAAATATCACCCTGCTCACTTCCTCTGATCTCGTAGGCTTCGAGGGCGAGGCAGGCGACTTTCATGTCCAACTGTTAAAACACCCTCAATTCGTCGATCCAACCCTGTGCACAAACTGCGGACGCTGTGCGGAGGTTTGCCCGGAGATTCGCCCCAGCGGTTTTCAGCTGGGCCTTAGCACACGTAAGATCATCGATAAATCTGCCCCTCGCTCCGTGCCAGACACGTTCTACATGATCGAACCCACCGAGCATTGCGCAGAATGCGGTGAATGTTTGAAAGTGTGCCCCACAAACGCCATCAACCTCGATGCGCAACCCTGTGATCTAGAGATCCATGTCGGTGCGGTAATTCTGGCGGTGGGATTCCAGCCCTTCAACCCGGAGGAGATGCCCGAATTAGGGTACGGCAGGATCCCTAACGTCATCACTTCAATGCAGTATGAGCGCCTGGCTTCTCGCTCTGGTCCCACCGAAGGGATCGTAAGCCGGATCTCAGACGGCAAGATCCCTGAGCGGATCGCCTGGCTGCAGTGCGTGGGCTCGCGCGACCAGCGCAACCCCTACTGCTCCTCGATATGCTGCATGTACGCCACGAAGGAGGCCATGCTCGCCAAGCAGCGCATTCCAAATGTCGAATGCCATATCTTCACGATGGACGAGCGCGCTTTTGGCAAGGAATATAACCTCTATTACAACCAGGCGCGTGACAGCTTCGGAATCCACTACACACGCTGTCGGATTTCTTCCGTTGAGGAAGATCCTGAAACCAGCGAGATCATCCTTCGTTACCCCGCCGGGCGGAGGCACGAGGAATCGGCACCCGGGCAGGGACCTCTTAAACAAGAGCGTTTCGACTTGCTTGTTCTGGCTGTCGGCATCCGACCACCGGCAAAGGCTGTCGAAATCGCCAGCACCTTAGGTATAGAACTCAACGAATATGGTTTCTGTGAGACCGATAAGTTCTCTCCCCTGGCGACAACACGACCTGGAGTTTTCGTATGTGGCGCCTTCGCCTCTCCCAAGGAGATCGCGGAAACTATCTTGGACGCTTCCGGTGCGGCAGCTGAAGTGATGCGCCTGTTGCGCGAAAACCTCGGGGGTCGGAAATTCAACACGTCCAATCCATTTATCTCTGAAAGCAGCATTCCCGAGAAACCTATAAAGGACAGTGAAACACCCGAGATCGCCATCGCATTGTGCGGTTGTGCAGGTGAGATTTCCAGGGTTGTGGATCTTGAGCGTGTGGCTGCCTTTGCGGGGACACTCACGGGCGTAACTCAGGTTGAGGTCCTCTCGCTGGCATGCTTCAACCCCGATCAAGATGCATTGCGGCAGTTCATCAAGGAGAGTGGTGCGAACCGAATCGTCATCGGAGCATGCAGTCATCGCACCCACGAACCTTTTTTTCAACGCTTGGTGAGCGAAGCGGGTTTCAATCCCTACATGGTGGAGATGGTCAACTTGCGCGAGCATTGCTCGTGGGTGCACCCCAATGACCCTGAGGGCGCCACGCGCAAAGCTGCCGAGTTAATTCGCATGGGAGTCGAGCGGGTGCGCATGGCTCACCCCATATACAAAGAAGAGCGTGAGCCCGTTCGCGCCGCGCTTGTAATTGGCGGCGGGTTGAGCGGCATGACGACTGCCCTAGCAATTGCCGACTCGGGGTACGACGTTCACCTCGTCGAGCGGCAGGGTGAACTGGGTGGCAATCTCCATCATATATACTACGTCGCTGAAGAAGAGAACCCGCAACGTCTGCTCAG
>JAIWHF010000082.1:0-11047 GCA_048629905.1 Methanosarcinales archaeon
ACTAACCAAAATAGATTGCGCTTCTTCGTCGTGCTCGGCCTGTGAGAACAGATCCATAGCGATCCAGTCGGGATCGGTTTTACCATCACACACCACTAGAATTTCAGAAGGTCCTGCGATCATGTCGATGCCGACAACACCGTAAACCATGCGTTTGGCAGTCGCCACATAGCTGTTGCCGGGGCCGGTAATAATATCAACCTTGGGAATAGTTTCTGTGCCGTAAGCTAGCGCCGCAACCGCCTGCGCACCGCCGACGGTGAAGACGCGGTCAACCCCGGAAATGGCGGCGGCGGCCAAAACTAAATCGTTAGTCTCACCACCCGGTGTTGGCACTACCATAATCAGCTCGGGCACCTCGGCAACTTTGGCGGGAATCGCGTTCATCAACACCGAGGAAGGATACGCCGCCTTAACCCCCGGCACGTATAAACCAGCTCTGTCCATGGGCGTGATTTTCTGGCCCAGCACGGTGCCGTCGGCTTCGGCGGTGCCGATACCTTCGTGCACCCGCGGCGCACAGTGCAGGCCGGTGCGAGTGATGATGTCGTGCTCCACATCGAGGAAGGTCCCCGCCTGGTCGGCCGGCAGACCCTCGAGGTTGAACACGAAAACCGGGAGGTGTTCGTTCCCTCCACTTCTGTACCGTTGCCGCCCTCGGAACGCCGTAGAACGTGGAATCGATCTCGACCGCAGGAAGACGTTCGGCGTATTGCTCCAGGTATGCGTTTTTCGATGTGCCGGCGGGATAGAAAGGGCCAACCCAATCGTCAAAGGAAAAACCCTGCGTTCCTAAATAAATCTTACCGCTTCGTTCAGCGTTCAAGACCGATCATCTGCAGCGCCCAGCAATTCAACAACCCTTTGGAGCACTTCCTCTGCCACCGCAGCTTTCGTCATGAGCGGCAATTCTTCGCTGCCGCCGTCTCGATCGAGCAGTGTGACCCGGTTGGTGTCGACGGCGAAACCCGCATCCTCCGCGGTGATATCGTTGGCTACAATCAGGTCCAGCCCTTTCTCTTCGAGCTTACGCTGGGCGTTTTCAATCAACTTCTGGCTCTCGGCGGCGAAACCCACGATCACGCGCGGCCATCCGCTCTTTGCCTTGAGCTTGCTCACAGCAGCCAGAACATCATCCGTCCGTTCCAATGTGATCGCGGGGATATCCTTCTTGCGTTTGATTTTTTCTTTTACGATCTCACCAGGTCGAAAATCGGCCACTGCTGCAGCCATAAGCAGGACATCGGCGTTCTCCACACTTTCTTGTGTTGCCTCAAGCATCTCCGCGGCCGTAGTCACATCAATCCGGCGCGCACCAACAGGTGTCGGCAGCGCCACTGGGCCGGCGATCAAGACCACGCTTCCACCGCGATCGATCGCTGCTTGCGCGAGTGAAAAGCCTTGTTTCCCTGAAGAACGATTCGCCAACACGCGTACCGGGTCGACCGGCTCATGCGTCCCTCCAGCCGTCACGACGATCTTGCGACCCTTGAGAGGTCCCGCGTAGCCAAGCACCTGTCTCAGAACTCCAATCAACACTGTCGGTTCGAGCATACGCCCCTTGCCAATCAAGCCGGATGCCATCCGTCCTTCGGCGGGGCCGGCAAATATAACGCCCCGTTCATGCAGGATTTTAATATTCTCCTGCGTGGCGGTATTTTCATACATGCCAACATCCATCGCCGGAGCCACGATCAATGGACAACGGGCTGCAAGCGCCGTGAGCGTCAACAGGGATCCCGCCTGACCGGTAGCCAACTTGGCGATGGTATTGGCCGTTGCTGGCGCAATCATGAAAGCGTCAGCCCCCTCCACGAGACCAACATGCAAGACATGCGCATCTTCGCCCCAGAGGTCCGACTCTGTATAGGCCTTCCTACCAGTTACCGATTGAAAGGTGAGCGGGGTGACAAACTTGCGTGCCGCGGCGCTCAGGACCACATCCACCTGCACGCCAGCCTGTGTGAGTTTAGATGCTAAATCCGCGGCTTTGTAGGCGGCGATCGATCCGGTGACGCCCAGCAGGATGCGTCGGTTTTCCAGTATCGGGATAGTCGTTGTACTTTCCATGTGTACCTTCCTGATGCTTACAGCAGCTTAGACAAGCTTAATGCCCTATACGCTTTTCCGTCAACTCATCGAGCGGCCGGTTTCTTCTCCGCCTGTGTGGATATCGTGATCTCGCCGGATTGGCTGATCTTCGCCGTGTCTCCGTTTTTCAGCCTCTCGAAATCCGCTGGAGAGAGCGACAGGATCGGGACAGTCTCGTTGAATAATTCCTCAGCCACGATCGATGCGAGGGCGTAAAACGTGTCAACGCCTATCGTCAGTATCGCGGCCGGCGCCGTTCCCCCACGCATAGATTCAAGCAGCACGGCTGTGGTCGTGCTCGAACCGCGCGAGAAGGGTAGAGCGAGGATCTTCCCTGCTGCGAATTCCCCCGAAAGCGGATGACGCCGGTCGATAATCTCTCCCGTCAGCGCATCGTAACCACCCCAGAAACTGAGCGGTTTATCGCTCAACAAGACCTCCGCCTCAGCACAGCCCGCCACCAACGGCCGGCTCTGAATCACGTACGCCATAGTGATTCGTCCCTAACAACGCGCCCTTCAATGGCGGAAAGCACACAGTCCTCGAGCGCTCCAAATACCACCCGCTCATCGAGGATACCCGGTGCATAATACGAAAACTTTGCCGAATTTGTCATCACCACTTCGATATCCGGGGACAGCATCGGCGTTGCCAGAGGGCAGGTATCTACGGTCACCACGCCCCCGAACGCTTCCAAAGATCGAAGATATCCTGCCTCATCCGCCAGCGCTCTCATCGCCCGATTCGAGTTGACGAGGAACTCGACATCCTTGTGTTTTTCTTTCCCATCGATCAAGAGAACCAATCGCTCGAACTCCGCCAATGAGAAGTGCGGGCAGCCCAACACCACCAAATCCAACTCTCGACCACCCGCGGTTGAGAGTTCCCGCCATGCTTCACGCAGGTGATCCATAGTTACATCGATCTCCTGCTCTGGTTCATTACCATGAAGCGCGTCTTCCAGTGTGGGCGCTTCTGGCGTTATCCCCACCAGATGAAAGAGCCCTACGGTTCCGGATGAAGCCGCAGCGGCGCCGAGCGCTTTAAGCTGATCCCATCCAGGTTCCACTTCCATGCCGACGACAACCGGGTTTTTCTCGCCAGAGACCTTACCCATCAAGTGACCGAGCACAGGGTAGAAGCTTTCATGTCTTTGAACTCGGTCGGGCACTTCCTTCAACCTGAGCAGGATATGCCCGGCGCGGTTCTCCTGCAAATGCAGCCCGGCGGCGGGAACACGCGCGGTTATCGCCGCGCAGATATCCAGCAGGTCGGGATAGCGCTCTGTGCGTGCGCCGATGACGGAGTTGGCAAAGACGATGGCGTTGGATTCCCCCCAGGCGATCTGCTGCCCGAACTTCGGCTTGAACTCGGTTTGATAGGGCGCGCAGGTCCACGTCGGGATGCATCCCATTTCCTCATACGCCCGCATCTGTCGCTTTGCATTCTCCGCCCAATCCGGTGGGACTGACCAACGCGTCCAACCGTGTTCATCGACCCCGCTGACATTCAGGGTGCTTGGAACAGATACCTTCGCTCCAAGATCGACCAGCTTCTCTGCGAATTCTAGCGTCGCCGCCCCCATGTAAAGTGAGCTGTCGATATGCGCTGCCTCGATGTCGATCAACTGCTCGACGCCCAGAATCTCCGCCATGCGCACGATGATGCGCATGGCCATCTGCGCCCCCGGACCGCGTTCGCCCGCTAACAACTCGCGATCGTAGTCGCTCAGGTACAGATGATCTTTCTTTGATGTCGCCGTCTGATCCACGCATTCATTCTACAACGGAACTATCTCACTCGTACCGTGAATGCACCTCTGTGGTCTCGGAGCAAATCCGGATCCATTTCGTAACTAAAAGCGGGGAATGACCAGATGGTTCTGGGTCTATCAAAGGCGGGTTCGCGGGGGAGTCTGTCGGATGTGTCTTTCCTGCCCCACAGCTATAAGAATAGATGCGGCGATTGTGTCAAGAGTGGTGACTATCAGGGAGACCGGTTTGCAGGCCTCGCTCAGGCGTTCAGGGTTTCGATTGATGGACGCAGCGCCAGTTCCTCAATCAAACCGCCAAGTTCGGCATCGGATAACGGTCGACCCTTCCCGGCGTATGCTGTGAGCGCTGCCTCCATCATATTCACGCCAAAAGACCGATCACCGTAGCGCGGCGTCGTTGTGATGACCCGCTGCACGCCCCGCTCTCGAAGCAGTTCGATATTCTCAGGCGTTGTTGTGTTGGTGATCACCCACTTCCCACGAAGATCCTCGGGGGCGTAAGTGTAGATGTAATGCATGTCGCCCACAATGAGATCCGCCTCCTGCCAAAATCGGACATGTTTGGGTTTGCGCTCCTCCCCCTTGGTGCCGGGCGGGAGGATGGCTGAGAGAGGGAGAAAACCTACGATGGGCAGCAAAACCCTGGCCCAGTTATATAAGCTTGGGAGGCCGCGCATGGGAATGGGGATTTCAAGAGCAAACATTAAATCACCGAAGATAACCTCGTCGGCAATGGTGGAAATCGCCTCGGCCAAACCAAGGCGGTCAATACTGAAGGGCATAAAGGCGCGGCGAAAACGCGGCATGTCTTCCAGGGCATCTCCAGCCAACTCGAACACGCGCCTCTCGAGCACATACTTGAGCGCCCTGCCGTCGACGACAGGGGTATCGCGCACGTCCTGGACAAGCTTCAGCCCTGCCCGGATAGGGTATTCCCTCTTTCCCAGCCGGACGTACATGTCGATCCCGCCTACACCTAGAGCGTCAACCTTGCCATCCAGCTCTGTAAAGAGTGCCCGGGCTTTCTTGGCGTCCCCACCAGTGCCTATCCGTTCAACCAGGACTCGTTCGCCGGCGAAATCCACCTCCACCCGCTTGTCTCGCGCGGGGTTTCCCAGGCTCACACTCACCGCGTGTTTCATACCGCTTCTCCATTTCTTCACAGCGCCGCCGGATGTCTTTTGTGCGCTCGGTGTTCCTATTCTCTACTATTCGACCGCTTAAGGTCAATACTCTACTTAAAAGAACGCGGGGATCCCGAGTTCGGTTCCGATCCGGATCCCCGCTGCTACTAATTTTCGCAATGATTATCGGAAAGGCCAGGCGATCTCGATGAGCTCGCATTATCGCTCAAGGGTCCGCCAAATGAAACAAACTAGAGCGAGAAGTTGGTATCCGCCTGTGCATGCTCGGTACCGAGCTCGCTGTGGTAAATAGCCCACAGCATGTTTCCATTCTGCGGCGAACCGGTCTAAACTTATTCACCCACGAAAACAACGGTGTTCATCGATCCCTTTGCTTTATTCGAGAGGAGACAGTCATCATGGCAACGGTCAGCAGTTCATTAACCGGAAACATCAGCGAACAGGAATATAAACGCCGAATTAAAGCCTGGACGATGTACGACTGGGCCAACTCGGCTTTCGCCACCACGATCCTTGCTGCGGTCCTCCCGATTTACTACAGCCAGGTCGCCGGGGCTACGCTTGCAAGCCCAGCGCTCGCCACCGCCTACTGGGCACGCGGACTGAGTATCTCACTTTTCATCACCGCCCTTCTTTCACCAATCTTAGGCACAATTTCCGATGTAATGCGCGGTAAAAAACGTTTCCTGTCCTTCTTCATTGGAATCGGCGTTTTGGGCACCGGCTTGATGATCCTGATAAAAGAGGGCGACTGGCTTCTTGCCTCGATCCTGTTCATCGTCGGGCGAGTGGGTTTCACCGCCGCAAACGTCTTCTATGACGCCCTGCTCCCCCACGTTGCGCGTGAGGAAGACCGCGACAGCGTCTCAACACGCGGATACGCAATGGGATACCTCGGCGGGGGCATCCTGTTGGCGCTCAACGTTGTGATGCTTCAGGTTCTGCCGGGAACCTGGGGAGCTAGATTTTCATTTCTAAGCGTGGCAATTTGGTGGGCCGTTTTCTCAATACCAGTTTTACGCCGTGTTCCTGAACCGCCCTCGGCCACCGAAAAACTCTCCCCAGGCGAGAGCGTCGTGGCGGTCAGCTTCAAGCGTCTTTGGCAAACCTTCAAAGACATCCGTCAATATTCGGACCTGTTTAAATTTTTACTCGCCTTCCTCATCTACAACGACGGCATCGGGACCATCATCGGCGTCGCCGCGATCTATGGCGCCGAGCTCGGCTTCGGCAGCACCGAAATGGTGCTGGCGCTGCTGCTGGTGCAGTTCGTCGGCATCCCCTTCAGCCTAATTTTCGGGCGCCTGCCCAGCCGGGGGGAGAGCCGCCGTCCGATGTATCTGGCTTTCATCGTGTACAACCTCTTCGCCCTGCCGCTCGCCGGCTCCTTCAGCGTAAGGCTTCTGCCTCCCGAGATGACCAGTAATATCGGGGTCATTATCGGCATAATCGTCGCTGTCGAAGCGGTCGGCCTGCTGCTTGCTTTCTTGCTCGGGAAACCGCTCTTCTCAGGGATGGCCGAGAAGATGGACACCAAGCGCGGCATCCTGCTCGCCCTCATGATGTACACCATCATCGCCGCATGGGGATACCAGCTAAACTCGGTTATCGAATTCTGGTTCCTGGCCTGGATGGTTGCCGTCGTCCAGGGCGGCAGCCAGGCACTCAGCCGCAGCCTGTACGCTTCGATGTCGCCCGCATCGAAGAGCGGTGAGTTCTTCGGTTTGTTCGGCATTATGGAGAAGTTCTCGGCGATCCTGGGTCCGCTGCTCTTCTCCGCGGCGGTGATGATGTTCAACTCCAGCCGGCCGGCGGTGCTCAGCCTGGTCGCTTTCTTCATCGTCGGTGGCGGAATCCTGATGACCGTCAATGTCGAAAAAGGGCGCAGAATTGCGCGCGAAGAGGATGCACGTCTACTTCAACCCGAGATTTCGACATAAGGATTGGAAGTTTTACAGCAGACTCCACCGTGGCCCTTAAGGGGCCGCGGTGTTTGCTTTTAACCTCAAGGCACTGCCACACCACGGGATTTCGACCTTTTCCTCTCGCGGAAAACTCCGGCCACCCCGAGCAGCACAAGCGCCGCTCCCGCAAGCGTAGTGATATGGAGCGGTTCGCTTAGAATCACGGCGCCGAGAAATAATGCGACCACCGGATTCACATAGGCGTAGGTCATAGCCACACTCATCGGCAGAAGCTGCAGGATGCGCACATAGGCTGTAAACCCGATCAATGAACCCACGAAGATCAAATATCCCCAGGCCAGCCACGCGTCGGTCGTCGGCGTCGGCCTTGGCTCCCCCGTCAGCAGGACCAGGACCACGAACCCCAGCCCGCCGAAAATCTGCTGATACCCGGCGCTCACTTCGATGCTCAGTGAGACCGGCATCCGGCTCTGCAGCAGCGATCCCAATGTCCAACTGATCGAGGCCAGGACTAACGCCAACAAGGAGAGGATATCGCCCATATCCCCGGTTTGAAGAGTCGTCGCCGAGAGCAGGGCTATGCCGACAAAGCCAACGATCAAGGAGAGCACCAATCCGCTGGACGGCTTTTTTCGATCCAGGATAGACTCCATGAGAACCATCCACAGCGGGACGGTGGCAATCAACAGCGCGGCCAAGGAAGAATCTATCCTCTGCTCCGCCCAGTTCAACATCCCGTTTCCCCCGGTCCAAAGCAAGACTCCCGAACACGCCAGCACAACCAGTTCCTTGCGAGTAGGGCGCATAGATGAACGTCGCAAAGCGGATATAAGCAGCATCAAGCTACCGGCGATAAGAATGCGCACCATGCCGAGCGTGAAAGGCGGGATCCCCGATCCGGGTCGTACGGCAATGCGTATGGCCAGGTAGGTACTGCCCCAAACGATATAGACGATGAAGAGGTTGATGATCCCCCGTGCTTCAATCGATCGTTCTCCCGGCGATGATGTCATAGATTCGATCTCGTTTCAGTCGTCACGATGGCCTCAGTTGGCGGTAAAAAGGATTCTCACGCTTGATCCATTCCAATTTCCAGCACCTTGCGGATGCGGGA
Source organism: Methanosarcinales archaeon (assembly GCA_048629905.1). Classification (GTDB taxonomy): domain Bacteria; phylum Chloroflexota; class Anaerolineae; order Anaerolineales; family E44-bin32; genus E44-bin32. Next base: position 8,050 of record JAIWHF010000082.1, read on the forward strand.
GAATACCGCATCCATCATCTCCTCGGTCAGCCGGCCGGTTTGTGTGTTCTGCCGGCTAGGGTGGTAGCAGGCAACGAGCGATGGCGTGGGTGGATCGAAGTCGTGCCACAATCCATGTGCGAATTTTAAACGAGGTATCTCCACCCCCTGTCCCCGCAATGCCCGCAGATATCCGTCAAATGCAATCTGCCCTAACGCTAGAACCACGCGCACCCGGTGGAGAAGCTCTATCTCGCGCAGGAGGTAGGGTTGGCAATTCGCCAGTTCCTCTGCTGTGGGTCGGTTCTTCGGCGGTGCACAACGTCCTACTGCTGTTAGAAAAGCATCCGGCAACTTCAGACCGTCACCGCTCTCTCTCGCCATCGGTTTATTAGCGAAACCAGCGCGGTGCATTGCCGCAAACAGCGTGTCCCCGGAACTATCACCGGTGAACATGCGTCCGGTGCGATTGGAGCCATGTGCCCCGGGCGCCAGGCCGATGATCAGCAGCCGTGCCTCATGGTCGCCAAAACCAGGCACCGGCTTACCCCAATATTCCCAATCGGAGAACGCTCGTCGTTTTTGCGCCGCTATCTCCTCGCGCCATTCCACTAAGCGAGGGCACCGCCGACAGGCGATAATATCCCTTTCAAGCTCCCGCCATTGTGAATCGCTGCCTCCACCCACCTTCATTGAAGCGCCCCCTCCAGGCGGAGCAACGCCTCTTTTGTTCGCACGCCGCCGCGCCCGGAATAACCGCCAAGCGAGCCATCTGATGCCAGCACACGGTGGCAGGGGATGAGGATCGGGATGGGGTTGCTGCCCAAAGCTTGTCCAACTGCTCGCGCCGCGCCGGGCTTACCAATCCGCCGCGCCAGCTCACCGTAGGTCAGGTATTCCCCGCGCGGGACCTTCTGCACTGTTGTCAGAACATCGCGCTGAAAGGGCGTTGAGGATCGTAAGTCATATGCGAAGGTGAAACTTTTCCTGCGCCCGTCGAGATATTCCAACACCTGGGAAACCACATCACGCAGCTTGCTCGGCTCTCGCACCCCGGTTGCTTTCGATCTGCGCTGCAGCCAGGCCAGGAAGCGCTCCTCTGACTCTTCGAATGAGAGCGCCACGACGCCTTGTTCGGAGAGACCAACAAAGAACGCCCCGATTGGGGAAGCGGGCACATAATCGTAGTAAACAACCGTCGCCTCTTCTGCCTTCAAGGCGCTATCAAGTTTAATTTGTGCAGCGGTCATGGCCGTTTCACTCGGACCAGAAGCATATATCCGATCCAGCGCTTCCGTCAGCGGCTCTGGAAACAGATCCTGGTCATCATCCCCCAACCAGACCGCATCATGTTTGGATGGATTTGGTTTCTCGTTCATTCTGCCTCCATCGAACGTTCAAAATCTCCTGCTAATCGCAGCCTCAACTTCTTCAAGGCCTGGTAGACGTGCGCCCGGGCTGTCCCAGCAGAACATTCCAGCGCAGCCCCAATGTCCTTATAGCCCATCTCCTGGTACTTGCGCATCATCAACGCCGCGCGCTGCTTATGCGGCAGGGCTTCGACCGCTTGCAGCACTATTTTCAGATCATCGCTTAAGATGACGGCGTCAAGAAGTGTGCGCCCCTCTGGCGCCACCGTGTGATGGAGTTCTCGGGTCATCTCCCGCTGCCGTCGAGTATGCGCCGTCCGCGCTACGTTGGTGGCGATCTTGTAGAGCCAGGCGCGGTAATTGGAATCCGGGGCCGTGCGTTCGTATGCCCGAAACGCTCGCAGGAAGGTCTCTTGCAGGCAATCCTCGGCCTGATCACCGGGGATAAGACGCCATAGGTAGGCGAAAATCTCATCACGATGCATTTCAACGAGCGTTTCGAAAGGTTGTTGCGTCAATGGATGTGTTCCCTTAGCGATTGTCCTCTATTAATATAACCACCTGACTCACGATTCGTGAAACGAACGGGGACGCCGAATTGTGCGCCCCTGTCGAGAGAACGGTTATGACCTGCGGATTCCCGCGTTTTTTGGGGGCGAAGTCACCCACTCCACCGAGCGCCCCTCGCGAAACATCCCAGCAGGGGGCGATGTGAAGCGGAGCGTTTTTGGGGGGAACCACCCCGTTTGCACCTTGGATTGCTTACCAAGATTCTCAAACCAGAACCATCACCTGCATATCGCCCAGCCCGTGGGGTCGGCTGTCCCAAGACCTCGGTTGGGGCGGGGGCAACGAATGGCTACGCACTATCAACTCCATTCAACCGGTCTGGCCAAGATATGCCCGTCATGTATCGAAACCATCAACATACACATTTACGCGTTTCATAGAACCCTCTGATTGGTAGAGAATATTTGTTCTATATTGACTAAATATAGCCTCCAAGATACGATTTGAAAAGCCCTGTCAAGGTGAATAACCTTGGCAACGACGTTCCCCTCTCGCGAGGGGGACGTTTCTTTAAACCCGGGGTGCTTGATTGAAAACCTGATGGTAAATACCATAATATTATTCGGCTTTTTTGTTTATCCTCGGATATTTATAATCCAATTTAGATTCACAACCATTGCGTAGCGCTAGAGATCAATGTATAATAGACCAAATGTTCTAGTGAGGTGCACAAATGGGCAAGAATCAACACGTAGTAAAACGTGAAGGTGGATGGGCTGTACGTGGAGAAGGCAATTCACGGGATACATCAGTTCATCAGACGCAGCGGGAAGCAATTGGTTCTGCGCGCGATATTGCGAAGAATCAAAGGAGTGAGGTGATAGTCCATGGTCGAGATGGAAAAATTAGGGAAAGAAATAGCTACGGAAATGATCCTTATCCTCCTGAAGGTTAGGATTATTAACTCAGCCTCCTATGAATGAAATGATACTTGACCAAGTATGTATCAATGATATACTCAAATTGGTATCCGCCCTGCTGTTGTATGCCATCATGATGGCAGGTATTTATTCGCCAGACCGTTCCCATATGGGGATGGTCTGATTTTATATAAAGGGGGCAACCCATGCCCGAGAGAT